>NZ_JBANBJ010000051.1:0-60992 GCF_059803515.1 Bradyrhizobium sp. UFLA05-125 | reverse complement strand
TCGCCAAGGGAAGGGTGTAGGAACGTCGGCGCTCGGTGGCGAGTTCGGCGCTCTGATCTTGCCCTCTGTCTTGTGGCGACAGCTAACCAAGTAGTGGCGCCTGATCGTGGAGCTAATCGGGGAGGCTCCCAGGAAGGTGGTCAAAGTCATTGGCATCGAGGATCATCACTACGAGGAAGAAATCGAGATGGCACACAGGGTAGCTGCCGAAGTATTTCCTCCCGGGGAATTTTTGGCAGACGAGCTCGAGCCACGAGGGTGGACGCAAACGGAGTGCGTCGAAATTCTCGGAAGACCCCAGAAGCTCGTAAATGACATCATTCTGGCAAAGCGCAGCGTGACGCCCGAAACGGCGGCGGATCTCGCTGCTGCGCTGGGAACGTCCCCGCAGTTTTGGATGAACCTGGAAACGGCGTGGCAACTTTCAAAAGTGCCTCCAGGCGACGACACGATCGCCCGAGCTGCGAAGCTCCGCGCGCGCTTTCCAGTTCGGGAAATGTGCAAGCGAGGCTGGATACGGCCCGGTTCGGCTGTTGATCGGAAGCAAAATGACATGACGGACCGCGTTTTAGGCAGCGGCGCCACCGAAAATCAGACCAAGACAAAGGTGTGAAGCGCGGCTGCGCAATGAATAGATTAACGTCATGGCCCAGCGCTAACCTCATAGGATACGCCTGCAACTACTCGATCTCCACCCACGGACGACGGGCCTCATGTTTGGCCAACGCCAGCAACGACTTCAGACCGAATGACGGTTGCAGTGTTCAATGAAGCATCTAGGGAAAGATCACCAAATGCGAGCTGGCAAAGAAGATAGTTGGCACCCGCCTCCTCCAGATGATTAAAGAGCGTTTGTCGTACCGAAGCGGCCGTGCCGACAACGCACAACTCACTCTCGATTGCTGCATCGAAGGTCAAGGGCAGGTTTGATGGAGTTGGGATGTCATTGCGATCATAAAGGAACTTGAAGCTGTCGAGCCACCGATCGTAAGCAGGCTCTGCGAGTGAATAAGCCTCTGCTTCCGAATTTCCAGCCACGACCATCCGAAGCAAGCCAAGGAACGGAGACTGACCATTCGGGTCCGAGTGTTGCTCTCGATGCGAGCGGTATGCGTCAGTTACCCTTCGAACCGATGATGAAGGTCCAACGCTGGCGATATTCGCGCCGATCTCAGCGGCCCAGCTTGCCGAGCCTGGTTGATTTACGGCGATCCATGTCGGCGGGTGTGGCCGCTGATGAGGCGTTAGCATCAGTGGAACGTCGTCCAACTGGAAATGGTTGCCTTCATAAGAGAGGGGACCACCTCGCATGGCTTTAACAAGAATTTCGCTGGCTTCTGCGTAACGCGCTGGCGCCGCATCTGCACTGACCCCGAAATATCCCAATTCAACCGGCAGGGAGCCGCGTCCGATCCCGAGTTCAAGCCGGCCGCCGCTCAAGTGGTCCAGCATACAGGCCTCTTCAAATGCCCGTAGCGGATGATGAAGGCTAAGCAGCATGACCATCGGCCCGATGCGAAGATGGGTTGTGCGTTGGGCGACGCTAGACAAGAACAGATTCGGCGAGGGGCTTCTGCCATGTGGAGTACAGTGGTGCTCAGCTAGATGATAGGCATAGAACCCCAGGCGATCGCATGCCTCGGCGAGCAGAAGGCGATCGGCATATTGTTGGGCGAGATCACGACCATCCGCGTCCAGATGATCGAAAATGCCGAACGCCAATGTTGAGGAAAAGGTATTATTCACTTGACCACCTCGAGAATTGCAGCGGGAGAGCTGTCGGCTTGGCTTCAGAGTGACGATCTCGAGATGTCACTGACGGCTGAAAGAAGCGTATCCATTTGCCGTTCCGTGCCGATTGTAATGCGAATGAAATTCTCGAGACCGTTTTCGGGGAAGAAGGCAACAAGCACGTTCTGCCTCTGCAACGCGGCCTGCCACCAGGTCCCATCGTGTCCTTCAGGCACGCGGGCTAGCACGAAGTTGGCTTGGGAAGGCAGTATAGTGAACCCAAGTTTTGATAGCTCAATTGTCGTTCGCTCCCTTTCAAGAACGATTTGTCGATGGTTGTCATCGAATGCGGATCGATGTGCAATGATGCTCGCGCCGACCGCATGACCAATAACATTCATGTTGAAGAGGTTCTGCATGGCACGAAGCCTGCCAACGAGCTCGGGGTGACCGAAGCCGAAGCCGATGCGAAGGCCAGCGGTGGCATAACTTTTCGAGAATGTTCTCAGCAGCAGAACATTTGAATACCGGTTAACGAGCCGTAGTCCGTTATCAGGCGCAAAATCGACATACGCTTCGTCAAGGACGATCAGTCGGTCCGATTGCGCTACGAGCCTTTCGATGTCGGCGATCGGAACGAATGTTCCTGTCGGGTTGTTGGGGTTGGCTAGCACGATGAACTTGGCGTCTCTGGCTGGACCGAAAAGCAGTTCGTGCGTCGGTAGGGAATGGGCCTTACCCCACTCGATCTCCAGAAATTGAGCTTCGTGCAACATGGTGAGCTTGCGGTTGAACGAAAACCCCGGCGATATCATCGCCACGGTGTCGTTTGGAGCGAGGAACGCTTTGTAGATGAGACCGAGAAGTTCGGACGATCCGTTCCCAGCAATCACCTGATCGGCAGAGAGACCGTAGGCACAGGCAGCCGCTTCTCTCAAGCCGGCGTTATCATCTTCCGGATATAAATAATGCTGCTCAAGGGCCGCGATCGCGCTTTGCTTGACGATTTCCGGTAACGGGAATGGATTCTCGTTCATGCTGAGTTTGACGCAATTTGCGTCAAGCGCGGCGGGCGCGGGCGGCGGAACGTCTAGCTGTTTTGCCACGTGTGAAAGGGACGAGAGTGCGCTTAGCAGCCTTGCGTCTGACATGTGGTCGCTCCGTCGAAAAGCATGGGTTCTGAGCATGGCGATTGTCCGATTTGAGTGACACTCTGGTGCTTGGCTCACGTGCTTGCGCACCAACAGGCCGACTTGCCTCTTCACAGTCAGACGGCCCAGGGCTTCATCCGTATTTAGATGGATATCCTAACAGTTGCATGAAGTGTATAGCAAAACTGCAACTTGTGTAGACCCGATCGTGTTTTGCGAGGGGGCGATCCGGTCGGATTGTGCGCTTCGGCGTGTCAAGCGAAGGAAAATGCGCAACTTGGATCGCTCTTCAACCCCAGCGGACGCCTATGACGGGACTGGAGTACCGCATCGATTTCTCGATAGAGGCTGTCGGCGGTGAATTCGGACAGAACAGTGTCTCCTGGTCGGCAATGGCGGACCTCAAGCATGTCCGCCCCTTGGGGCCCGTGATGCGTGGCCGCTCTCCTGAGGACACACAAGATGCTCCCGGGCTCCTCCAAAGTGATCGAGGCGGGTGACGAACTGGCGCGGCGCAAACAACTGCGTTTGAGACATTCACAATCCTCGTTCGAACGTCATTGAAGGCCCCGATGTCCTACCAATTCTGGTAGTGTACAACTTGACGTTACGTTCGTTTCAAGGGGTTTCGATGGTCTTCGGACAATGTGTCTCACTCGCTACAACGTGACTCGACCGCGGTAAGGGCGGACCAAACCGCCAAGCCACAAATAATCTGGTCAAAGAACAAAGTGATCCACTCCATCGCAATTGCGCGAACGCAATAGCTCAGAGTCGTATTGGATCGTCATTCATCGCTCGAGAGACGTCACCGACATGCAGTCGCAGTAGAATTGGCCAAGATTGGCATTGTTGTTGCACCTGCAATGCAGCTGACGCAGGGCTGATGACTCGGGTGCGACGACATGCCACGACCAGAGCGGAATGCGACGGAAGAGAACCTGTCATGAAGGATCTGAACGACGACAACATCGTACGAGACACGGAAACTCTACTTTGTCACCTCGGTCGTGCGCCGGCAGAACACGCCGGGATGGTCAATGTGCCGATCTATCGCGGCTCTACCATTGTTTCGGAAACCTTGGAGGATTGGGACGATCGGAACAAAGACCATCCTAGCTACGGTCGCTTCGGCTCGCCCCTGTCTCGCGCGCTTGAGGCCGCAGTTTGCAAACTAGAAGGCGGATTTCGGTCGATTCTCTTTCCATCCGGGCAGTCTGCTTGCACTCACTCGCTGCTTGCGTGTTTGAAGGCGGGCGATGATGTTCTGATCAGCGACGGCGTTTACGCGCCTGTTAGAGCCTTCGCGGACAACGTTCTTGCGGCGCTGCAGATCAAGGCACAGTATTTCTGTCCAACGGAGCCGTCAGAACTGGCAGCAAAGATCAACGCGAATACACGAGCCATCTATCTGGAATCGCCATCGTCCATGACCTTCGAGGTTCAAGATGTGCCGGCACTCGCAGCGGTTGCACATCAATCGGACGCGCTTGTGATCATGGACAATACGTGGGCAACACCTCTGTATTTCAGACCATTTGATCACGGGGTCGACATTTCGATCCAGGCTGCGACGAAGTACATCGTTGGCCATTCCGATGCGTTCCTTGGCGTTGCCACTGCGAATGAAGCGGCATGGCCCGCATTGAAGTCAACTGCGCAGCATTTCGGCGAACTCGGCGGGCCGGATGACATCTATCTGGGACTGAGGGGATTGCGTACTCTAGGTCTGCGCATGAATCGGCATTGGGAAAATGGCCTCGTTCTCGCGCAAAGCCTGCAGACGCATCCAGCTATCGACAGAGTGTTGCACCCCGCCCTTGCCAACGATCCCGGCCATACCATTTGGAAGAGGGATTTTCTGGGCGCCAGTGGACTCTTCGGGATTGTTCTAAAACCAATGTCGCGGCCGCAACTTTCAGTTCTCTTCGGTACCCTGCGCCTCTTTGGAATTGGTCTATCCTGGGGCGGGTACGAGAGCCTCGCGTTGCTTGTCGAGCCACCAAAGCGAACGGAAGCCGCGCTTCCGTTCGCAGGACCGCTGATTCGCATCCACGCGGGCCTGGAGAGTGCCAACGAGTTGATCGCGGACATGCACAATGCGCTGAACGTCGCCTGCGACGTTGCAGTCGATAGTATCGCGTGCCCGAAAGCGATCGAAGTCGACCGACGCCAACTCGTCAGTTAGCCCTGGTGTTTTGATCTCAAGCGGATGTCGCAACGGCGTCGCCTTCAGGCTATGCCGCTGACGCTTGTTCAACCCGGTACGTGCAATGGGCGCTACACGGTTTTCCTTGGCTCGGCGCCAGAGGTTGGTCCTGGCAAGATCGACGACTTCGTCGCTCCGGCCGTTCATGATCGCCTTGAGCATGTACAGAGAAAAGCCCTTGGCCATCTCCATCGTCACGGAAGGCGGCACGGCGAGCTCGGTCCGATTGACAACGGCATCGATTAACGCTGGTCCGTCATACGCGAACGCTGCGGCGATGCCGTCCTCTACCTCCGAGGGATGTTCAAGGCGCACCCCATAAACGCCAGCGGCCCTGGCAATTTCGGCAAAGTCTGGATTGTGCAGCTTGGTCCCGAAGTTCAGAAATCCAGTCGATTTTTGTTCGAGCTCGATGAAGCCGAGCGCACCGTTATTGAAGACGACGACTTTCACCGGCAAGTTAAGTTGTGCCAGGCTCAGAAAATCGCCCATCAACATCGTAAAGCCGCCGTCGCCCGAGAGAGAAATCACCTGTCGGTGGGGATGCGTGGCCTGTGCCCCGATTGCCTGCGCCATCGACATTGCAGCTTGGCCATCGAGTTCGGCGGTCGTCGGCAAGACCACCGGCTGTGGAGGCCACAAACTAGCGGGCTTGGGCCGTGGCGCATCGAGCGCAGGACGAAGCGCGACGTCACCAGGAATGACAACAACGGAAACGCCGTACTTTCCTATAGTCTCGCGGATGGCTGCCTCAAGGATGAGTGGCATCTGATTGGCCCCAGAAACCAGCTCACAATAGTGGCTACATTCTTTAAAGATGATCTCCGGGTGGCTTTCCTGGAAATACGAGGCACCGATCTCTGCCGACGGAATGTGTACCGCGATCGCGAGCACTGGCACGCGCGAACGATGACAATCAAATAGGCCGTTGATGAGATGTAGATTGCCCGGCCCGCAGCTTCCGGCACAGACCGCGAGCTTGTCTGTCAGATGTGCCTCGGCACCGGCCGCGAAAGCAGCCACTTCCTCGTGCCGGAGGTGTATCCATTCGATGCGTCCCTGTCGGCGGATTGCATCGGTAAGGCTATTCAGGCTATCTCCGACAATTCCATAGATGCGCCTGACCCCCACCTCAGCAAGAGTGTTGGCGAACTGATCTGCGACAGTCTGTGCCATGGCGCATATTTCGTCCGGGGCTTAGCGAAGCGCGAACGTCTCGCAGACGTATCTACGTCGCGGCGCGATATGGTGGAAATGAATTGTTCGACTGCAATTCAGTCGCTGCCGGAATGATCATCGCCGCGCGTGCAAGCCACCAGATCGAGCCAAGCCCTGGCGGCATGCGACAGATAGGCGCCGCGGCGCCAAATCATTGCAATGTGCCAGTCAGTATCGGCTTCTTCGAGCGGTACCCGAGCAATCGAAAGATGCTTGCGTTGCTCTGCGATCATCCGTGGCAGAAAGGCGGCCCCCATGCCCGTCGCAGCAAGCTCAACGATGAAATCAATCTGGCTGCTACGCGCGACGACACGCGGCTCGAAGCCGTGCCGTTGACAGGCGTCCAAAATCACGCGGTTCAATGCAAACCCAGCTTCGAAGAGGATGAGCGGAAAGTCTCGCAATGCCGGAAGATCGAGAGATCGGCACCGCGAAAGCTTGTGGTCAACCGGTAGCAAAACAGTGAGCGGCTCGCGTTTGACGTCCTGCCATTCAAAGCCTTCCGACACGGGGAGAAGCGAGGCCGCAAGTTCGATCTCGCCTGATAGCAAAACCTCCTCGAGCCGCTCACTTCCGTACTCCACGAGCCGGATATCGATGCCTGGATAGCGTTCGCGGTAGATCGCAAATAGCTTTGCGAACAGAGTGCCGCTACCCACCGGTGGAAGACCGAGCTTGAGAATGCCGCATTTTAGACCGCGCAGATCGCCGAGTTCGGAAATCAGATCGTCCCGTTCCATCAGTAGCCTGATCGCACGGCGATAAACAATTTCGCCGGCAGCAGTAAGCTTGCTACGGTGGCCGATCCGATCAAGCAGCGGCACGCCAATCTCGTCCTCAAGCTGCCTGACCGCCTTGCTGACGGTCGACTGGGTCGCGAATACGACTTTGCCGGCCTTGGAAAACCCGCCTTGCCGTACGACCTCCACGAAAGTGCGTAGTGTCCGAAGCTCCATGTGAATTCCAAAACTGAATAGACTCTAGTCAATCAATTCATTCGAGAGGGATCCGTAAGCCCGCGCCAGAGACCCGTGCACCGGTCGGTCCGCGACCGCATGGCTCCGCCAAGTCGAAAACTTTATTCTTGTTCTGCTCGTCGAGAGCGGTTTTCTGTTCTGAACGAGTTGCCGTACATATTGGTCATGCTCTTGTGGTTTGCGGAGAGGCCCGTGAGCCGCTCGACTCGCTGCACGATGCCGAAGTGTCGCATCGTGATGCTATGCTGGTGCCGCCCAAGACTGCAGGCGATCCGCTAGTAGCAGCATTCTGTTTGAATGCAATCCGGGAAACCAGATCGGGTCTGGTGACCTAACTTCCGCGCACCGTCTCTCTGCGCATCGTCTCGTTCTAAAGACAAGCAATGGACGGGTCCGATCGAACAATCGGCGCGCGCTTGTGCCCGTGGTTGGTACGTCCCCTGACTTGATTGATAGATCGAGCAAATTCCGCTGTATACCGCCTTGTGTTTCAGGCGCCCGAGATGCATTGCATGCCTTAGCGCGTCAGGTGCTCGATAACTGTTCAATCTTCGGCTCGTTCATCAAGAGCAAGACGATTCGGGGCGAGCAAAATCAAAATGTCCACGAAGGCTTTGAAAAAATGAGGTTGCGCGATGAATGATTGCGCAATCTCTGCGCATAAATTTCGCCCACGATTGGTGCAGATGCTGCGCTAGGGCGATGAACCACTCCGCCATGTAGATCGAGCCGCAAAATCCAGTCGATATTGCGTTTGCGCGCCTTCATCGCGCCAGTGCGCTTTCATGTTGCATCGAGCGACAGATCGACCTGCGTTTGGTCGCGCGCCGCAGGTCGGTCTTCTTTTTGCCCTAACGCAGCCAAACGCCCTTGCAAGGAGCCGACCCGCTGGCGTTGTGTTTGACAGGAGAGACGGTGAAAGTGTTGCAGGTACGAGGTGGTGTTTTCGATCCGGAAGACCTTTCCACCTTAGGAAAGATCTTTGATGAGGCGGTGGCGGCGCTGCCGGCAAGTATGCGAACTCCCATCAATCAAACGGAGATCGCTAAGCTTGTGCTTGGACGTACAGCCGCCGGTGAGGCCGAACTGATCCTCCTAAAGAGGCTGATGGTGGCCATTGCGTCTGTGGTGTAGCCGAGCAAAGGTTCAATTATTCTTTGGATAGATCCATGACGGCGTCATTCGACGTCTGCACCGCAGTGTGGTGGCGTGCATTCTGCATGTCATGTCCGCCTGCTGAGGCGCTCCTCGGAAGGCGAAGTTCGATATTGCGATCGAAAAGTTGGCGACAAGCTCTGCGAGGCGCCAAAACCCCTTGAACCTCACGTGACGTTAGGTTGTAGGTTTGAAAACTGAGTAACATGACCAGACCTACACCATTCAGGCGTCGTTGGCGACGCATCGGCGAACTTGCGGAGGCGACCGGCGTGACGGTGCGCACGCTGCGTCATTATGAGCATACGGGATTGCTTGCCGCCTCGCAGCGTACGGATGGTGGTCACCGGATTTACGACTGTGAAAGCGTTAGAAGGGTTTATCACATTCTGGCGCTTCGCGAGCTCGGATTCTCTCTTCATGAAATACGGAAAGCGATGGAGGGAAGAACTTCGCTTCCCGACCTGTTGAGCGAACAACTGGAGCGAGCGGAGATTCAGGTCGCGCGGGCAACCAAGTTGCGCGATCGGCTGCGCAACATCACCAAGAACACGGAATCGGATGTAAGTGTGGAAGAACTACCTGCCCGCCTTGATGCAATGTCGCGCGAGAGCTGCGGTCAAACGCGCCGGCGGGCACGTGCGTCCGATGACGTGGATCGATAGTAGGCGTGGACGAACGATTGAATTACGCGGACGAACGGTCAGACGACGCGACGTTCCGATACGAGCATCAATAACCGCGACCAAGGTAAGAGAGCGGGAGCGAACCAACGTCAGGGGCGTCAAATGGCAGTTTTTCGCATGAATCTAGTCGCCGGTGCAGCGGTCCTGGCTTCCGTGTTGGTATCGGCCGCGTCCGCTGACGATGTTTACGTTGCAGTGGCTGGACCTATGACGGGAAACAATGCTGCGGTCGGTGCTCAGATGCGCTACGGCGCTAGCACGGCCGTGGATGACTTGAACGCTTCCGGATTGCTTCCCGAACTCAAGGTCAAATTGACTGTTGCCGACGACGCCTGCGATCCGAAGCAGGCCGTCGCAGTGGCCAATCGGCTGGCGGCTGACCAGGTCAGGCTGGTCGTTGGCCACTATTGTTCCTCTTCCTCAATTCCCGCCTCCGACGTTTACGCTGAAGCGGGAATTATTCAGATTTCGCCCGGATCAACCAATCCTCAGCTGACCGAACGAGGCCTCAGGACGATTTTTCGGATCTGCGGCCGTGACGACCAGCAAGGCGTGGTAGCCGCCGACTATATCCTGCGGCATTATTCCAAGAGCAAGATCGCCATCCTCGATGACAAGAGCACCGCTGGCAAGGGCATAGCAGATATCGTTGCGTCTCGTCTTCACGACGCCGGACTGCAGATTGTCATGCGGCAAAGCTACATGGCCGGCGAAAAGGATTACACGGCGCTGGTATCAAGGATGAAGAGGGAACGAATCGAAATCGTCTATATCGGTGGTGGCTACTATACGGAGATTGGCTTGATTGTGCGGCAAGCCGCAGACGCACAGGCGCGTCTCACTGTCATGGCTAACGATCCGCTGATGACCGGAGAATTCTGGGCGATTGCGAGCGATGCTGCAAACGGCACTCTTTTCACATTCATGCCAGACGCCACCCAAAACGCGGCGGCCGCCGACGTCGTAGCCAGATTGAGAGCATCACAGCGGTCTGCGGAAGGCTACACACTTTACGCCTATGCTGCCGTGCAGGCGTGGGCTCAAGCAGTGAAGCGCGCTGGCTCCTTCAACGCTCTGCGCGTGGCAAAAGCGCTTCGCTCGCAAGAGATTGAGACTGTAGTCGGCCAAGTGCGGTTTGATCCTAAAGGCGACAATGCGTTGCCCGGTTTCATAGTTAATCGTTGGCACGACAACACGATTGAGAGGGTCGAGTGAGCTGGATACGGGTAGCCGAACCAGACCTGAATATCAGCTAATTCGCGTCCTATCGGACCAATCGTGTGCCCAATCGAGTCTTGCGGATGGCCGAGGAGGCGATCTGCGAATGGCAAACGAAATTGCCAAAAGGACACGAGGCG
The DNA here is from genome assembly GCF_059803515.1 of Bradyrhizobium sp. UFLA05-125. Taxonomy (NCBI): domain Bacteria; kingdom Pseudomonadati; phylum Pseudomonadota; class Alphaproteobacteria; order Hyphomicrobiales; family Nitrobacteraceae; genus Bradyrhizobium; species Bradyrhizobium sp. UFLA05-125. Next base: position 50,507 of record NZ_JBANBJ010000051.1, on the reverse strand, counting down.
ATCAACCGGTGGCCAGGTTCATCTGAGAGAATAGCGACGAAAGCCAGATCTGGCGTCAGCAAGCAACGGCGCGTTGTTGTGTCAAAAAAGATGGCCTTGAAAAGACTGGCGAAGAGATGCCGTGTCGACTTGTAAGCGTCATCAATCGCTATCTCTTCGCCTAACGGCTTACGATCCGCGGTTGCCGTTCCGACGCATCCAAAGCTGTATCTCTAGCTGGCGAAGGGCGGGTCCGCGAGAAGTCCTCGGCGTGTCTTAGGATCGGCGTGCGGAGGAACCAAACGCGCTGCCTCCTGCAACAATATCTCGCGCATCCATATGCTTGCTGGATCAGTATTGTGAAGGGAAGGCCATTGGACGGCTTCGGTGAAGCCCGGAAGCGGTAGTGGGAGTTCAGTGATCCGTAGCGGCATCATCTTTGCGAAATACTTCACAAGCGTGAGGGGCATCGTCGCTATTCGGTTGGTGCCAAGCAGCATGGGAGGGATCAAGCTAAAGCTCTGCACTACGACCTCAACGCGTCTCTTGAGGCCGTGCTCTTGCATAAACCATTCGTCTACAGCGGGCACGCGAGAGCGCCCGAACTTGACCGCAACATGGCCCATTGACATGTACTTATCGAATGTGAGTGCCCGCGATAGCTGCTTGTTCGAGCGGCAGCCGACGCACACGAGGGTCTCGTCAAAAAGAGTCGCTTTAGGGTGCGCGTCCGACATGTATAGCTCGGGTACGATGAGAAAGTCGATTTCGGCGCGTTCGAGAGGATGATCGAACGGGTCCGCGTGATGCATCAATTCGAATCTGACGCCGGGCGCATCTCGCGCAACACGCTCCACGACATTTCGGAACCACACGATCGTAGCAAAGTCTGACAGGCAGATCCTAAAGCGCCGGTCGGATTCACTCGGCTTGAATGTATCCCTGGACGTAATGGAGAATTGGATGTGAAGCAGAGCCTCGCGCGTTGGGGCGGCGAGAGCTTCCGCACGTGGAGTTGGAACAAGTTCGCGGCCCTTCATCGTAAAGAGCTCGTCTTTGAAATATGCGCGCAGGCGTCCAACTGCCGCGCTCATGGCCGGCTGGCTTAAGTTGATGCTGCGAGCTGCCGCCGTGAGGTTGCGCTCGGTCATCAGCGCATCGAGCGCGACGAGCAGATTCAAATCCAGTCCTCGAAAACGCATAGTCACCTATCCGCAGTGTAGATGTTTCTCATCCAAACAATCGATTTTACCAGTTAGCACAGCGCCGGTTAGGAAATCTCCAGTTCCTGCGCATTAGCGTACGTTTCGGAGAAGCAGAGCGTGGCACCGCAGATCGCAAATATTGGTGGTGGCGCTTCGTTCGCGGTTGCGCGCAACACCTTAGCAGGACGTTCGTCATGGCGTTGTCACATCCGAAAAGATTGCATCGATTCCAGTCTTAACCGCTTGTGCGATCGATCGCCGATCACACACGCGGCGAGCCCTCATACTCGCAAGAAAACAAATGAGCGGCACCAAAGTCGTCGCGTGCATCAAGGTCAGTGCCAGATATTGGACGAGGCAAATAAAGCCGCGGCTAACATCGTCGTATTCCGCTTTCCAACTGCGCGATCGGCATATTGTCTGTGCGGTGAGAGGAGCGTGACGTCGTGTGCAGCGGAGTTGCGGCTCCTTCGTCCGTGCCAGGAAGTTTCTACAATAGCGTCGTCTCCTTTAGCAACTGCATGCCGCTCAACAATGCCGTCAGGAGCGCGGTTTAAACCATCGTATAGTCTCTACATACGCTTCAATGGAAGGCGTCTACCACGATATGATTGGGTAAATGCCTGGTCCTCCGATAGCGTGAGTGCTGCACAGAGCCGTCGCGGAGAATGGGCGTTCGGGGGCAATGAACGAAAATTAGAATGCAAGATAGTAGACGGGGCACGACCTGTAACTGAGCCGATTGCGACCAGCACGGACACGACGGCGACGGTTAGCGACGGCCCCCACAAGATCCGGAATATCCAAGAAGCCCTGCCGCCCGCGCGGTCGAACCCAAACGCCGTCAACAAGTCAACATCAAACCCATTCGCTGGCGACACCATCGAACGAGCACCGTCACGCTGTTCGTTGCTCGCCTGATGCGTGCCTCAGCAACGCAGCAAGAAGCAGGAGAGTCTTTCATGCGCCCTCAGCTCCAATGGAGGACGTGCTGGGAAAATGACTTACAACTTGCCGACCACGTCGCAATCTCTGAGTTCTTTCGAAATACTTACGGTCCGACCGGGGCGTTTAACGCGCAGCCGTTTGAAGGCAATCGAAGCTGGGCAGGCGCGAGACCTGAGCTCCGTGTGATTGGCTACGATGAACGCGGCGTGGCCGCTCATATCGGCGCGCTGCGGCGGTTCATCAAGGTCGGCGAAGTCGATCTGTTGGTGGCTGAACTTGGATTGTACGCGGTACGCCCGGATCTCGAGGGGCTCGGAATCTCTCATTCCATGCGCGTGATGTATCCCGTGCTGAAGCAGCTTGGCGTTCCCTTCGGGTTCGGCACGGTTCGACATGAACTCGAAAAGCATATCTTTAGGCTACTCGGCCTCCCCGGCTTGGCGACAATCGTCCCGGGCATTCGCGTGCGGTCCACGCTTCCCGATATCTATGCCAACTTGCCGCCAACTCGCGTCGATGACGCGCTGCTCGTAGTTTTCCCTATAGCGCGGTCGATGAGCGAGTGGCCCACCGGTACAATCATCGAGCGTAATGGGCCAGAACTGTGAAAGCCGCAAGTTGCTCCTTCGAAGCGCGCAGCAAACGCGCCAGGAATACCGTCCGCCACAGCGTCTATTTGACGTTTGACGACGGGCCTAATCCATTTTGCACGCCGGGTATTCTCGATGTGCTGGCGGAATACCGTGCGCCGGCGACGTTCTGTGTCCTTGGCACCTACGCCGCGGATGAGCCAAAGCTAATCCGACGGATGATCGCTGAGGGGCATGAGGTCGCAAACCACACGATGACACATCCGGATCTGTCCAAATGCGAACCAGACGAAGTGCAATACGAAATACTGACTGCGAGTAGGGCCATCGTGAGCGTGTGTCCCCAAGCCGTGGTGCGACACGTGCGTGCACCGTATGGCATTTGGACCGAAGAGGTGCTGGCCAAGTCAGCGCAGGCCGGACTGGCGGCCCTCCACTGGTCAGTGGACCCACGCGACTGGTCATGCCCGGGCGTCGATGCGATCGTTGGCGCAGTGTTAGCATCTGTCCGCCCTGGTGCGATTGTGCTTCTGCACGACGGATGTCCGCCCGATGAGCTGGGGCGGTGCATTCATTCAGGTCTGCGCAACCAGACACTGAAGGCACTTTCCCAACTTATTCCAGCCCTGCGTGATCGCGGTTTCGCGATCTGCCCGCTTCCCCAACTTCACTGAACAAATCGGCGTCCCATGAACCTGCTTGCCACAACCAGCACTGTAGTCGTCTCCTCTTATGCGTTGCTCTCCGCGGTCTACAAGACCGTGCAGGCGTTCCATGCCTCGCCGACACCAGTGTCTTCGACGACGTCAGATGCAGTCCACCCCGAATCTATGCCGAGTGTGGATGTGATCGTACCATGCTTCAACGAGGATCCGGGTACGCTGTCGGCCTGCTTAGAATCCATTGCAAGCCAAGACTACGTCGGGCAGCTGCGCGTCTATGTGGTTGATGACGGCTCTGGAAATCGGGAGGACGTGGCACCCGTCCACCATGCCTATGCCTACGATCCGAGGTTCAACTTTATTCTCCTGCGGAATAACGTTGGAAAACGCAAAGCACAGATTGCCGCGATCCGGCGCTCATCCGGAGAGTTGGTGCTTAACGTCGATTCGGACACGATACTCGCGAGCGATGTAGTCAGGAAGCTTGCACTGAGAATGCAGGATACTGGTATCGGTGCTGCCATGGGGCAGCTGACGGCGAGCAACCGCAGCGACACTTGGCTAACCGGCTTGATCGACATGGAGTACTGGTTGGCGTGCAATGAGGAGCGCGCAGCTCAAGCTCGTTTCGGTGCGGTCATGTGCTGCTGCGGACCGTGTGCCATGTACCGACGATCCGCCCTCGATTTGCTGCTGGATCAGTACGAGGCGCAGTTCTTTCGAGGAAAGCCGAGCGACTTCGGCGAGGATCGCCATCTTACGATTCTTATGCTGAAGGCAGGATTTCGAACCGAGTACGTTCCAGACGCCTACGCCGCGACAGTCGTTCCAGATAAGTTAGGTCCGTATCTGCGCCAACAGCTCCGCTGGGCCAGGAGCACTTTCCGAGACACGCTGCTTGGGCTGCGCCTTTTGCCCGGTCTCGATCGATACCTGACGTTAGATGTTATTGGGCAAAACATCGGCCCGCTTCTTCTGGCTCTTTCGGTTGTTGTAGGCATCGCGCAGCTCGCGCTCACGGCAACAGTGCCGTGGTGGACATGTTTGATGATCGCATCGATGACCATGGTACGATGCGGCGTAGCAGCCTTGCGCGCGCGTCAACTGCGATTTCTTGCGTTTTCCCTGCACACGCCCATCAATATCTTTCTGCTACTTCCGGTCAAAGCATATGCGTTGTGTACGCTAAGCAACAGCGATTGGCTCTCACGCAAATCAGTCAAGGCTCTCGGGTCTGGCGGAGACCAAGCGCTTAAAGAAGACCACGAGCCCCAACCAGACCCCACCCGAACTTCGGGACTCGCTGTGCAAGTTCGCAAGTGGGATGGTTCGCGCCGCCCGTCTAGCGGTGACACGACTGCACTTGCAGCGGCGAGTGATGCGGACTGAGGAGTGGACAGCTCATGAACCAGGAAAACGGTTACCAATCGTTAGAGCGAGAATTGGCTGCCGATGATCCATGGCGGCTGGACGGCAATCCGTTTGAGCGAGAGCGTCACACGCAAATGCTCCGGCTTTCGCTTTCAAACGGCTTCATCACAAATGGGCTCGAGGTCGGGTGCGCGGCGGGCGCATTCACGGAAAAGCTGGCGCCCCACTGCGAGCGACTTACAGTCGTCGACGTCGTGCCACGAGCGATTGGCCGAGCGAGTCAACGGACGAAGCGATGGTCGCACATCACATGGATAGTCTCTGACATTCAACGGTTCTCGAGGACAGACCAGTTCGATTTGATCGTGGTAGCGGAAGTGCTCTACTACCTCCGCGATGTTGCCGAGATGCGTACGGCCATTGGCAATTTGGTGCGAATGCTTGCGCCGGATGGGCATCTGGTTTTCGGATCAGCGCGTGATGACACCTGCCGAGGTTGGGGACATGCGGCTGGTGCCGAGACGATCATCGCAATGTTGAACGAAACATTGGTCGAGGTCGAACGTGTGCAATGTCGAGGCGATTCGGCCAACGAAGACTGCTTGCTTGCTTGCTTTCGGAATTCGATCGGCTCTTCCGTTTCATTCAACAACCGACCTTAGCATTGAGGCACCATGCGCATCTGTGGCATCAAGTTGACGCACGACGGGTCCATCGCCCTTGTGGAGGATGGACGTCTGGTCTTTTGCATCGAGCATGAAAAACGCGACAACAATCGACGTTACTCTGCCATCGAGAATCTCGACACGGTTGTTCTCACGTTGGCGGAATACGGCCTTCATCCCCGCGATATTGACCAGTTCGTCATCGACGGCTGGGACGGGGAAATCGAATCACAATTTCAGGTCCTGAGTGGATCGGAGCTTCTCACTCTCAAGGGTGCGCCGTACGTTGAACGCCCCGAAGGTATCCTCTCTTCACATGAGGGGAACGGGCTTGTGCTCGACGGCAATAGCTTCTCCTATAAGAGCTATGCACACGTCACGGGCCATATTGCCTCTGCTTACTGCACAAGCCCGTTTGCGAAAGCGGGAGAGCCCGCTTTCTGCCTCGTGTGGGACGGCTGCATCTTTCCGCGACTTTATTATGTAAAACCCGGTGGCGGCCGCTTCCTCGAGTGCCTGTTCCCGATGATAGGGCATGCCTATGCCGTCGCGGGCCATCACTTTGGGCCCTACCGGCAGGCGAGCCGGACCAACTGGGACCTTGGCGTTGCGGGCAAACTGATGGCCTATATCGGTCTGGGGACGCCTGATGAAGACGTTGTGACGGTATTTAGGGAGATCTACGAGAAGCACTTTGCGGCGGACACGGAGCCTGCCCAGCGCTACCGCGCGAATATAAATGACGCCGAGGCGTCACTTGCCGCGACGCACGACTTCTTCGACGAAAGCGCACTTCGACTAGAGGCCAAGCGACACGAAGATATACTTGCATCATTTCACGTTTTTCTTGAGCGTCTGCTCGTGCGGGAGATGGGCCTTGCTTTGCTGCGGCATTCGAAGGTTTCCGGACCGCGCAATCTTTGCATAGCCGGCGGTTGTGGTCTTAATATCAAATGGAACAGTGCGTTACGTGAAACCGGCCTGTTCGATGCGGTATGGGTCCCGCCGTTTCCGAACGACAGTGGCTCGGCTATCGGGGCCGCTTGCTCGGCGTTGGTCGCGGACAAGGGTTTCGTGCCGCTGGAGTGGTCGGTCTATGGTGGCCCGGCCCTCGCAGCTGGTGATGCATCAGCAGAATGGGAAGCCGCGCCCTGCAGCATAAGTGAGCTTGCCGCTCTCCTTGCAAGTAATAAACCCGTAGTCTTCCTTGCTGGTCGCGCCGAACTCGGGCCGCGTGCCTTGGGTGGCAGAAGCATTCTTGCCGCCGCGACATCGCCCGGAATGAAGGACTATCTCAACGACATCAAATTTCGCGAACACTTCCGTCCGGTTGCGCCGATATGTTTGGAGGACCGAGCGGCGGATATTTTCGATCCTGGGTCGCCGGACCCTTACATGCTCTTCGATCATCAGACACGGGCAGAGTGGCGAGAGAGAATCCCAGCCGTTGTGCATCTTGACGGATCTGCACGATTGCAGACGATTGCCAGAACATCCCAGCATAAGGTTGCTGAACTGCTCATTGAATATGAGAAACTCACGGGCCTTCCGCTGCTCTGCAATACGAGCGCCAACCATCATGGACGAGGCTTCTTCCCCGACGTCGCAGCTGCCTGCAAATGGGGGCGCATCGAACACATCTGGTGCGACGGTTTGCTCTGGACCAAAACGCTCGAAGCCAAGGTGCCGTCGTCCGAACTGCTTTTGACGAGCTGAGATGAACGCATGTCGAGCGTAGCGATCGACCTTGCCGCTGTAAACAAATCGTATCGTGGCAAACCCGTTGTCAACGGGCTGTCGTTTACTGTGGCGGCGGGAGAGTGCTTCGGACTACTTGGACCGAACGGCGCGGGCAAAAGCACCATCGTGCGTATGATACTTGGCATGGCGCCTCCGGACTCTGGCCAGATTAGGGTGCTCGGCAAGCAGGTGCCGACACACGCGCGTTTGGCCCGCGCCGGCGTAGGCGTTGTCCCGCAGTTCGACAACCTTGAGAACGAGTTCACGGTACGCGAGAACTTGCTGGTTTTCGGACGCTATTTCGGCATGAGCGCACGTGAAATAGAGGCGGTCATCCCGTCACTGCTCGAATTTTCGCGCCTCGAAAGCAAGGCGGATGCGCGTGTTTCCGAGCTATCCGGCGGCATGAAGCGCCGTCTGGTTCTGGCACGAGCTCTGATCAACGACCCGCATGTGCTCATTATGGACGAACCAACGACCGGTCTTGATCCACACGCGCGCCATCTGATCTGGGAACGGCTGCGTGCGCTGCTCGCGCGCGGCAAGACGATCCTGCTGACGACCCATTTTATGGAGGAGGCCGAGCGGCTGTGCGACAGGCTCTGCGTGCTTGAGGAAGGACGCAAGATCGCCGAAGGCGAGCCTCAGACGCTAATTGTCGAGCAGATTGGCTGTAATGTCATGGAGATCTATGGTGGCAATACGCATGAATCGATTGAGCTGATCAAGCCTTACGCACAGCGCATTGAACTAAGCGGCGAGACCATCTTTTGCTATGCACCGGATCTGGAGCAAGTGCGGAAGCAGTTACGGAGAGCTGTGGGTCTGCGCCTTCTGGAGCGTCCGCCGAATCTCGAGGATGTGTTCTTGCGACTGACCGGACGCGAGATAGAGATATGATGAGAATGACTTATGGCGCGGCCATGCCCGCTAACGCGTTCAACTGGATCGCGGTATGGCGTCGCAACTATTTGGCCTGGAGGAAGGTTGCGCTTGCCTCGCTACTCGGCAATCTCGCCGATCCGTTGACGAACCTACTTGGTCTTGGCTTTGGTCTCGGGCTCATCGTCGGTCGCGTCAACGGGACGTCCTATATCGACTTTCTTGTGGGGGGCATGGTTGCGACCAGCGCGATGACGTCCGCGAGCTTCGAAACGATTTACGCAACGTTCGCCCGCATGCACACTCAACGGACCTGGGAGGCAATGCTGTGCACACAGCTTACACTTGGCGATATTCTGCTCGGTGAAGTGGCGTGGGCAGCCAGCAAAGCCGTGTTGGCGGGTACAGGAATTACGATCGTTGCTGCGGGCCTGGGTTATGCAGCATGGCCATCCATGCTCTATGCGCTGCCCGCAATCGCTCTCACTGGTTTCGTCTTCGCGAGCTTGGCGATGGTCGTCGTATCACTAGCGCCAAGTTACGACTATTTCGTATTCTACCAGACGCTCATCCTTACACCGATGGTGTTTCTCTGCGGGGCGGTGTTTCCGATCAACCAGTTGCCCGCCGCCTTCCAGTTCGCAGCCAGCCTGTTACCCCTGAAGCATTCGATTGAGCTCATTCGCCCGGCGATGCTTGGGCGGCCAGTCGGCAGCGTCGGGGTTCATATTGGCGCACTCTGTATTTATGCGGTTATGCCGTTCTTGTTGTCGGTTGCCCTGCTTCTGAGGCGCCTCATGCGCTGAGAGGCCGCAGTGGTAAAGTTGACGAACGCGCGCACCATGGTGTGGAGCTACGTGAAAATCGCAAAGGTCACTCGGGCTGATGACGTCGTGCGTCTGCATGCAGCGACGAACGATCGTGAGACGGGTAATTCAAATCGAGTATTCTCACAATAAAACGGAGAGTAAGATGCTGTGTCTCGGCGTGAGCGGCGGACTAGACAAGGTGTTTGAATGCCGACCCGAGCTTCCAAGCACATTTCTTCACGATGGCGCTGCTGTGCTCGTGCGCGACGGTCGTGTGATAGCGGCCGTCGAAGAAGAGCGTCTCAATCGGGTCAAGCACTCTAACAAGTTTCCAACCCAATCGATCCAGTACTGCCTCGACGTTGCCGGTGTTAAACTGAGCGAGGTCGATCGCATTGCGTTCTATGCGACCGAATCTTACTGCAACGCTATGCTCGAGCGCCTGTTTGTTTCGCAGCCGTCCAACGCTATTCCGATGGATGCCAGGCTCTTGCTGCGGACGATGCTGGCGCAGGAGTGCGGCACCGACATTGATCCGTCGCGCGTCTCATTCGTAAGTCACCATCGGGCGCATGCAATAAGTGCGTTTGCAATGTCCGGATTTGAGGAAAGTCTGGTCCTTGCAATCGATGGCGGTGGTGAATTTCTCTCTGGTCTCGTGGCCATCGGGTCTGGAACCGAAGTTAGGCAACTCGAGAGCTTCCCGGAGAGCAACTCCTTGGGATTGTTCTATCTCGAGACGATCCGGTATCTCGGATATGGCCTGTTCGACGAATACAAGGTCATGGGTCTTGCTCCCTACGGAGATCCTGCTCCATATCGCAAGCTCTTCGAGCAGTTCTATGAACTCACCGACAACGGTGGCTACCGTGTCCACCTGGATCGCATAGGACCGACGTTGCTCCGCAATATCCAAGTGCGTCGAAAGGGAATGCCATTCACGCAGCAGCATCGAGATGTGAGTGCCTCCTTGCAGGAAGCGCTGGAGCGAATAGTGTTTCACATGCTTCGGCATTATCGAGAAGCGACCGGCATGAAGCGCCTGTGCTTGGCTGGAGGGGTGGCCCACAACTGCACCATGAACGGTAAGTTGCTGTATTCAGGGATGTTCGAAGACATATTTGTGCAACCCGCGGCACACGACGCTGGTTGCGCATTGGGTGCTGCACTCATGATGTCTTGCGAGGTAGGCCAGCCCGCGCCGCGAGAGCGGCTCCAGGAGGTCTATTGGGGACCCGATCTCGGAGCGGACCGCGCCATGGAGCAGGAGCTGAATGCATGGGCCGGACATCTCGAGATTGAACATAGCGATGATGTGGCGGGCAGGGCCGCCGACTGGATGGCAAACGGTGCAGTTATTGGCTGGGTGCAGGGGCGGTCGGAATTCGGGCCGCGTGCCCTCGGTAACCGAAGCATTCTTGCCGATCCTCGACCTGCAGCGAACAAGGATCGTATAAACGCGATGGTCAAGAAGCGCGAAGGCTATCGACCGTTCGCGCCCTCTGTGTTGGAGGAAGATGCACACGAATATTTCGACCTCCCGGCCGGGAAGAGCGAGTTTCCCTTCATGAATTTCGTGGTTGGCGTGCAGGAGTCCAAGCGCGGCTTGCTCGGCGCTATTACGCATGTTGATGGTACGGCGCGGTTGCAAACAGTGTCGCGCAAGTCGAATCCAACCTACTGGGACCTTATCGACGAGTTCAAGAAGCGAACGGGTATCCCAGTTCTGCTCAATACGTCCTTTAACAACAATGCCGAGCCGATCGTGGATTCGGTTGCAGACGCCGTCGCAACATTCCTGACGACCGAGCTCGATGCTCTTGTCGTTGGCCCGTTCCTTGTCAAAAAGCGCTCCGTTACCCTGGACGATTGGACTTCGCTCGCTGTCTCATTGCCGCCTTATGCGTCCCTCCATCGGGTCCGGGCACACACAGCACGAGATCGGCAGGAGACGGTATGCGAGATCCGCGCGGCGTTTTCGGGCGATGATGGTGTCCGGATTTCAAATGATGTGTACAATCTGCTGATGCGGGTCAAAGGCGAAGCCGTCCTTCTCGACGTCTTCAACTCGATGGCATTGGATCAGGCCGGGCGCGAAGCTCTCGTCAAGAAACTGCGGAGCCTGTGGGAGCAGCGCCGTGTTCGCCTGCATCCTCCCTCACGCGCTACTCGTGTAGAGAGTGACTGCGATCTGATGGCGGAGCCAGCATAAAGGCCCGATCGATGATTATGGCTACTCAGATCTCTCGCAATGAGAGTTCGAGTGGGTCCGGAAGGAGGGTGTTCACCGAAGCACGAGCGCCCTGCATCGCATGGCCAGCTCGCCGAGAAGGTTCTACGAGGCGATTTGTCGGCGCCATGAACCGGATGACAGCCTCAGGCGAGACATCTCGTACAGTTGTGCTTCTCCCTGAGCCTTCAGGTATGTCGTGGCAAGGAAAATAAAATGCTGGTTGACGGGTCTAAGAAGGAAAGGTTCGTTGTTTCTCGGCGACGTACCGGTTTTGGGGATTGCCTATGGTCGTTGGCGGCCGCTTGGCAGTACGCGAAGCGGACAGGGCGTACACTGGTCATCGATTGGCGCGGCTCGTGTTATCTCGATGAACCCTTCACCAACGCCTTTGGGGTGTTCTTCCAACCGATTCAAGACATCGCTGGCGTGCGCGTGATTTGCGATGACCAAGTCAATCAACTCTCACTCCCAGGGCCGTTTTTTCCGACTTGGTGGAATCGGCCGTCCATCGATTGCATTTATCGGCCTGATGAACAAATTTTTCGAGAGCGGGATGAGCTGAGGCAGCTCTTCGACGCCCAAGATGACACTCAGGCGAATACTGTGGTGTGTGATGCTTGTTTGATGTGGGGGTGTGATCAAGACGCAGAGCGAGAAATATTTCGGGCCATAAAACTGCGGCCTGAAATTCAAGCACGGATTGACGCGACCCATCAGGAGCACTTTGAAGGTCAAAGCGTAGTAGGTGTCCATGTTCGACACGGCAATGGCGAAAATATCATGGGGCATACACCGTACTGGGTCGATCCGGAGCTTGCCTTGCGGCAGGTATGCGCTGCCATTCAAAGAGCCAAGGCGTTTCCCGACACAAATCCAGTCAAGGTGTTTTTATGTACGGATAGCCCGAAGGTGCTGGATCAGGTGTCGGCCGCGTTTCCAGACCTCGTTACCATTTCGAAGCGTTTCCAGGCGGATCAAGCAGGACCATTACACAGTGCAGAACTGGGAGCGGAGGGCGGGTTTTCTGCTCTCACGGAGATGTACCTCCTCGCTCGATGCGATACCGTAATTCGCTTTCCGCCGACAAGCGCCTTTACGCGCTATGCGCGCCTTGTAGTGCCACGCATCATTGAGTTCGAGTTGAATGATCCCGGTCGCTTGATCATAACCGAGGAGTCGCGCGAACCTCACGTCGTCGCGTAACCTGCATAATCTGCACTCGCAGATCATAAAGCCGGTTTGCATGTCCCGTGTTGTTTCGTCGCCGGATGTATTGGCGGAGCGCTTTCAAAATGCGCCGCGCCGAGTGAGGCCGACAATTTCCCGGGTAAGATGAGCCTTAACCGATTGAGGCCGCTGGCGGGCTCGTCCGGGCCTGCCGAGGCCCGTGTGCTGACAAAGCTATTCCCGCAGAGCATCAGCTAGACCAAAGCGTCCTTTAAGCATGGGACAACATCATCTTCGGGTCGACTAACAGGCGGTGCCGGTGATTGGGCAGAGTCTTGGAAGTCAATAGCCTCACTCGAGATCACAGCATTGCGCCGAAACAAACGCCACCGTCGGATCAAACCCGTCAAGAACCCTTGAATTGCAGGACCACTGAGCCGGTGAACCTGACATATGAGGCTCACGACGTCCGATTGGCTGCCGTGGTGAGGATTGCGCCGCCGCGGTAGCCAAAAGCGTATCCGAGAAATAGGCTGTCGCACTCAGGCGGCTCCGTGGTCTATTCGATCGAGGGATGGTCGATGGGAAGGGCGGCAGTCGCAGCCTGGAGCTCTCACCACGCGACGACGAGACCGGACGGTTTGTTTCCTACGCACCCAAGGCCATCGAGCCAAAATAGACGCGCCAGCGGCTGTCTCTTTGTCGGTTCGGCCGGCAAATAAGAAGCCCCCGGCGTTGAAGCGTTTCCGACAAAGAGGACACTATTGTCCTGGTTGAACTTGGGGGAAGAAGAGGTCAGCCGATAGCGCGTGTCCGTCAGGATGGCTACTGGAGATCAATAATTGACAAAGCGACATCGCTCGCGGCTGTCAGAAAGCGAACGCGCTATTGCTTTAACCCACTAAGCTGTTTGTAAGCGCGACACTGCGTCGCAATCGTTTCGGCGCCCTTCGCGTTGCGCTGGCCCAAATCCTGCACCGACGTGCGCGTGAGTGACCGCGGCAAGGACAACGGAATGAACGACGGGTTTGGTTCTCGACACGGCAGCCGACGATGCGATCCGGTATTGCATATCGTAAATGGACGTCGAGGTCCGTTTTACGCCGCAGTAACCTACTGCAGGAGGGAAGATGGAATATGCTGGTGCTGACGGGGAGCCGCGGCATGGGCCAGACCGCTAGAAGGCGCTTTTCGGGGTGGCACACCACCTTGCGCATGGCAAGCCGCCGATTGCGATCTATATCCGTAGGAAGCGGCGCCGGATAATGATGGCGAGTCGAGTTGGCCTGTCGCAGACGGCCGCCGCGCAGCATGACCGAACTTGATGAGTGTTGCCACATGCGCTTGCTGCATCGCCCAATGGTATGACCGTCTCGCCCAAGGTGCCGGATGGCACGCCGCTGCATCATCGACGACGTCAGTCGAAGCGTGGAAGGCCCGATTAATGTCTGTCAGCGGAGGCACCTGTTGGCCTGGTGGCGTTCAATCCTCTGATTCACAGATGTCGCGCTTCTAAGCAGTCCGATGTATCTGCCGGCACGCAATTGCCCGCAGGCGGCAATGTGGCTCGCTTGATCGCACTGGGTGGACACAGCTACTGCCAATAGCCGAAACGCGATGGGAGAACGAAAAGCACATTCTTTGGGCTCGAATGTCACGCTCGACCTCGTGCGATGACGTAGAACTTATGTGACAAAATCTGCACACATACGAAAGAACGCTGCTGATTGTCGGTAGATCTACGCGGGTCTTTTTCGAATGGAGCTCTTGCGCGATTTTGTGAAGGAGTGTGAATCAATGAAGGTGTATCATTTATACTCGTGCCATGAAAAAGTGTTATCTCCTGGCGCAATCAGAGTGCGCGCGAGATCGAGAGTGAGATGCAAGACAATGCTTCGAAGTGCGAACTAAGTGAAAACACGACGCGGAAGGGCGACGTCGGTGTTGTCTCGGTTCATATTGCTAGCGAATCCGAATGGCATGACCCCGGCGACGGTGCGAACCATTCGGTGGTCCTGCCATTGAACGAAATCGCGCTCAGAGGACTGTTCGAAATATCGAACATGCTCGCCAGCCCTTCGCGGCTCGAAGTCGCGCTGGCAAGTGTGATCGATTTGCTGCAGTCCTCTCTGCAGATGCGGCATGGCGTCGTCTCTCTCCTGGCAGATGATGACGTGCCGGAGATTGCGGTCGGCGCTGGCTGGAGCGAAGGAAGCGATGAGCGCTACCGGATGCGCCTGCCGCAAAAGGCGATCGAGGAGATTGTGGCAACGGGTATCCCGTTTGTCGCTGACGACGTTGCCACGCATCCAGCGTTTAGCGTAGCTGATATGGACGTGCTCGGCGCGTCCGACCACGTACGGTTATCGTTCATGGGAGTTCCCATCAGCGTCGACGGAAAAGTAGTCGGAACCCTATCCATCGAGCGTGTGCCGGACATCGATTCGATGTTCCCGCCGGATTGCGATGTCCGGTTACTCACCATGATCGCCAACCTCATTGGACAGGCGGTGAAGCTCCATCGTTTGGTGGCGCGCGACCGCAAGCGCCTCATGGCGGAGAGCTCTCGCTGGCAGAAGGAGCTCCTCGAATTCAAGCAGCCGGCGCGAGAGCGTAAGAGAGTTCACATCGATGGTATTATAGGTACCAGTCCGGCGCTGCGCGGGCTGCTTGACAAGATCGCGGTGGTAGCCAAGTCGAATGCCACGGTTCTGTTGCGAGGTGAATCGGGCACTGGCAAGGAGCTAGTGGCCAAAGCTATTCACGAGCTATCCCCGCGTGCCAAGCGGCCGTTCATCAAGATGAACTGCGCAGCGCTGCCGGAGACAGTGCTGGAATCCGAATTGTTCGGTCATGAGAAGGGAGCCTTCACCGGCGCTCTTAATTCACGCAAAGGGCGCTTTGAGCTCGCCGACAAGGGCACACTGTTTCTGGACGAGATTGGCGAAATCTCAGGCGCCTTCCAGGCAAAGCTGTTGCGGGTTCTTCAGGAGCAAGAGTTCGAGCGGGTCGGCAGCGGCCACACCATGAAAGTTGATGTTCGCGTGATTGCCGCAACCAACAAAGACCTGGAAGGGGCGGTGGCAAAAAACGAGTTTCGGGCCGATCTTTATTATCGCATTAGCGTGGTTCCATTGCTGCTGCCGGCGTTGCGCGAAAGGCGCAGCGACATTCCGCTGCTTGCCACTGAGTTTCTCAAAAGCTTCAACAGCGAGAACAGTCGAACGTTAACTTTCGATCCGAGTGCCATGGACGTGCTGATGAATTGCGGGTTTCCGGGCAATGTGCGTGAACTCGAAAACTGCGTGCAGCGGACTGCAACTCTGGCACCAGGGCCGTTCATTGTCAGGAGCGATTTTGCTTGCTGTCACGGTCAGTGCCTTTCCGCGCTGTTGTGGAAGAGCGGATTGGATGAAACGAAGCGGCGGGCCGCAGTGACCGGCGAGCTGTCGGCGAGACCAGCTATGCCAACCCCTGACATAACTGCGTCGGTTGCGGTCCTCACTCCACCCCTCGAGACGGCGCCGGCCGACGGGGCGCTCGTGAGTGGTGCGAAGCTGACGGATCGCGAGCGCCTCATTGCTGCAATGGAGAAATCCGGCTGGGTGCAGGCAAAGGCGGCACGCCTCCTCGGACTAACGCCGCGCCAAATCGGCTATGCGCTGAGAAAATATTGCATCGAAATTAAGCGCCTGTGAGCGGTTTGGACTTGGCCGATGCTGTCAGACCGCGAGCTTGCGGCCAATCGATGGAGGCGTGCGCGTCCAATAAGCAGTCAATGAGAATCGAGGACATGATCAGGCGTCCATCATCGCTTCGCTATTGATCC
The DNA here is from genome assembly GCF_059803515.1 of Bradyrhizobium sp. UFLA05-125. Classification (NCBI taxonomy): domain Bacteria; kingdom Pseudomonadati; phylum Pseudomonadota; class Alphaproteobacteria; order Hyphomicrobiales; family Nitrobacteraceae; genus Bradyrhizobium; species Bradyrhizobium sp. UFLA05-125. The sequence goes on along the minus strand of NZ_JBANBJ010000051.1, from coordinate 34,427 downwards.
GAGGGCACCGGGCGCACTGAGCATACTCGTTTCCTTAGAGGGCAGAGCACGAAGAAAAACGATAACCATTGGTCGTCACCTCGGGCCGCCGAAATGAAAAGCGAAGTGTTTGAGCCCCTGCATGTGCGGGGGCGCTGCGAGGAGACGTGTGATGGTCGAGGCTGCCACCCGGCTGCAGGAACAGACCGGTGCCGGTAAAGCGGTCGGTGCAGCGGAAACCATGCCGATTTTCGTAAAATGCTTCCGCTTTCAGGACGTCGGGTACAAAGTGTGCGACGTGGGAGGATAACAGAGGCTGGTGGCAAAACGCCAAGGCTATTGATCGGCCGGAATATGTACGTCCCCGGAGCGTTCGGGAATTCGCCCTGAAGTACGATTTCCCGTCTGACCGAAACCTGAAGCCGATCGCAAAATTTGCGTCGTCGATCGATTCGATGGATCCGTCATCGAGATAGTGAACATCGCGGTCGCGGCGCAATTCTGCGGCAATTGCGTCTAGCGTTGCCGTCTTGGCCACGCCCATCACCGTCTTTCGGAGTCGGCAACCCAGGCTCGGCGGCGCGGGCAGTCGCAAATCGCTCTCGTGAGCAATCACCACGGACGTGCCGTCAATGGCCTCAAAGCGTCCACCGCGTTCTGAGCCTTGCATCGGCTTCAATCCGTAGTCTGTGAGAAACCGGGCGGCGTCCGCTATTCGTCGACGCCGAAATGAGGCTGTCCAATCCGACGATTTTCATTGTACGTGTCTCCAGGCAGTGTCTGTTTCACGCAATGAGACTGCCAACGGTCTCGGCGACTCACTTTGCGATGCAATGCGTTGGTGCCGTCATCGTGGCTCGAGCGCCACTCTCGCGCCCGTTGGGATTTTCAACGCGCGTTTCCGGCCGCTGTGCGGAAACTGTTTGTCCACTTGGAAGTCACCGCATTGTCCTCGACCACCGCGAAGCGTCTCGTCCACCGTTTTAGAAATCCATTGTGGAAATTTCTTACGTTGATAGAGCTAACTGGCTGTGCAGGAAGGAATGGATGCGTTTCAATAACAAGCTTGACCTTAATCTTCTCGTCGCGCTGGATCACCTGCTTCACTTACGCAATGTGAGCGCGGCCGCGGCACGAATGAACATGACCCAATCCGCCATGAGCAGCGCGCTCCAGCGTCTGCGTGATTACTTTGAAGACGAACTTCTAGCCAAAGTGGGCCGCAAGATGGAACTCACACCACGAGCCGCATCGCTCAAGGAATCAGTGAGAGATCTGCTTGTTCGGATCGAAGGAACGGTCGCGACAAGCTCGCGTTTTGACCCTTCGCAGTCGGAACGCTGCTTCACTATCCTGGCTTCCGAGTATACTCTCGCGACGATCGCACCAGCCTTACTTCGACGTTGCGAACGAATCGCACCAGACGTGAAGTTCAACCTTGTGAGCGAGGACGCCGAACCGGAGCGGCTGCTCGAACAGGGAGCGGTCGATCTACTCTTCATTCCGAACGAGTTCTGCTTGAAGCGTCACCCCTCGGAAATAGTCCTGCAAGACGAGTTCTGCGCTGTCGCGTGGAACAAGGGACGCTACGCGATCGGCAAACTTTCCAGGAAAGAATTCTTGGCGGCGCCCCATGTTGTGATGCGAGGCGCCGAAGACGATCGGTCACTCGAAACGTCCCTTGCGACGGGGCCCGGCGTACAACGCAGGATAGACGTCACCACCTATAGCTTCAGTGCGATGCCCGGGCTGGTCGCTGGTACCAATCGCATTGCGACAACGCGCCGGCGCCTCGCAAAAGAGGTAGTTGGCCGGCTACCGATCAGGATCGTCGAGCTTCCGTTCCAGCTTCCGCCCATGCAGCTATCCGTGCAGTGGCACAGGTACAGATCGAATGACACGGGCTTGATCTGGCTTCTCGAGATGATTAGGGCAACGGCAAAGGAGTTAGGCTGAGCCCCACATGCGAGTGCGCGACACGTCCAGAACGACCACACAGGTTTTTGGTCGCGGCGGGGGAATGTTTTGCTATTTGTTCGGCCGATCGCGACATAAAGCTTTCGTGCCGCCGTAGCCGGGGCTTGATGAAGAGCCTCCTCTCGGAGGATTAAATCGGCCAGCTGAAGCCGTTGTCGTTGAGGGATGAGACAGTCCGGAGTGTAGAGCGCAGCCAACGCAGGGCGCCTGATCAGCGCCCATGGAACCGCGCAGGGTTGAGGGAGAGACTATAATCCTGGCCGCCGTCCTAGTTCGGTACGTAGATTCCCAATAGCGTTGTTGGCCAGATGAAGTACGTTCTTCTCACCTGTTCTCAATGAGCGTTCCAAATGGACTCGCAGCCGAGCGCGCAGCAGCGCCTCCGCATTATGGGTCAGGAGTGGATCTTTCTCTACGAAACGCCATGACTTCTCAAAGGCCACGCGTACCAGAGTTTCAAAGGTTTGCTCCTGCTTAGGGGAAGCATGATCCATGGATAGAGACTCCAACAAAATATCCTTTTCAGCAACGACTCGCCGCTGGTCAGAAATGGTAGCTCGAAAAGCTGGCGCTTAAGCGGGGCGGGGCCTGCCCAGTCCTCATTCAGCTCGTAGAACGCATGTCGATTGCTGTCGGGTCTATACAGGCGTTTGTTGAAGCGATGATGACCGCCACTGTGCAAAACTCCTTCAGACTTCCCTGAGTTCGGTATTCTAGTAGATTTGAGGACAATTGTTTGTTCAATTATCCCGACGCGGGACGGCCGCTGGCATCGCCCATCGATAGGCGAATACGTTAGACCTGTGCGGAGCTAGGAGGTCCACGAGCCAAGCAAATGGTGAAGCAGGTTTGATAAGCGCCCTAAGGCAACCAAGCTCAACGTTCAGGACCACCGGCGGATCAGTAGGCCGCCTATCTAGACGACCGATTCCAAGAAGCCTGCGGTGGAACGGATTGAGTGTTGGCGGATTCCTCGGTTGCGGTTGACGCAACGAGGAGCGAGGTCATGGCAGGATGGCGGCAGGCGGTCGAATTGGCGATGACCAGCGATGAGATCGGAGCATTGACGACGGTTTCGCGGTCGAGAACCGAGCCAGCGAGCCGGGTCTCGCGGGCGCAGATGCTGCTGGCCTACCGGGACAATCCGTCGTTTTGTGCCGTGGGGCGCAAACTTGGGGTCCATCACCAGACCGTCGAGCGCTGTGTCGAACGGGCGCTGGCCCACGGGGTGCTGGCAGCCCTTGATGATCGGCCGCGGCCGGGCAAGGAGCCCACGATCACGCCGGAGGCCAAGGCCTGGCTGGTGTCGCTGGCGTGCGACAAGGCCAAGGATCACGGCTATCCGCATGAATTGTGGACGACACGATTGCTGGCACGCCATGTGCGCGAGCACGGACCGGCGGCTGGGCACAAGTGTCTGGCCAATTTGGTCCAGGGCACGGTGTGCAAGATTCTCGGCAAAGAGGAAATCAAGCCGCACAAGGTGCGTTACTATCTGGAGAACCGCGACGCCGAATTCGAACAGAAGATGGCCGAGGTTCTGTGTGTCTATCGTGAAGTCGAGGTTCTGAAAAAAGCCTCTGCCAGATCGAAGAGGGGCAAGCCGGTGGCAATCGTCTCCTGTGATGAAAAGCCGGGAATCCAGGCTATCGCAACGACGGCGCCGGATTTGCCGCCCGAGCCTGGCGTCCACGCCACCTTTGCGCGAGATCATGAGTATAAACGTCATGGCACGCTCAGTCTGTTGGCCGGGATCGATCTGTTGACCGGCAAGGTTCATGCGCTTGCGAGAGATCGCCATCGCAGCCGAGAGTTCATCGAATTCCTCAAGCTGCTCGATGCCGCTTATCCGAGGGGCACCGCAATCAAGCTGATCCTCGACAATCATTCCGCGCATATATCGAGAGAAACCACAGCCTGGCTCAACGCCCAACCCGTAGGACGCTTCGAACTCACCTTCACCCCCAAGCACGGCTCGTGGCTTAACCTGATCGAGGGCTTCTTCTCCAAGTTTGCCCGCTCGGTGTTGCGCCATATCCGGGTGACATCAAAACACGAGCTGAAGCAGCGCATCATGGCCGGCATCGACGAAGTGAACCGCCATCCGGTCATCCATACTTGGTCCTACAAACTCGCCGAGGCCGGCTGATATGATTCGAACCAAGGAAACGCTCGACTAGAAGCAGCGCTTGAGAACGAAGACCCTTCGTTCATTGCTGCAGCTATCTGAGATTAGCCAAGGCTCGGGGAGTTTCGAAATTCGCCCGCAAGACAGGACTAAGCCGCGAAGCGATCTACGAAACGTTTCGCGTGGTCCGCAATCCAACGCTCGATGAACTGAGCAAGGCGACGGACGCTCTAGGCTACAAGCTAACTCTTGTGCCGAGAGAGCGGATCGCTGGCTCAGCTGGTCACCCGAGCGGCCAGCGCGCGCTAGCATAGGTGGATCGCCGATAAGCGAACGCCATCGGTTCACGGGGAGCTGGCCGGCGACGATGGTGGAGCCGCGCCCAGCGCAAGCCCCCGAGCTGCGACTTTGTTCGACCACTTCGAGATCTAGCTCACGATTGGCGCGCTCAGGCTGCGACAGCTTTGCCACTCTCGACGGCTTGAGGGGTGCCTGGGTAGGCGGTAAGTGTTGCGATGATGCCGAGTACGGCTGCGAACATTAGCCAGAATCCGGGCGAAGCCCGATCACTTGTCTGATCTATCAGCCAAGTCGAGGCGAACGGCGTAAAGGTACCAAACAGCGCGGCCGCCAGTGAAAAGGCCAACGAGAAGCATGTGGTGCGCACGTGCGCCGGCACGATCTCCACTAAGCACCCCAGCATGGCGCCGCTATAGGTGCCGAAGTAGAATGAGAACATCATTTCCACCGCAAGCATCTTGCCGAAGTTCGGCTCGTTCACCAGCCAATATAGGGCTGGATAGGTGGTTAGTAATGCCAGGATGGCTATGGTCAGGAGAACAGGTTTGCGGCCGATCCGGTCGGATACAGCGCCGCCAACCGGATTCCAAATGAAGTTGGTCACAGCGACGAGGGTGGTAACCAACAGCACTTCCCGTGAAGAGAGTTTTAGCACGTTCTTGCCGAATGTTGGTGTGTAAACGGTAACGAAGTAAAACGTTGTGGTCGTGAGGATCGCAATCATCATGCCAAGGACGACAATACGCGCGTTTGCGACTGCCGAGGCAAAGACCTGGCGAGCAGTGGGATGTGTCTTCATGGCCAGAAAGTCCGGCGTTTCTTCGAGCGTTCGGCGCAGCAAGAAGATCAGCGGAATAATGAAGCAGCCGACAAAGAAGGGAATGCGCCAACCCCAAACAAGAACGGTATCAGGTGGCATCATCTCGCTAAGGATGTAGCCGAGGTTCGCTGCGACGAAAATCGCGACCTGCTGGCTTGAGGACTGGAGTGAGGTGTAAAAGCCGCGATTATTCGGAGTCGAGATCTCCGATAGGTAGACCGAAACGCCACCGACTTCTACGCCAGCTGAAAAACCCTGTAGGAGGCGTCCAAGCAGCACGATTACGGGAGCGGCAATACCGATGGTCGCATAGGTCGGACAGAATGCGATGACCACCGTCCCGATCGCCATGATGGAGAGCGTGACGATGAGACCCTGGCGACGGCCAATCCGATCAATATAAGCGCCGAGCACGATAGCGCCGATCGGGCGCATTAATGCGCCCAGCCAGAACACACCAAAGGTGTTGAGCAGCGAAGCGGCTTCATCATCCGATGGGAAGAATGCCTTCGCAATGGCGTTGGCATAGAAACCGAACAGGAAGAAGTCGAACTGCTCGAGAAAATTTCCGCTTGTGGCACGCAGAATCGCACCAACCCGTGATTTCGATCCGTGTGGGACAGTTGAGTACGACATATCGGCGTTTCCCCGTTGGCCATTGTGGAATAACGCATTCCAGTCCGGCTGTGATTCGCTATCGGAAGGTGTGGCCGACAAATTCTGAAAGCGCCTTAGATCATCGGCATATTTTCGGCGACAGTTCACAGAAGTAAAAGTTTCGGTACGTTCTTAATAAGAGAAGTGGGGCGCTGCGTGACAGTGTTTAAGCGCCGTGTAGAAGTCGCCACTAGCCGGCAGCGCAAAATCGAATGTCAAGAGACGCTCACTCCGCAATGAGCTCAGACGAAATGCTCGCCGAGCACACAAGCTCGGCTGGAGTTTTGCGACAGAACGCCAGATGACGGCCAGTGGCGACGCATGATGTCAAATACCGGTCTGAACAACGGTGGGAAAGCTGCGTTAATTCGGTGAAGTCGTCATACCTCGCGCGACTGCTCTGGCTGCATCGGACCGTGCTCTCAGCACTTGGTCTTCAGTCATAAACCCGGCTTCGACCAGGTTGTCCAGGACCACGTTGGCGCGAGCACGCGCTGTGGTCAGGTCGATGTGAGGGGCATAACCTGTCGGCGCCTTGATCAGGCCGACCAGCATAGCAGCTTCCGCGAGCGTCACATCGCGGGCCGGTTTATTGAAGTAGAATCGCGCGGCTGCATCGACGCCGAGGGAGTCGCCGCCCATATTGACACTGTTTAGGTAAAGTCTCAGGATTTCATCTTTGGTCAGATGCCATTCGAGCCAGACGGCAAGGAATACTTCCTTGATGTTGAGTCCGATGCTGCGCTCGGTGTTCGAAAGCAAAGTCCGGGCGAGTTGCTGAGTGATCGAGGAGCCATCCTGGTGATTGTTTGCTCTTGCCAGGAGAGCGTGGAGAGCACCGGGGAAATCGATGCCGAAATGGTCGTAGAAGTGGCGGTCCTCGGTTGCGAGCGTTACCTTGATCAGAGCATCGGGAAAATCCTCAAGCGGGGTCGAAACACCACGGTCAACCGGCCTGCCACCAATCGGATCGCCGAACTGATCAAACAGACACGCCGCGACGTTGCAAGCCTTCAGCCAATCCTCTTGCAAGGGAGCGCGAATGGTGGGAACCGCAAACGCCAACAACAGGATCAGTCCGCCAAAAACCAGAGTCAGAGTTTCGGAAAAGGGCTCGAGAAGCAGCCAGCGCTGCCGTCGGCCGAGAGAGATGCGGTCTAATAGTCGCGAGTAACGGCCATACAATGTCCGCAACTCCCTTGCGTAGAATACTAGGGCGGAACCGGAAGACAGCTGAGGGGCCGACAAGGAGTGCCGGAGCGTGGTCCACCGTTTCGGCGGAATAGTCTGACTCACGTGGATCTTTCAGTTCTTGCTATGTGCGTGGGGCCGCGCGAGGAGGACGCTGCGGCCGAGTGCGTGTCTCAATTTCAGCTCACGGGTCCGCCTAGGATTGCGGAAGCCAAACGAAATGACTGGAGTTCGTCTTTGGAAAAGTCGGACAGTCCAAATTGATCCATCCTGGTCACAAGAACGACGGATCGCCGGTGCTCACCTGAAAGTCGCTCGAGCTGCAGTTTCTTCGAGCGCCGCATCTTGCGAGGCGTATCGAAACAAATGACGTTCTGACCAGGCATCGATGCTCCCGCTGTCTGATGTGGAGTCTGCTCTCTAAATCGGCGAGCAGATTCGGCCGCTCACATAGAGGGCAAGTGTGGCGTCTTCGCGCGGTCGCTGAAGCGAAAAATCGGCAACAGCTGACATCTTTCGCAAGTGCGTCAACTTTCGCCCGGAAATTTCGGCGAGAACGGTCGTTACCGCCGGCTGCAGTCGATCTGGTCCGTGAGCTTAATGATTTTTCGTTGGCAGATTCGAAATGGCCCCGAGCGGAAACCAGCTCCCTTAAGTCTGTGCTCGCTACCCCGCGCGTAGCCGCGATTGCCCACGCATTGAGGCGGAATTCTAGGACTTGGCGGCTTTGCCGCGCCCCCAAAAATGGGCAGTGCCGCCAGACAAGGGCGGCTCGTCTGCTCGGCTTGGCCGCGCCAGGCCGGTCAAGTGTTGAAAAATTACGGCCTTGAGATCGAGCCCGCCAGAGGTGATGACATTCTTCGCTCGAAAGAAAGGCCAGGCGGTTCGCTGGCGCCGAAGGGTCTCCCTGTCATGGAGACGCCATCCATGACGGTGTGTCTCGGTGAGATTGATCCGAAAGCCTCTCTCGCCGATCTTCTCCATCGCCGAAACCGGACATGCGTAAGGCGCGTCGCGAAGTGATCGTCATGTCTGGATTTTTGCGCCGGGAATTTAGGACGTCGCGGTGCCGGCCTGTGCGTGCTGAAGTTTAGCAAGATCGTCGTCGTGATCGAGCGTATCGCCCTTGGCGCAAACGTTGAAGGAGGCAGTATTGATCTTCCCCAGCGCTTCTCGAACATCGCGCGCATACGCCTCGCCGGCAGCGGTCAGGCGGATCGTGTGGCCCACGCGCGCAAAAAGTGCGATCTCGAGCTGCTCCTCCAAGCTCTTGATGTGCCGGCTGACCGCACTCTGGGTGAGGCTGAGCTCGCGAGCTGCTAGGGTCACGCTGCCTGTTCTGGCCGCGGCGTCAAAAGCTGCAAGCCTTGCGGTGGACGGAAGAAACCGGCGGGATGTTGGCATTTTTGCTCCAAACGAGGATAGTCGTTTAGCAACGATGATTGCGTTGAAAAGGCGGCGGTGTACACCTAAGGAGGTGTCCATCCTCCACCGATTGTTCGATTCAATTCGCTAGCCCGGTACTCGTCGAAATTGCCTCGACGGTTGGGAAACGAGCTACGCCGGATGAATACCGCGCAAAACGATCGTCGTCCGAGGTCCTGTTGAACATTAGACCGGTATTTCCTGTTAATCGACACCATCACGTGAGAGTTGGATGAGCTTCTTGCTGCACGCGCGAGCGAAGTGCATAGGTACGGTGGCACAGGAACCGTTGCAAGCGACTGAGAATCCGATCGTTAATTGCTGAAGCCTTACTCGCCTGATTGAGAATCGAGTTTTCTGAGCACACTATGCTGAATCTTGCCCAGTACCGTTCGCGGCAATTCTTCCGTGAAAATGATCTCGCGTGGCACTTTGAAGCGCGCCAGATGCAATTGCATATGCATAACGAGTGCCTCCGCGTTCATCCGGGAATCGGGTCGCCTGACCACATAGGCGATCGGTACCTCGTCCCATTTTGGATCCGGCCGGCCGATGACCGCGCACTCCGCAACATCAGCGTGCTCTAAAAGTACACGTTCGACCTCCGCCGGATAAATGTTTTCCCCGCCGGAAATGATCAGGTTCTTCTTGCGGTCATGAACCCAAAAATAGCCGTCGGCGTCGCGACAGGCGATGTCGCCAGTACGATACCAGCCGTCATGCATCGCCTCGCACGTGGCTGCTTGATTGCCCCAATACTCGCGAAAAACATTGGGGCCGCGCACCGCGATCTCACCCGGAGTCCCCGCGGGCAATTCGTTGCCGCCGTCATCCGTGACCATCGCTTCGCAGCATAGTCCGGGTAGGCCGGTCGACCCCTCCCGTGAAAGGTCACCGCCGAGCCTCGTATAAACCGCAATGGGGCTCGTTTCCGTGGAACCGTAAACTTGGAGAACAGGCACCCGGCGCGCAACCAAGCGATCGACCAGGTGCTGCGGCACTGTCGTTGAGCCCACCGAGACCGCTTTCAGCGACGACAGATCGATCGTCGACCACCTAAGGTCGTCGGTCAAGGCCTGAATGATCGCAGGCACCAGGACGGTCAAAGTTGGTCGATCATGCTTGAGTGCAGCAAAGGTGGCGTCAGTCGTAAACCGCGAATGGATGGTGACGGTCGCGCCAAGCTGTAATGCGGGCGTCGTCTGAATGTTCAGCCCGCCGACGTGGAATAGCGGTAATACGGTCAGTACATGATCGTCCGATGTGAGTGCGTGCATATGCTGACTCATCACGCCGTTCCACAACAAAGCTTCCTGGCGCAGCACCGCTCCCTTCGGCCGGCCTGTGGTTCCTGAAGTGTAGACGATCAGAAACGGGTCGGTCAGGTCCGCGCAAGGGTAATAGCTGTCCCGCCGTGTCTGATCCAACAGGTCCTCCCACGCGTGAGCGCCGGAAGGCGCAAAGTCGAGGCCCACAGTCGCGAGCTCGGGCAGTGCCTCTGCTAGAATGGACAGAAGTGCTTCAAAAGCCCGCTCAATGACCAGAACCTTAGCGCCAACGTCGGACAAGATGAAAAGCTGCTCAGTAGCCGCGAGCCGCCAATTCAAGGGCACTAAAATGGCCCCGAGCCGCGCGCAAGCGTAGAGGAGAACGAGGTAATCAGGGCGGTTGAGGCTGAGGACGGCAACGCGATCGCCTCTGTTGACGCCGAGCGCACCTTTCAGGGCCCGCGCAGCCCGATCAATGCGTCTATTAAGGTCGCCGTAACTTAAGGTATCGCCCTCGAAATGGATTGCGGGTTTGTCAGGAGCGAACGATGCGTTGCGCTCAATCAGTGTACAGAGATCCACCATCCTTCATCCTCGGTCGTTGGGTTCTCACAAGGCTCATGCCTGCGCTTTATGAACCTGACTTGTCAGCGTCCATTTGAAGGTTGCGATCGTGCGTCACGTTTCTGGGGCCGGTTTAGCTGAACGGGAAAGCGTGTCACGCGAGATCGGCTGCAAAGTGAAGAATCTGCCCGGATCTCGTACAGCCCAGGCTGTGGCTGGGCGGTGGGCTCGGAACCAGATCGTGTTCGGCATTAAGTGGCCGTTACATAGTTATGGAAACCGGTCGAAGCGTATGTTCGGTGTTCGTCGTGGATCACGGTTCACAACGAGCGCCGGGGTAGCAGACTCGATTCGAGATCACGAAAGATGGTGTAGTTTCGTCGAATCCACTGATGCAGTTCAGTCGAGGAATCCTTTTCTTGGCGCAGATAGCCGGTGAAAGACAAACCTAATCGGCAGATAAAGGCATTCAGAAACACAGGCAGCGCCGCGATCCGGAGCGTGCGGCCGCGCTTCATGGCCTCGAACAACTCGCCGCGAACAACGAATTCGTTGTGCACGGTGATCAGAATATGCCGCGGAACTTGCCAGCGTAGCATCTCATAGGCTCGCGATGAGACACGGTCGATGTCAGGTACGAACAGGACAATTGGCACGACGTTGTGCAGTATCGCCTCGCGTAAGAAGTCGATTTCGCTGCACACCTTGAAGAATTCGTCGAAGGCGTGGAAGCCAAGGTCTATCACCTTGGCCACGCTATCGTTGATGATTAGTCGGTCAATTAGCTGCATCTTGCCATAGGTGTCCATGACATCTGCTGTCTCAGTGATGGAAGGAAGGTAGTCAAGCAACGACGGCTCCTTCAAGTTGAGGTCGAAGGAGAGCACCGTGCCGTTCTTCAGCAGCAAGAACTCGCTCAAGAGCCGCGCGATCAGCGTCTTGCCGACCTGCGGGCTCGCAGAGCAGATGATATAGACCGGCGTTACCAAAATTGCGCATCCAGCGCTGCATAAGTCCTCGAATGACTATCGTTCTCCGGCGCGGGTCACCGATTTGGCGCCGGCGAGGTCTGTTAGGTTGATGCGGTCATACTCGCTCCACACATTGGCGAGCCAATGCCGGACGTATCCGCGCAGCACGAAGGAATAGTTAGCGGTGTCATCGTGCGGCCCCTTGTTCGCGACAAAATTGACGAACGGGACGGAAGCGACCTCGACTTGTTCATAGGCCATCTCGTTGAGTTTCGGGATTGTCAGGTCGGTGGCGTCTTTGATGCGGTGGAAATAGGAATTGTAGGTCGACTGGTCCCACTGAAAGAATTGGGTGTCATTGATGAAGTTCTTGACCAGGAAGTATTTTGCGCCGGCCATGAAATTGCTCGTCTCGGCGATCTCGTCCAGCGAGGCGATAGACGATCCCAATACGTGGAAAACGGCAAAGGTGATTTGGCCCGATCGCGCGGCGTCCAAAAAGCCTATGTCGCGCAGCGATGCTAGTGCTGGGGACATCAGTCCTGCGCGCACGTCGATCACGCTGACGGAGAGGCCCGCGTTTAGCGTGTCGAATATCTTCATCTGGTCCGCGGTCCTTGTCATATCCACAATTTCAGTGATCGCGGGGTGAAAGCGCTTCAGCGTTCCGCGGGGCGACTCGGTGTCAAATGCGCGGGTCTGCACATTGTTCGCGCTGAAATAGTCCAGAAGAGTCCGGGAGACGGTCGTTTTGCCGACGCCGCCCTTGTCCGCGCCGACCACAATCACAACTGGCTTTGCCATGGGAGTCTTTACCTCAAGATATTTGTTTAACCGGGGAGAACCGCAAAGTGCGGCTGTATGCGTCTTGCGATGCTCTGGAGCCGAACATGGCAGAGACAAGAGATCGCGCGATGTCTTAAGACGTCAACGACACGAGTGTCGGGGGTCTCGCGCCAGGGCCGCACGAGGATGATGGCGGCAAAGAGCCGATGAAACGGGAGTGGGCGATAAAGCCGTCGACGCACCGTCGTGGTTCGTACTCGCGGTTTGCAGCGCGCGATGATAGGCAGCGCGTCCTCGACAGGCCGTCGATACTCGGCAAACCGATAGTCATCGAAGGCTGATTGGAACTTGGCATCATCACGCAGACCTCTCGAGGACAGCGGATTCAGAGCTTGCGAAGTTAGAATGACGATCCGCCATCGTGATGTGGAGCATGACAGGGACAACTTGCATGTTCGTTCCTAAGATATCTGAAGAGGCAGATTGATTAGCTCGTTTCATGGGTCTCGAATAAGCTTGAGGCTGAGGCTATGGGCTATGGATTGTCCATGCATAGCGTGTTCCGGTGCGCGCACGGCGGAGCTCCGGCTCCAGGCGGAGGTGAATCCAAATCTGGAGCGTCTGACTGAACCGAGAGGGGGGACGAACTCCCGCCTTCTAAATTTCCGGTCATGTCCAGCCTATTGAGCCCGAAAAGGCAGACGATGATGGCAAGGACGAGTAGCGCGCAGCCTATCCACCTCCGAATCCAAAGTGTTGGCATTCAAGCGTTCCTTAGCACGATGGTGCCGACGACCGCGAAGAGGGAGCGGCTCGCTCCGCTGTCGAATGACCGCGGCCCGGGCGGACGATCTCCTGTGCGCGGGTAGAAAGTCGCATCGTTCATGGGGGCTCCTATTATAGTTCAGGCGCGAGCGATCCTCAGGCCAGCATTCTCGAGCGCAGCCAGAATCTCGCTTGCAACGCCCTGCGGACCACCCTGGTGCTCACCGATCAAGCTTGACGCCACGATATCCGCGATAATCGCGTACGCTCTCTGGCGATGGGTGAAATCGTCCTCAACATGGTCACCGCAGGCATTGCAGGCGAGCACCGGTCGGCCGCTCCAGGGGTCGTGAAATGCGGTTAGGTCATTGGCGTTACATTTCGGGCACTGCATTGGTGGCTCTTGGCATGTCTCATTCTTGCTCTGCGCCTCTCTGCAAGCGAGGATGCGCTCTATCGTCCGCCGCAATCGCTGTTCGAGCAGACGCGACCCTACGCTACATTCTGAAAACGCCGTAGTGCGGTGCTTCGATTGGAGCATTAAGCGAGGCGCTCAAGGCGATTGAGAGTGCGTTTCGGGTATCTACGGGATCAAGAATGCCATCATCCCAAAGCTCGGAAGTTGCGTAGTAGGCGCTCGATCGCTCCCGATAATCCGTCATGATTGGTTCTCGAATGGCCGCCAGTTCCTGATCGGACAAACGCCCGCCTTCACGAGCCAATTGCCTTGCTTTGACGTGGGTGAGTACGCCCGCTGCCTGCTCGGCCCCCATGGCCGAAATCTGCGATTGTGGCCAGGTAAACATAAAGCGTGGATCGAATGCGCGACCAGCCATGGCGTATGTTCCTGCTCCGTGGGAGCCGTTGCAGATCACTGTAAGCTTGGGCACCGACGCTCCAGAAACAGCCATGATGAGGTTGGCGCCATCTTTGGTGATGCCGCCATGTTCGTACTCCCGTCCAACCATAAAGCCGGTGGTATTCTGCAGAAAGAGCAGGGGCGTCCGGTTCTTGTCGCAGAGTTGGATAAAGTGAGCGCCCTTCATCACGCTGTGGTTCTGCAGCACACCATTGTTCGCGATAACGCCGATCTGATATCCGTGGAGCCGCGCAAAGCCGCATACCAGGGATTGGCCATAGTTCGGCTGGTACTCATGGAATCGGCTGCCATCCACCAAGCGCGCGATGATCTCCCGAATGTCGAACTGAACGCGAGGATCTTTTGGAAGAATGCCGTATAGCTCGGACGCATCGTAGACCGGAGGCTCCGGAGCGGATCGATCAATGGCTTCCTTCGTCGGACGCGTCAGGCGAGCAACAATGTCCCGGGCAAGAGCAATCGCATGCATCTCGGAGGTCGCGGAGTAGTCACCTGTTCCTGAGACGCTCGAATGCATGTGAGCGCCACCAAGCTCTTCGGCAGATACCACCTCTCCGGTGGCTGCCTTTACGACTGGAGGCCCGCCGAGGAAGATGGCTCCAGTCCCCTGCACGATGATGTTGTAATCGCTGAGCGCCGGAACATAGGCCCCTCCCGCGGAACAGTGCCCCATGACGATGGCAACTTGCGGCACTCCCATCTTAGAGAGAATTGCTTGGTTACGCAGGATTCGACCCGCGTGATAGCGGTCTGCGAAGAACTCCGCTTGCAGAGGCAAGAACCCGCCGGCGCAGTCGCAAAGATGGACCACCATGAGGCGGTTCTCAATTGCAATATCCAATGCCCGTACGATCTTTTTCACGGATAGTGGATACCAAGCGCCCCCCTTCACACTGGAATCATCTGCATGAACAATGACCTCGCGACCCGCGACTATGCCGACGCCGACGACCTGCGCCGCGCACGGCACCTCGCCATCATAGGCCTTGTTGCCGGCGAGAGTCGAAAGCTCGAGAAACGGAGTTTCGGGATCGAGCAACGCCTCGATCCGATCTCGAACAAATAGCTTATTTTGCTGCCGCAGACGCGAAAGGTCTCGTGCCGGTCGGTCGAATCGAGCGGAACGTTGGCGTTCCTTCAATTCGGCCGCAAGCCGTCGGTTATGGAGCTCGTTGAGGCGGAATTCTTGTGATCGGGTGTCCGCGCGAGAAACGATCCGCTGCATTTCAGCGTCCTTCCTCGGAAAACGTAACCAGCGCTGAGTCTCGCTCGAAGCTTTCGCCGACTTTAAAGTGTATGCGCTCGACCACACCGTTCCGCGGGGAGCGTACGACAAATTCTAACTTCATACTCTCGGCCAACATCAGCGTAGCGCCTGCGGAAACGACATCACCAGGTGAAACCTCGGTCGAAACCACGACGCCCGGCATCGGTGCGCGGGCCACAAGATCATCCGCCTGCGCGTGTGACGAAGCGAGTGCTCGCAATTGATCGTGATATTGTAAGATGTGCGTCCTACCGCGGATATGCAGGTAAAGCGTATCACCCCCGATTGCGAATTTGACCGGGATGGTGTCGCTCGGAATGACAAGAAGACCGCTGCCGTCGAGTTGATGCGAGAATGTCACCGGCGCAATGACCTCGTCATCCAGGTGAAGATGATAGCCGTGTTGGCCAGGTGAGAGCCACAATACATACTTCTCGACATCAAGCGAAAAAGAGTGCTTCACGTCAGTTTCTCCACTTGCCGAGCTCTGCGTGGAGCGTGGGTACGGCATCTGCTGAATCACGAACGGGCCTGGTCAGGAGCGCGGCGGCTGCTAGGACGGCCGGTAGGTCGCTCGCACATTGGCCAACTGCCACGTGCGGATTGTCATCAAGATACCCGGTATGGATCTGTCCACTCAAAAACGCCTCGTCAACGAGTAGGCGCGCAAGGAAATCGACGTTTGTCTCGCAGCCAAGAAGGACCAACTCGCGCATTACGCGTTCGGAAGTTGATGCAGCTTCACGGCGCGTGTGCGAATGTACGACGACCTTTGCGAGTAAGGGATCGAATGCTGTCGTGATTTGCTGACCTTGAACGATTCCGCTGTCAATTCGTACGCCCGCAGTCTCTGGGTACTCCAGCTTGAGTATCTTGCCGGTCGTCGGAGCGTAGTCGCGTTCAGGAGATTCAGCATATATTCTGGCCTCAATCGCGTGACCCTTTGTGACGATATCGGACTGTGAAAAGCGCAGCTTGTGACCCGCAGCGATATGAAGCTGTTCGGCAACAATGTCGATGCCGGTGACCATCTCGGTTACGGGATGCTCAACCTGAAGCCGGGTGTTCATCTCAAGGAAGTAGAATTCACTTCCATCAAATATGAACTCGACAGTTCCCGCATTTCGATAGTTGGCGCTACGAGCGATGCCGACCGCCATTTCGCAGACCCGTTTCCGCAATTCCGGCGACAAGGCAGGTGAGGGCGTCTCCTCAATGATCTTCTGGAAACGGCGTTGCACCGAGCACTCTCTTTCGAAGAGGTGAACCACGTTTCCGAAGGAATCAGCTAGCACCTGCACTTCGATGTGGCGCGGGCGTTCAGCATAGCGTTCGACGTAAAGCCGGCCGTCCCCGAAGTACCGCTGCCCCTCCCGGCGTGCTTGAGCAATTGCGTCGTCGAGGGTGTCGATATGGCGCACAATCCGCATACCCTTGCCGCCGCCGCCCGCTGATGGCTTCACCAGCAAAGGGAAGCCAAGGGCTCGCGCTCTAGAAAGGAAGGTCTCTGGATCGTCTTCTTCGACGGCTGAAGGCGCGACGGGAAATCCACTTTGCTGAACGAATCTGCGGCCGCGGATTTTATCACCCATCAGATCGATGCTTTCGGAAGTGGGCCCAACGAACGCAATGCCTGCCCTTGCAACGGCTCTCGCGAAGTCAGCGCTCTCCGATAGAAAGCCATAGCCGGGATGCAAGGCGCCGGCACCTGCTCTGACGGCGCAAGCGATGATTTGCTCGGCATCGAGATAGGCCGCGCTCGGTGAGCGACCGTCGATGACAATCGCTGCGTCCGCCATAGAGACCGCCGGCGTGCCCGCATCGACGTCGTGATAGACGATAGCTGATCGTAACCCTAACTTGCGCAACGTCTTGATGATGCGCACAGCTATCTCGCCCCTATTGGCGATGAGAACTGTATTGAAGGGCAGTACCTGCATCCGCGTATTCGTCCAAAGAGGGTGGGAAGCACGACGTTCGAGCGCTGTTGGGTCTACGAGCAGCTGTTCGTAGCAGTCACAGAAAGGCGAAACTCCCGGCGCCTCTCCTTTGGAGGCGGGAAACGCCGAGCCGGACCATCAAAGGATGTGCTGAAGTCATTTCGAGCCTACCTTTGCTTTTGCGCTTTCATGCACTTTCATCACGTAGCGACACTGGTCACTCAGGCTGGTGAACTTGGTGCGAAGACAGGCAGTGATAGCTTCGACATCGGGGATGGCACTGCTGCACAGCCGAAACACGTCCGGGGTGCAAGCCTTCTGCTCTTCCGCCGTCGCTTGTCGGTCTCCTGCGATTGCGCATTCAAAGGTTAGAGAAATCAAAGTCGCAAAAACAATGAAAGCCATGAGATGGCAACCTGCTCGATAGGCCCGATCAGGTAGGGGACGCTGCATTCGGTTCACGATATCCTCTTTGATGGTGAGTTGTGCCGTGTTGGGTGTCGTGCACGACACTCAACAAAGGAAGCCAAAAGCTCAGATTAGCGACGTTCCCGGCAAGAGGTCTATTTGACGGTAGAAGTCGGAGCGATGGTTCTGGCCATCGGTGCGGTCGCCGTCACTGCAAGGTGAACTCGAACGCATCCGAAAATGGCAGATGACAGACACTTGCTAAGCTCGGCGCGGGATGCCAGTTAACTGCACGTCGTTCATTGCCATCACAATGTTCTGTGTCGGGCACGCGCCTTGCGCGTAGGATTGGTGCTGTACCGGACACCTATCCGGTTTGTGACGATGAGTACGATGCGACATTGTATGTGTGGCTGTATCCTGATGATGTCGTGCGGCGTAGACCTGGACAGGCTAGACATTGACGATCCCTAAACGACTTCGAGCGTCGGCCTCGCCGGAGACCACCGCCACTTGTTCGAGACCTTACAATTTGACGCTACGTACGATTCAAGCCTTCGCGGTGGCATACTTGATGAAATTGTGTGAATTCGTATGGCAGCGGCAGGCGTATCATTTGCGACAATGTCTAGAGGCAGGGCGACATGGAAAAATGAGAGACGACTTCGCGGCTCATCCCGCGAAATCACATTGCATCGTGGCCGATCCTGGTAAGTGTCGTTTTGATCCTACCTTCTTGTAGCGCGAGGATAGGCGAGGTTAAGATCTCTTTGAAGGGATCGGCTCGTGGCAGCGGCTGTTGCCCATCGCGTTGTTCGGATGCTGGGACAATCGGTTGGCCCCAAAGATAAGGTTTGTCCGCTGCGTACGACTACCGCGCAATGCGCGACGCGCCTTCTTTGCACGTATGGGGCAGCTATTGGATTTACGTCGGTGTTGACTGAGAGTAAATGTCGTGCTCGGCGCGCCCTCTATCTCAATGTGCCCAAGCCGCAATCCAGCAGTTCGCGCAGCAGAAATCGATGCCCTGCAGCGACGTCGGGATTCAACCCCGCATGTTTTTCCTTGTCGCCACATGGGCGTGACCGATCAGATCAGTCGCGGGTTCAGAACAGTCCTTCATCGAAGTCCCTCGCGCCGAAACACCTCTGCGCGAGGGAATCAGAAGCCGCTAATTAGACGGACTCTACGACTCTATCTGCACTCCGGGTCGGCCAAGTAAGAAAAGGTTCGGCAGAGCCACTCCATCTCCGGGTTGGCGCTGCATACATCTAACGTATCGGCGACCTGCGCATTGGTGTCGATCGTTCCTGCGGCCTCAGCGACGAAAGTCGGCACCGTCGCTGCAATCGCTATGGCGGTCGCAGTCACAAACAAGAATTGTTTCATCGAGCGTCACTTCTTTAGCTAAACCCCACCCGTCCTTCTGCTTAACAGAGCCAACGCAAAACACAAATCTAACGCTACGTTAGGTTACATCTGGAGATTATTACTCACAGCACAGGTTTCCGATGACGTATTGGGCGCGGCTTCCGATCGCGCTCGCGGATTTGGGTCTTGAGATTGGAAGCGGGATTACGGCCGCGGCAGGTCGAGGCCGTGCAATATTCCTGTATGCCGCGCTCTGCCAACCAGAAGACTGCGCGAAGTGGAAGCAGCGCGAGGGGATCGCCGATCGTTCGACTGGTCCCGGGGAAGCCTGGTCGACTGTCCTTTTCGTCAAGGAAGAGGTGATCATCGTCGCTTTCCGGGCAGCACACGCTGCTGCCACTCGATGATTGCTTCTATGCGGGGCAACCGACCATCCCGCATCTGAGCGGTCATCCCAGCATCGTTGCCTCGATCGCCATGTCATCAGCCGATTGCCGGGGGTCAAAGCGATCCTGAGACGTTGCGAGACATGAAAAAGTGGGCCGCTCTGTCGCAAGACGGCACCACGCGCGGGTCAAACGGAAAACCGTCGGTTCTACGGCCGCCCGCGCGGCGTGAATGAGAACGACGAACTAAGCAGAGAGGGTGGCATGAGAGGCGGCAGCGCTTGCGAGGCGAGCCGAACAGTTGCTGTCAGCGCACCTCCGACGTCCGCAATAGCTGCGCTGCCGATTGGGAGGTCATGTCCGCAGGCTTAGCAATGGGTCACGGTTGGAGCCAACTAGATTTGGTGGTGACCTGAGGAAAAGCTTGAAATGCACGTAACGTCACATTGTAGGCGTGGAGCGCGAAACATTAAAGGTAGCCACCATGCTTCAATCGCAATTGCATTCGCTCTCCACTTACGCGCTCGGCATAGAGCACGGTATCGTACCAGGCGACTATCCCGTAGCTGCCAAATGCGGCGTGTCTAAGGACGAACAGGAGGAGGCTGAAAATATATGGGCCTACTGCTTCTCACCTCAGGATCGGATCAAGTACATTCGCAAGAATCGTTCGCAGTTTGAATTTCACGACTACAGCCAGATGGTAGGAGTCGTGCGGGGCCGCTGCTTCACCGGTTCCGCCTCGGAGCTAGTCAACTGGCGCCGTCGATTCAGGGTATGGGCATGGCGCGCTGGCTTATTGTTCTGTGTGGCGACGTGGGTAGCCATTGTCCTCGCCCTAATTCGAGCGGCCGGTTGAACGTTGGTAATTGAGCCACTACGAGCAAAGCAACGCATTGGTTTGGATCGATAGAGTGCCGAGAAGCCGCGGAAGCATCTGCTAGTCTGCATTTGCGGGCGGCGTTCGGTTGCGCAAAAAGTTCGCCAAGCGATGTGTCGTTCATTGCCCACCGGGGCGGATAGCCGGCATGGATGATGCTGCGGCTCATATAAGTGTATCAGCGATGCCGGGAAGGAAGTCCGCTTTGGCGTGAACTTGGAGATTGGGCGGCGAGATCAGGTGCCGGCGCTATACTAAAACGTCGTCTTGTCGAGCCACCCCACGCTGAGGCGAAAGCAGCTCGACGTCTCTTTTGCAAAAAATTATGTCCTTCATCTCGTAGCGATGGCAAGGCCATCAGCTGTATCATGCGGCAGCTACGAGAGCGATAATCAACTTAACAAGAAGTCCAAGTTCGACCCGAGTAAAAGATGTACGTCCTAAAATGAGTTTGGCGATCTCTGTTCGGTTGGAAGGAGTTCGCATGCTTGGGGGTAATGCCAAGACGGCTTCATCGAAAAGCCGTCCCAGTTTCAGAAGCTGTTCTGGCTCGTATAGCTTGCCGTACTCCTGCTCCAGACGGCTCGGGCCCTCTTTGATGGCCGCACTGTCGGCTTGTTCGCCGATTTCCGGGCATAGGCCGAGCTTCGCCGCTACGAGCTCGTTTGTAAGTGCATCGAGGAGCCGGGTCGCTTCGAGCGCGCTCTCGTCCTCGCAGATCAGCCTTGCAACCTCTTCAATTTGTAGCTCAATCGTCTGCTTAAGATATTGAATACGCGAATTGCAGGGATGAAGGTGCTCAGCACGTTCTCGAGGCGGCGGCGCTGTGGGGATATGTGGATCAGTATCAGCTTTCAGTCGAATGGGCGATGAGTGGGCGAAAGCGCGCAGAGGAAGGACAAAATATCGGAGGAGCTGCGAAAAGAAACAAACCACTATCTCCCGATATGCTTGGTTCAGGCCCTCAACTGGCCTCGATTTTTTAGGCACGTACGTTGTCATAGTCATGGCTGCCTCATGTATCGTTCTGGCACACGGATCTTCTGTTGCGCAGCGCTGGCCACCAGCCCGCGTGAGGATGCCGCTTGACGAGACCTGCCGATAACCGTGCGAACGGCCCTTCTGAAGCCTTGCTGTTGAGCAGGTGGCGAACGAGGCCACCTGGAGGAACTGCCCTCAACAGCCGACGATTAATCCTCACGACCTGCTCCATCCCCGAGCTCAACCGCCGCGTTGACTAGCAGTGTTCCTCAGATTCGGTAAAATAGATTGTTATGATGGAGTGCATTCACCTCATGGATAGAACGGTGCGACAATGGCTCCATCTCGGATTACGTCCACGGCAGTCAACCGGCCTGGCTCGTTGCGGCACACAATTCGACCGCGTCTGGTCGAGCTTTGCGCTGGGAGCTGCCGAACGGACGGCTCAGGCGCGAGCGTTCTCGTGCGAGGACATGATCGTTGTTAAGAAGCCAGACTTCAGATCGAGAGGAGTTGAGCGGCGGACTGAGACCGCCGCAATCACCGGAAAGATAATCTCTAACCAGCACCAACGATCATAACTTAGTCAGGGGATCGTGAGATTCTGCACCGTTCGATGCTTGGAGTTCTGATGCCCCTCGTTGAGGCGGCGGTGCTACGCCCTCGAAGTGCTTTTATATCGGCGGCGTAGGTTGGGCACTATGGCTTTTGACAAGTGTTTCTGTCGCAAGTCTCGATCAGCGACTCTGGTTTTGCAGGGCTAAGTAGAAACAGATTGAGTTTTCAGCAGACCTGAGCGTGGCGGTGCTCCGAGAACAATTCGCGACATTAATCCAAAGTCTTGCACCATCCAGCGAATGCCTGTCGCGATAACAACAATGGTCACACCAAGCGAAATCGCGACCGCGATCCTGGTCGATGGATCCCAGAGCTCTCCAAACTGGACCAGGTCCATGAGACGAAAGACGCTTCCTTGAAGGAGATAAAGTAGCAGGGTGCTCTGACCCAGGTCTACCGCGACAAAGCGAGCTATCCGACTTGAACCACAAAAGTTCCAGCATCGCAGCATCACTTCCGCGGCGACAGCTGAGGCTGCTGCAGAGCCAACGAACATCAGCGATACTTGTTTGGCCGACTGTGCATCGTGAATCAGAACAAGATTGTTATAGGCATAAGTCTCCTTGTCCCAAGCCATGAAGCACAAGCAAGCGAGACCAAAGAGCAAGAGAAGCAAAAGCGACTTGTGACGTAAGAGGGCGCTCGTCCGCCAGTCAGAAGACTTGGCGAGCACGAACCCGAGGCAAAAGAACGGATAAGTGTACCTGATCAGGGGGAATATCGAAAATGTGACCGGCGCGAGTGCGATCAGGACCGCAGATACGGATACCATCCATGTCGACCGCAGATTAGCAGCGATGAGAAGTTTAACGAGAAGAAAAGAAGCAAACGTTGCCCATATAAACCAGTATGTGCCAGCGAACTCCCTTGGGAATTCCAGCGCACCGTTTACTACGCTTGGCGCGGGCGAAAATGCGGCCAACTTAACGGTTTCCATGAGCGTGCACCAGAACAGCATAGGCAGCAGTAACTGCACCGCGCGGTCCTTGACGCTGCGAGTGAACGATTTTCGCAAAAGTGCGCCCGAGGACAGATATCCGCTGATCGCCATGAAGAGGGGCATGTGAAACATGTAGATCGTCTTGAAGTATGGTGAATACCAATACTGATTATCTCTGTAGACGACATATTGTAATAGGTGTCCCACGATCACCAGAATGATGAGGATGCCTTTAGCGAAATCAAAACCCAGATTTCTGTCGGCTGAGCGCGAGTTGCGTTCTGTCGACGCTGTTGGTGTCTTGCTAGTATCAAGCTCTCTAACCATTGTTCCCGTGCGCACGCCGTTGGCAGGTTGTCCGCTTTTGGTTCTGCCCTATTTCCATTCTCAATGGAAGATGACCTCAACGCTTGAGAGCAGCGAGGATGTAGGAAGCGGGATGCTTTCTGGGTAAATTCAAGGCTCTCTGGATGTGGCCGGATCGGCCGTGATGGCACTCAGACCTTTGTCAATCCGGAACGTGCAACGCATCTTGCACATTGGCTAATCGGCTTCGTCGCGCACTTTGTATCTCCTCCAGACACCTTGCGGGGAAACGTTCGTGGTGTCGCCGCATCAAGACCGAATTCACGTGATGTCCGTGCTCAGCTCTCGCGATCGCACTCGCGGCGCCTTGAAAGCGGCATTGGCGCTCGTCGAGCGGATCACGTTTGGATTGTGCATCAAGTCATGTCCCTTGCGAGAGCGGTACCTACCGCTATGAATGCGAGCGATTATGAATTCTTCGGGTCGCAATCGCCTCATGGTTGTATCTGAAAACGATGCGAGAGGTGGGCAAATGGCGCACCGTCCTTGCGTTTCTGAGGGCGGCTTCCTCCCGTGCAGGACCAGCGTCCCGGCTCGGATCGCTCCAGATAAAGGGAGATCCGAGAGGCTCCTCAGCGAGCAGAAATTGTCATGTTGCGTAATATATGGCAGGTTCTAACTGAGCGTAATCTCATCGACCGGACGGTCGAATGTCGCAGGAAAAGCCGCCTCAGTTCGACATGGAAAGACATGATGATTCGGCGGTCCTCTGGGAAGACGGTGATTGCGTCTTCTGCCGCGCGTGGCGTCGGACCGCCGATGGTGATCGAAAACCAGTTCTAATTGTGCGACCGGCTGCATTGCATCCTCCGCGTGCTGCACTTGACCGCCTGGCTCATGAATATGAACTAGGGGAACGGCTCGGGGGGAAATGGGCGGTGCGGCCTCTGGAGCTACTCCGCGAAGCTGGCCGAACCACTCTGGTTCTGGAGGATCCGGCCGGTGAACCCCTGGTTCACTTGCTGGGCGCACCTCTGGAGTTGGACTGCTTTCTGGGACTGGCGGTTAGCATTACGGCAACTCTCGGTAGTATTCACCGGAGCGGCTTGGTCCATAGAGACGTGAAGCCAGCGCATATTCTGGTGAGTTGTCCAGACGGACAGGCCCGGTTTACCGGCTTTGGTCTTGCTTCGCGTCACCCGCGCGAGCGGCAGGCGAGCGAACCGCCCGAGTTCATCGCGGGCACACTGCCCTACATGGCGCCCGAACAGACGGGACGGATGAACCGTTCGATCGATTCCCGCAGTGATCTCTACTCACTCGGCGTCACGTTCTACGAGATGCTCACAGGTGCCTTGCCGTTCGCCGCGTTAGACCCAATGGAGTGGATCCATTGTCATATCGCGAGAAAACCAATAGCACCGAGAGACAAATCCGAAAGCATCCCGGAGCAGCTCTCCCAGATAGTGATGAGGTTGCTGGCCAAGGCCGCGGAGGATCGTTATCAGACGGCCGCCGGCCTCGAGCACGATCTTCGGCGCTGTCTCGTCGAATGGTCAAGCTATCGACGTATCGAACCATTTGAGCTAGGCGAACAGGATACACCAGATCGCCTGCTGATCCCCGAGAAGCTCTACGGGAGAGGCTCCGAGATCGAGGCGCTGCTCGCCGCTTTCGATCGGGTCGTCAAGAGCGGCGCGCCAGGGTTAGTACTTGTCGCCGGCTACTCCGGCATCGGCAAGTCGTCCGTCGTCCATGAGCTGCATAAAGCTTTAGTGCCCTCGCGCGGGGTCTTCGCGTCCGGCAAATTTGATCAATTCAAGCGCGACATTCCCTACGCGACGCTAGTTCAGGCGTTTCAGGGTGTTGTCCGGCCTCTTCTCGGCAAAAGTGACGCTGAGCTCGCGATCTGGCGCAACGCACTCCTGGATGCGCTTGGTCCGAACGGACGGCTGATGACAGACCTAATTCCCGACCTACGGCTGATCATCGGCGAACAGCCTGACGTTCCGGAGCTTCCGCCCCAGCAAGCGCAAACTCGATTCCAGCTGGTATTTCGCCGGTTTGTCGGCGTCTTCGCCCGCCAACACCATCCCTTGGTGATCTTCCTGGACGATTTGCAGTGGTTCGATGCGGCAACACTTGACATGCTCGAGCATCTCCTGACAGAGGCCGATTTACAACTGCTGCTCATCGGTGCGTATCGGAGTAACGAGGTTGATTCCAGCCATCCGCTGAAGCGCAAGCTCGATAGCATCAGCGGCGCGGGCAGGAGCGTGGAAGAGATCACGCTTCTGCCACTCACGCCCCGGCATGTCGAGCAGCTCGTCGCGGATGCATTTCGCTGCGAGCCGAAGCGCGCAGCACCACTCGCGCAGTTGGTTCACCAGAAGACTGTGGGCAATCCGTTCTTTGTCATTCAGTTCATTTCTGCACTTGCCGAAGAGAAGCTGTTGACCTTCGATCACAGCGCGGCGCGCTGGTCTTGGGATCTCGAACGCATCCACGAAAAGGGGTACACCGATAACGTAGTGGACCTGATGGTCGGGAAACTCACCCGCCTACCAGCCGCAACGCAGAACGCGCTACAGCAGCTCGCCTGTTTCGGTAACATCGCCGAAACATCGGAACTTTCAATTGTTTTCGGGACTTCGCAGGCGCGGGTGCACGCGCTGCTATGGCCGGCGATCCATCAGGATCTAGTCGAGCGGCACGCAGACACGTACAGTTTCATTCACGATCGAATTCAGGAGGCGGCCTACTCGTTGGTCCCGGAGGAGGCGCGCGCTCCAGCTCATCTGCGGATTGGCCGGATGCTCGCGGGATATACACCTCCGGAGAGCCGTCGAGCGGCTATCTTTAATATTGTTAATCAGCTCGATCGAGGTCTGTCCCTAATAACCTCCAGTAAGGAGCGAGAGCAGCTCGCAGAATTCAACCTGATCGCCGGCCAGCGTGCCAAAGCGTCCGCAGCTTACGCATCTGCGCTCACATACCTGATCGCAGGTATTGCGCTGCTCGCGAAAGACTCGTGGCTAAATCAACGCGACCTAACCTTCGCACTGGAGCTGAACCGGTCCGAATGCGAATTTTTGACCGGCGAGCTGGATGCCGCGGAGGAGCGCCTATCTGCGCTTTCCAGGCGTGGTATGGATGCGGTCGAACAGGCCAGTGTAGCCTGCTTGCGAATCGATCTGTATCTAACGCGCGGCGACCTCGAGCGCGCGGTGGCGGTGGGTCTGGATTATCTGCGCGGCGTCGGGCTTGAATGGTCGCCACGTCCAACGCAGGAGGAGGCTCTATCCGAGTATCAGCTGATGTGGTCCAAGATCACTGATGGCCAGATTGAAAGGATAGCAGATCTGCCTCTAATGAAAGATGAGACGTGCCTTGCTATTTTAACGGTCTTGACGCGGATCCTTCCTCCCGCGGTATTTACTGACGCCAACCTGTCCACGTTGGTCATATGCCGAGCGGTGAATCTTAGCCTCGATTATGGCAACTCTGATGCTTCGTGCGCACACTACGCTTGGCTTAACCGGGTCTTAGGTGGCCGCTTCGGCGATTATCAGGCGGCTTATCGGTTTGGTCTGCTCGCCTGCGATCTCGTCGATCGTCACGGGTTGAGCCGCTTTCAGGCTCCGGTCTATCTAGCCGTCGGATCGACTGTGATCCCTTGGACCAAACACCGTGGCGGTCGCGATTTGATATCGCGATCGTTGAAGGCGGCCACTGAAGTCGGCGATCTCATTTATGAGGCCTACAGTCTCGCCCATTTGACTTCAAGCATGATAGCCGAGGGCGATCCTCTCGAAGGCATACAGCGCGAAATAGAGAGAAACCTCGTCACCGCTCGAAAGATGAAGTTCCGCTTCGCAGCCGACATCATACGTCTGCAGCTTGGACTCGTTCGCACTTTGCGTGGCCTCACGCGCACATTCGGCTGCTTTGATGACGAAGAAATTGACGAATTGGCCATCGAGCGCTCGCTCGAGCAAGAACCAAAGGTACCCGCCCTTGGCGCCATTTATTGGATCCGTAAGCTCCAGGCGCGTTTCCTAGCCGGTGACTATGTCGCTGCGATCAATGCGAGGTCAAAGGCAGAGCCTCAAATGTGGACCATACCGACAGAAGTCTCAACAGCGGAATTCCACTTCTACGGTGCCCTGTCTCACTCTTGCCATTGCGACGGTTCAGCCACGAGTGAAGAGCAACTGCATCGAGGTATCATAAGCGCCCATCACAAACACCTTCAGGCCTGGGCGATGAATTGCCCTGAGAATTTTGAACACCGAGCTGCCTTGGTTTCAGCCGAAATCGCAAGCCTCGATAAGCGTGATGCAGAAGCAATGCGCCTCTACGAGCACTCCATACGATCCGCAGCGGCTAATGGTTTTCCCCATCATGAAGCGATCGCCTGCGAACTTGCGGGGCGGTTTTACGCTGCGCGTGGGTATGAGAGGATCGCAAAGACATATCTGAGAGATGCACGCTACAACTATTTGCGTTGGGGAGCGGACGGCAAAGTGCGTCAACTCGGCGAGTTGTATCCCTATCTGAATGACGAGGATGCAACTCGAGCCCTGTCCGGCACAAGCATAGGGGCGCCGATTGAGCATCTCGACCTCGCTACGGTGATCAAAGTCTCGCAGGCGGTTTCTGGTGAGATTGTCCTGCAAAGGCTCATTGATAGGCTGATGCGCACCGCAATTGAGCAGGCCGGTGCCGAGCGAGGTCTTTTGATTTTGCTCCGTGGCAATGAACCGCGGATCGAAGCAGAGGCGACAACGGCCAGTCAATTGCTTCTTGTGCACATGCATGAGCAAGCAGTGACCGCGGCAGCTCTCCCAGAGTCGGTGCTCCATTACGTCATGCGCACCGGTGAAAATGTCATTCTCGATAATGCCGCCGTCCAGTCTTCATTTGCTAACGATCCCTATATCCGCGAACGCGGGTCGCGCTCCGTTCTGTGCCTGCCGCTAATCACTCAAGCCAAGCTCATCGGCATGCTCTACCTCGAAAATAACTTGGCGGCTGGCATCTTCGCGCGGGCCCGGAGTTCGGTGCTAAAGCTGCTTGCCTCGCAAGCTGCGATAGCGCTCGAAAACAGCCGTTTGTACCGTGATGTTCAGGAACGTGAAACGAAAATCCGGCGCCTGGTCGACGCCAACATTATCGGGATCTTCATCTTTAACGATGAGGGTGACATTATCGAGGCTAATCATGCCTTTCTCGAGATCGTTGGATACGACCGCGAGGATCTCGTCACGGGCCGGTTGCGCTGGAGCGAGCTAACTCCGCCAGACTGGAATGAGCGCACTGAGCGCGCTCGGATAGAGAGACGAGCTACTGGAGCCATCCAGGCTTACGAAAAGGAGTACGTCCGCAAGGACGGTACCCGCGTCCCGGTGCTGATCGGGGCGGCCGCGTTCAATGAGCAACAAGGTGTGGCTTTTGTCGTCGACTTGACCGAACGCAAGCGGGCGGAAGCCGAAGCCCGCGAAAGCGAGCGGCGGTATCGCGAGACCCTAATCGAGCTCGCACACGCCAATCGCATCACCACGATGGGACAACTGACCGCCTCGATTGCGCATGAAGTCAATCAGCCGATCGCGGGCGTCGTCAGCAACGCGGGGGCCGGGCTGAACTGGCTCAATGCTCAACCGCCTAACTTAGAGCGGGTCCGGCAGACATTCGGTTTGATTATCAGAGATGGTACGCGAGCTGGAGAAATCATCGATCGGATTCGCGCGCTCATCAGGAAGTCGCCCCCACAGAAGGCCTCTTTGGCAATCAATGATGTGGTACTTGAAGTTATAGCCATGACTCGCGCAGAGGTGATGAAGAATAGTGTCTCAGTGCAAACGCAACTCGGGGAAGCCTTGCCGCTCATTCTGGCGGATCGAGTTCAACTCCAACAAGTGATTATCAATTTGATCATCAACGCAGCCGAGGCGATGAGCGGAGCAAAGGAGGGAGCGCGGGAGCTGTTGATTAGCACGGCTAGATCTGACTCAACTGGCGTACTGGTCAGCGTGCGAGATTCTGGTCCAGGATTGGGTTCAAGCAGTGTGGAGCACCTCTTTGAGGCCTTCTACACCACCAAAGCGCAGGGTATGGGCATGGGCCTAGCCATCTGCCGTTCAATCATCGAGGCCCACGGAGGCCGGATGTGGGCGAACGCGAAAGAGGCTCGTGGCGCCGTCTTTCAGTTCACGCTGCCTATAGAGGCGGGCGATACCGATCCCGCTTTTCATGCCGATGGAATACCAGTTGCATGAGATGCGACGGGGGCGAAGATCTCGGCCAAGTCCGATCGCATATCGTCCGTGCGGTTCAAAACAATCGTGCTCCTTGCTCGGTCGACCTTTGCCGCCAGGATGAATTGCACGGCGGCAAGTTCGAGCGAATCGTGCTTCGTTCCGGCAACGAGGTTTTACGGGCGTTCCACATTTTCACCTAGCGTTGTGGCGGACCAAGTCTCGAGGATTTAGCAAACCCGTCGCGGTTTCGTTGCGCGCGATCGCCGCCAACGCGCAAAGAGGAGCAAAATGCCCTTGCGCTTTGGCGCGAAACAGGTGGCTCTTGCGTTCGTGCCTGCACAGCTACAGACGACACTTGAGGCTGTCGCATACGCGACCAGCGCCAACCCGCATCTGGGTTGGACACTCCATCAGCCATGTTAAGTGCATCGCTCGCCCTGCCGTTCGGATCCGGCATTCCCATCCGGTTTATCGTCTGGACGAACTGCCGCCTAGAACTGGAGATTCCAGGCGTAGGCTCATCCGGGCGAGGCCGCACCAATCTTCCTCTTGGCTCATGTTAAAAGGAAGTGCTGGGTTGTCAGACCGGTTCACTTCTCCGCGGACGGAGTTGGTACGTGGAAAGCTCTCTTTGACAACTAAGCCGTTGAATATATTATGTATTCTGCTATTTTCGCGATTTTAATGTAACGGGCTTACTTTAGGTTCCATTGGTTATACTATTTCGGCGAAAACAGTATAACGGGGGCCTGCCATGGCGCCAAGCCAACGTCTCGATATTACATACCAGACGCTCTATTCCGAATTGGTCCAGCGCAGCCTCGACGACAGCTTCACCTCCGAGTTCTCTTCGAACGGTCGGTTCGTGGCAGTCGAGGTCAAGGGCAAGAAATATTGGTACTTCGACACGCCCAAGCCCGAAGGCGGCGGCCAGGACCGCCGCTATGTTGGTCCGGTGGACGATTCTGAAATCACCAACAGGGTCGAGGCGTTCAAGGATTTGAAGGCCGACCTGAAGGGACGTCGCCGTCTCGTCTCCACATTGACGCGAGAGGCCTATCTGCCGCACGCCCTACCAATGACTGGCTAAGTGGTGGAGGCGCTGGCGAAGGCTGGCTTCTTCCGCATGAGGGGAGTGCTTGTCGGCACAGTTGCCTACCAATGCTACTCCGCCGTGCTCGGCAGGCGACTCGATGCGGCCGCGATGCAGACCGGCGACGCCGACTTTGCACAGTTTCACGAAACCTCGGTCGCCATCAAGGACTCTATGCCGCCCATTCTGGAGGTGCTTCGACAGGTCGACACGACCTTCCGGGAGGTTCCGAGCCAGGCCGACGGAACGGTCTCCACCCAGTTCGTATCGAGGGAAAACTTCAAGGTGGAGTTCTTGACGCCGAACCAATGGTCCGATGATCAGGCGGGCAAGCCTGTCCCGATGCCAGCGTTGGGCGAGGCGGCAGCACTTCCGCTCCGTTTCCTTGACTACCTGATCCACCAGCCCATCCGCGCGGTCCTGCTGCATGGTGTGGGCGTGCCGGTTCTCATTCCGTCGCCAGAAAGATACGCCATCCATAAGCTCATCATCGGATCTCGCCGCAAGGAGGATCGCGATGCGACCGCAAAGAGTTCGAAAGATCGGCTTCAAGCCAGATCGATCATCGAGGCAATGATTGCGAACCGGCAGCACGCTGATGTCGCCGCCGCGTTTGCGGAAGCATGGGATCGCGGCGATCAATGGAAAGCCGCAATCCGCACCAGCATCGCGACTTACGACGATGACTTCCGAAATTCGCTCAGATCCGAACTAGAGAAGGGCGTCACGCAGCTTGGGTTGGACCTAGCCCACTACGCAGCTAAGCTCTCCGAAGGGGAAACTTCTACAACGCGGTCAAAATGAGTTGCGGATGGCAGCCGAGTAGAGGCTTCGATCCGCAGGCGCCACATCGCTTTCGGCCGCATTGCGGCGGCAGCTTTAGTTTGGCCCAACATGATCGGTTCGGCCATGGCTGCACCGCCGACCATGATGTAGCTCTTGGCTTGCCGATCACACCAACGTCATCGATCATGACCCTAGGCACCGCGGGTGTCATCTCCATGACTATCAGTGGTTCGACGTGCTGCGCGTAGCTTGCAGCTCGTGGGCACAGGTGAGGACTTCCCCATCAGTTTCCCAAAAACATGCGGTGCAAATGCAACTCGCGGAAACCTTGCCGCTCAGTCTGGCGAATCGAGTTCGACTCCAACAATTGGCTATCAATTTGATCATCAGCGCGGCCGAGGCGATGAGCGGAGTAAAGGAGAGAGCGCGGGAGCTCTTGATTAGCACGGCTAGATATCGCTCGACTGGCATACTGGTCGGCGTGCGAGATTCTGGTCCATGATTGGATTCGAATACCTGCTTCAGGCCTTCACCAAAGCCCAGGATATTGGTGTGGGACTGGCCATCTGTCGTTCAATCATTGAGGCCCATGGCGTTGGACGGGCTCTCTGGTGAACGGAAGTCGTGGTGACGTCGAGGTGCCCTTGCATCCCGCATTGGGCGGCGATGCACGCGCGTGTAGGCGTCGCGCCCGATCCAGGATACGGCAACCGAGGTAGATAATCCTTTTCTGCTGTGTTCTTTACACCGGATCGTGCGCACTCTTGTCGAGCAGACCGGCCTCGATCAGCCCCTGATGAATGCGCGTGATCTCCGATCGCTCGATCTTCACCAGCGGCGGGCGCACTACTGCGCGCGGCAATTTACCGCACAGCACCAGCGCTTCTTTCATGCGGTTGTGCATGTCAACGAATGGATCAGCGTAGAACACTCGCATCAGCGGTTCGATGCGATTGTTGAGCTTCCTTGCCTCGGCGAAGTCGTTGCCCCGCACCGCGCGGAACAGGCGCGCTTGCAATTCGGGGATCACGCTGCCGGAGCCAGACATTAATCCATTGCAGCCAAGCACCAGGGAAGATAACAGCCAGGCACTATGCGTGGTGAGCACATTCACGGGCCGCGGCAGTTTCTGCAGCGTGCGCACGTGCCACTCGTGATGTGGCACGTTACCGACCCAGTCCTTGATGGCGCGGATGGTCGGTACCTCCGCGCACAGCTTCAGCAGCGTGTCCTTCGGATAGCCTTGACCGGTCGCGAGCGGATACTGGAAGGCGATCAGCGGCAGGTCAGTCGCGTCGGCGATGCGCTTGAAATGTGCGAGCACCATTTGCGGCGACTGGCCGAGGGTGAACAGCGTCGGCGGGAATACTAAGAGCGCGGAAGCGCCGCCTTGTGTTGCCATGCGTGCAACGCGCGCCGCCTCAATGCTGCCGTCGGCCCAGAGGCCGTTGATCAACGGCAGCTTCGTTCCGATCTCGTCCTGCGCGATGTCAAGCACCCGGCGCTGTTCGTCGAAACTGCAGGAGCCAACCTCGGTCGAGTGCGCATTGACGGTGATGGCCGAGAGGTCTTGCACAGAGGCGACGTCTCGAAGGTGCTTACGGAAACTCACCTCGTCGATCGTGAGATCGCCATCAAATGGCAGCAGCACCGCCGGAATCACGCCATGCGGGACATAGTTCACGTGTCGGGGCATGGCCCGCCTCCTATTCCTCGTTATTTTCCGGGCGTGAGCAAAGCAAACCGACTCGGAACCGCGGAAATAGGCGCCGAATTTCTATCCAGATTCCATGCGCCGTCTCGCGTGACCGCCAAATTGTACTGCCCGCCTTCAAGGCAGGCGAATTCCGACGAGAAGCGGCTGGCGGCGGCGCGCATAAGGCGCGCCCTCTTATAGCATGTCGGTAACGATAGCCGCCAGACAGACGCAGACGACACCGTTTGCAAACCGATCGCAAGCTTCTTGACCAAAATCAGTCAGTTGTTTGCCATCAGGCCGGATCCGTTCTTTTGGCAGATGGAACCGATAGGCCACCCAACCCTGGCTCGCCGCGCAGCATCGTAGTGCTGCCGCCTCCCAAGTTGATACCCATTCTAGAAATTCCAAACCAAAACGTCCTATCCAGCCAGTTGAGCGGCGATCGAAGTAGAAAAAGCTTGGCCGCTCACCTGCCGAAAGCACGGCTCCGTTCGGCGCACGATATAAAGCCAAGCCCAGGACTAATTGCAAACCAGTTCGATTGCTGACCTGCCCAAACTCTTACGGATGATGCGCCGGCGGTCTCGAGATCGAATGAGCGAGTCCACAATATCCATAATGTTGATGCGGTACATCAATACAATGAATTTTACCAACCTTGTTGGATGTCGCATAAGAAGAATGTCGGTTTGGAGAAAAGCCTCGGTCTCATCAGAATGATTATCGATCTTTGCCTAGGCGAGAAGAAACATTCTTGGTGTGGGTCAGGCATCAAGCCACGCGCTGCAGTCTGGCCACTCACCTAGCGCCGCAGGTTCGGCGCGACCGGCACCGCCCGAAGGGTTGGCCGTTGTTCGCCAAATCCTTGTATCGGGCCGATCGTTAGGTCGAATTCCTTGGACTCTGGTTCAATTGAACAGAAGAAAGAGACGCCAAATTTCGCTCGGAACGGACATTGGCCTTTTGTGGCCTAAGGTTAGCGGCGAATGCCCTCGCCGCAAATGGACCATCGGTGGTAGCCCTCCTGCTGCCGATGGAAGCTGGCGCGATGTTGGTAGCGTCGCTCCTCCCTAGACTGACTTTGCCCGGCCACTGAATGTGGCCGGGCCTCTTTTGTGTGCCGAGCGTGAGGGACAGCGTGGAGGCGGAGGTTTCGTAAATAAGCTATGCGCTTCGTTCTAACAGCAAGTGGCACCTCTGTTGTCGAGTTGGTCCTCCATGAATGAATCTCAGCGCAGCCAACGATCATGAAGTTCATTTTGGTAAATCACAGGACGCCAAGCAACTCGTCTATCTGCGCCGAGTGTCATCGATGCTTGGAGACAGGTTACTTGCGAGATATGTCCACGCGACAGCCCTATTGTGACTACGATTGTTATCTTCGTTATCGGGAGAAGATGCTATGCGTCCCATGGTTTGCGATAAAATGCGGGATCCGTCGACTCGCGCATGACTATTCGAATTGCTTCGAAGCGGTCGTTTGCTTTGCTGCTTTCACGTGCTGGTATTCGATCGCTCTCACCGAAGGCGCGCTGCGGCTTGGGGAAATGGGACTGCTGAAGCGACCTCGCGCGTAAGCGTGCATGAAGCTAACGGCACATCGCTGAACCGAAATCATCAATCTTCTCGAATAGTTGTTTTAGTATCTTGGGCGATCGCGTGCGCAGAACAATGAAGCTGCGTTGAAAGTTACCTTTGAGGTTGGGGGATATTGATCCGCATGTGCGGGATTGTCGGCATTCTCGGGCGCGAACCGGTTGCAGAGCAATTGGTGGATT
>NZ_JBANBJ010000050.1:0-61906 GCF_059803515.1 Bradyrhizobium sp. UFLA05-125 | reverse complement strand
GACGGCGCGGTATCGGTGACGAGCGCCGCGAACAACCCCTGCGTCAGTCCCATGTGCAGGCCCCACAGCACGACGCCGAGCGCGAGGCCCGCAAGGCTCGGCAGCAGCGCAAGCGCGAGATCAGCGGCGGCGAGACAGACGAGCCCAAGCGCCAGCAGTCCGGTGCGGTCGATGCGGTCGGACAAGACGCCGGCCGGATAGGCCGAGAGCGCATAGGCGATGTTCATCAGCACCAGCACCGCCGGGACCCACATCGCGTTGAGCCCGATATTCTGCGCCCGCAGGATCAGAAAGGCTTCGCTGAAGCGCGCCAGCGTGAACACGATGCCGACCGCCACGACGCGCCAATAAGCCGTGCCGAGCTGCCGCATCGCCGCGGTGTTGAGCGGGTTTCGCGACGGCGCGCGAACCCCGTCGGGCTCGGGTTCGCCGACGGCGAACGCGATCAGGGCAAAGGAGAGGAACGCCGGCAGCACCGCGACCCAGAACACGGCCGTGAAATTGTCCGCCGTCCACCACATCAACCCGATCGCCGCAAGCGGCCCGACGAAGGCGCCGATGGTGTCGAGCGACTGGCGCAGGCCAAAGCTCGCGCCACGCAAATGCTCCGGCGCGATGTCGGCGATCAGCGCATCGCGCGGCGCCCCGCGGATGCCCTTGCCGACACGGTCGATGAAGCGCGCCGCAACCAGCCATTCGGCGCTGGGCGCGAGCGGAAACAGCGGCTTGGTGCACGCGGCGAGCCCATAGCCGAGCGCTGCGAGCAGCTTGCGCCGGCCGAGCCAGTCCGACAGCGCGCCGGAGAAGATCTTCGTGATCGAGGCAGTCGCCTCCGCGATGCCCTCGATGATGCCGACCGTCATGGTGGAGGTGCCGAGCACCGTGACCAGATAGACCGGCAGCAGCGCGTGGATCATCTCGGAGGAGACATCCATCAGCAACGAGACGAAGCCGAGCACCCAGACTCCTCTGGGGATCGCAGTCAGGGCTGAATTTGGCGCTGTCGTCACGTCTTGCCCTTCGCGTTCAGGCAACAAAAAACCCGCCACCGGCGGGTTGTCCATGCTCCCGCCGAAGGCGAGGCTTTTCAGAATGCCTCACCTTAAGCAGGAGTCATCAGCCCATACAACATCGTCGGGCGGGTATCGGGGGACTCCATCCCCATCTTTGCGACGAGCCTAGCATGGAAATCGCGCCGCACAATAGGGTGCGGCCTTTGCTTCCATGTCCACTGTCATTCCGGGTTCAGCTCTGCGAGCCGCCCCCGGAAAAAAGAGTGCTCGGGATGCGCGAAGCGGCGCGACCATGGCGGAGCTGCGGCAGCTTTGCGCTAGAGCATGCATCCCTAACTCGAATGTGAAGCGAGGGCGATCTTCGCGCTTTGCTTAAATGCATTTGCATGTCACCATCGCGTCATACGACGGGAGGGCGCGATGCGCTTGCTAATCTCGATCGGGGCTGTGCTGGTCGCCGGCATGCTTGCCGGAGGTGACGCTGCGAGCGTCGCGGCGCCGGGACCAAACCATCAAGCGCCAGGATATCAGCAGCAGGCGGCGGACAAGGACGCGCAGGCCGTCGATGTCGAGCTGATCCTCGCCGTCGACGTCTCCTACTCTATGGATATGGACGAGCTTGCGATCCAGCGCGAGGGCTACGCCCAGGCGATCCAATCAAAGGAATTCCTTCAGGCGTTGAAGGCCGGGCCCAACGGCCGGATCGCGGTGACCTACTTCGAATGGGCCGCTTCCAGCGACCAGAAGATCATCATTCCCTGGCGATTGATCGACGGACCCGAGACGGCCGATGCTGTTGCCGCCGAAATCCTGAAGACGCCGATCCGGCGCGCCTCGCGTACCTCGATCTCCGGCGCGATCAATTTCGCGATTCCGCTGTTCGACGAGGATCCCTATCGCGGCCTGCGCCGCGTCATCGACATCTCGGGCGATGGTCCCAACAACAATGGCGGGCCGGTCACGGTCTCGCGCGATGCCGCGCTGGAGAAGGGTATCGTCATCAACGGGCTGCCGATCATGGTCAAGGAGCCGTCCTACTCGACCATGGATATCGACAATCTCGACTATTACTACGAGGACTGCGTGGTCGGCGGTCCCGGCTCCTTCGTCATCGCGATCAAGGATCGCGAGAAGTTCAAGGAGGCGATCCGCACAAAACTCCTGATGGAGGTGGCCGGCCGCACACCCGAGCGCAATGTCGTCCACGTTGCCGACAAGGAGCCGCGCGTGAGCTGCCTGATCGGGGAAAAAATCTGGCAGGATCGCTGGGGCCGGTAGGGGATGACCGACGAACGTCCTTTCGGAACGGGCGCGTCCGAGGACTGAGCCGTCAACGGGATGCCAGGGCGGTCAAAATGCGCTCGATCGTGCGCAGGTGCGCCAGCGCGCTCTCGAATGCATGATTTCCGATGCGCCGCCAGATCCCCGACGTTTCCTCCATCAGATTCGGAATGGTCAGCGGAAACTCGGCGGCCTGCTGGAGCGCTGCTTTCTCGTTGATGAGATATTCTCCATTCAGCGCAAACAGGACCTGCGCAACGCAGGTCAGCGCGCGGTAGACGCAGCCCGCGACGTGGGTCTGGTCCTCGCGCAGCGCGGCGAGTTCAGCGTTCTCGATGCTGAACAGGATTTCCCACCGAAAGCGCCGGATCAGCGCGTCGCGCAGTGGCTTTGGATAGGGCAGTGCGATCGACTTCAGCTCAGCAATCACCGCGCGTTCGTCGCGCAGCGCCTTACAGCAGGCGATCTCACCCATCCAGATCGCCGAGCAGAACCCGTGCGGATGTCCGGGCTGATAGTCCATGCTGATCTGCCCCTCGCGGCAGGCCTCCATCGTGCGGCGGACCGCATCGATGTTGCGGTAGAGCAGATCGACCTTCTGCCCCTCGACCGTCAGCCAGGCGCCGCCGACGATCCACGGACCCCATTCGCCGACCGA
Source organism: Bradyrhizobium sp. UFLA05-125 (assembly GCF_059803515.1). Lineage (NCBI taxonomy): Bacteria > Pseudomonadati > Pseudomonadota > Alphaproteobacteria > Hyphomicrobiales > Nitrobacteraceae > Bradyrhizobium > Bradyrhizobium sp. UFLA05-125. Next base: position 58,954 of record NZ_JBANBJ010000050.1, on the reverse strand, counting down.
GGTGACCGTCGTCGCCTCGGGGTCGTCGGCGAGTTGCTGCGCCGCCTGTTGCAGGCCATCGGTGTCGAGCATGCTGCTGTCGGAGAAATACAGGCCGATGTCGTAGTCGGAGTTTTCGTGCGACGTCCCGCGCGCCCGCGAGCCGCCGAGCACGATGGCCTCGACGCCCGTGACGTCGCCAAGCGTGGATACCACCCGCTCGATGAGCGGATCGCGCCGGATGTCCGTCTGCGCTGCCATCGGGTGAGGTCCCGCACGGTGCTGTGTGCTTCCGGTCGCGGGTATGGTCCTCTTGACGTGGATGGTCAACTCCCGGCGGGATGATCGATGGTTCGCATTGCCAACGGGATTGGCAGCAGGCAAGACTGACGCGTCGTCCTGACCAGGTGAAAACGATGGCGAACGCCAGGCTTGCGCAAACGTCGGATCTTGCGGGGTTGCTGGCGCTTTTCCGGGCGTCCGACGTCAGCGCGGCGGCCGAGCCTCGCGAAAGGGCCGAAGACATCTGGCGGCAGACACTGTCGCGCGACGACCTCGCCGTGTTCGTGTCGGAAGCCGACGGCCAGATCGTTGCGACCTGCATGCTCATCACGGCGCCCAACCTGTTGCGCGGCGGCAGCTGGCACGGCTTCCTCGAAAATGTCGTGACACATCCGGGATTTCAGGGGCGCGGACACGGGCGCGCCGTCGTCGCCGCAGCGCTGGAGGCTGCCTGGGCCAGGGATTGCCACCACGTGCTCATGCAAAGCGGCCGGAAGGACGCGCGCGTGCATCGCTTCTACGAGCGTTGCGGTTTCGTGCCGGGCCTGCGCGTCGGCTACGTCGCGCGTGGGCCCGAGCCCGGCATGAACGACGTCAGATCCGCGCCTCCAGGATCAGGTTGAAAGGCGTCTCGGGGCGTGTTGAACGGCTGCCTATTTTGAGCGTGGCCCACCGTCGGGCACCCGCCCCGCAATTACCAACCAACGATGCACGATTGCCCACTTGTCGCGTCCGCGCGGATTGAAATCCAGAAGGGGAGACTTGGCGCTTTGAAGTTCGAGGAAGAATTCGAGAGTTTTTTTGCGCGTGGTTCGATAGCGCGGCGATCGTTGCCTCGCGATCCAGCGATCCCATTCCCGGACAATCAGGAATTGTCGTCTTGTCCATTGAGCCATCGTCGCCCGCCTGCGTACGGACCAAGGTCGCGCTGGAGGTCAGATGACGGAAGCGGCAGGCGGTCGCGCCTCGGTTCAGTGGGATGTGTCTGCTGTCGAGCGCTCACTCCAGAGGGGGCAGCGACTGCATCGTCTCGTAAAGCACTGAACACTTGGGCGGCCATTTCGCTTAGCTTGGCCAGGCTCCTTTCGATGTCGCTGTGCATCCGAGCGAGTTCACGGGATTTTTGATATTTGCTGAACTTTATAATCTGAGCCGACATGGCAATGCTCCGGCGGTATGTCTTGCCAGAGTAGTCGCTGGTAGGCGGATTTTCCTATCTGCCAATTCAGGTGGCAGGCGCATTCTTTTGGGTGGCAAACACGTGTGCCATCGACGAGCCTGCCGTTCACGTTGGCGGGACGTTTCGTCTCGAATTGGGGAAGCTGACGACAAAGCCGACTTCCCGCCCGGCGATCAATCGGCCGGGGTCATATACGGGCCATAGAGTACGTCTCGCCGTCGCCTGTATGTCTTCGAGATAGCCCGGATCGCGGCGAGGCAAATTACAGAACAAGCGATTTCAATGATCACTTGAGTCGTTCCGTATTAAAAAGAACAGATAATAATTGCGGACATTAGCAGATTCTGGGCGGCTGGGGCCGGAAGATCGGCCATTTCCAAAGCCGGACATTGATCTTTTTCTGAGCATGCGACATTTTTGTCACCGCTCGCAATTGCGAGGGAAACAGCGGCTACGTCGGCCCAGGCCTCAAGACAGGCCGGCCACCAACGGGCGCTGCAGGTGTCTTGCCATCAGGTCCGCCGCCTCGGCATACTGCCGCGCTTCCAGGATGTCGAGCAGGCGCAAATGCTCACGCACGTGCCGGCGCATGCCGTCGCGGTCGGCGAAGCTGCGATAGGCGAATAGGCGCCTGATCGAGTTCACGCGCTTGAGAGCCTCAACGAAGAACGGATTGCCGGCGCCGCGGACGATCTCCTCATGGAATTCGCAGCCGGAGTGATAGATCTCGCCGATCGTCATCTTCTCGAGCTCGCCTTCCAGGACGCGCAGCTGGCGCTCGCGCAAACGGGCGATCACCTCCTTCGGCAGCATGAAATCGGGCTGCGCGATCGCCGCGGGCTCGATCACCGCGCGAAACGCCATCGCCTTGGCCTGCGCTTCGGGGCTGGAGATGGTCTCCGCAAAGCGCCAGCCATAGCCCGGCAGGCGTGCGATCCAGCCCTCGGCCGCGATCCGATCCAGCAGCCGCTGCAGCTCGGCCCGGCTCAGATCATAGCGGCGCATCAGCTCCGCCTCGGTGACGTCAGCCGGCAACCTGCTCGCGAGCACGTCGCCCGCGATCGTCGCATAGACCTGCTCGCTGCGCCTGACGGCCGCGAGCGCCGGTTGGGCCGCGCCGCTGGTCGGATTCTTCGCCAGCACGAAGCCGCGATGCGGCTCACCGCGCGCCAGACCTGCCGCCTCCAAAGCCTTGAGGCCGAGCCGGATCGGCGCGCGTGAAAGGTCCAGCGCATCCGCAAGCCTTTGTTCGATCAAGCGATCGCCGGCTTTCATGCCCTCTCGCCGGGCGAGCGCCATGATCAGGCCGGCGAGGTGCTCGGCACGCTCGGAACCGCCATTCCTGGCGCCGCGCAATCGGGAACTGTCGGACGTGGTCATTGCAGTGCACGCAAAGTTTAGGGCTTGACAGACTGTCTCACAGATTGTTCTTTTATGCAATAATATACAATCAGCAGGGAGAGCCCGATGGCGCGCGCGCCGGATGTCCATATATGCGAGGTCGCTCCTCGCGATGGCCTCCAAAATCTGGATGTGTTCGTTCCCACCGAAGCCAAATGCGCGCTGATCGACACGATCGCTGCTGCCGGCGTGTGCGAGATCGATGCCGGGTCCTTCGTGCCGCCAAAGGTCGTGCCGCAATTCGCCGACGTCGATGTTGTGATGGCGCATGCGCTCAGGCACAAGACGGCGACCATCGGTGCGCTTGTGCCGAATCCGAAGGGCGCCGAGCGCGCCATCGCCGCCGGCGTCAACGCCGTCTATTTCGTCATCTCGGCAAGTGAGACGCACAATCGCGCCAATGTGCGCCGCTCGGTCGAAGAGCAGCTCGAAGGATTTCGCGCGGTCCGTGCCGCGATCGACGCCCGGCCGGTGGAGCAGCGACCGCAACTGATGGGCGCGATCTCGACCTCCTTCGGCTGCTCCCTGGAAGGCGAGGTCAGCGAAGCGGCCGTGTGCCGGGTTGCGCGTGCCTTTGCCGAAGCCCGTGCCGACGAGATCGGGCTTGCCGACACCGTCGGCTACGCTACCCCCAAACTGATCAGGCAGATCGTCGAAGCCGTCAGGCGCGAGGTCGGATCGCAGATGACGCTGCGGCTGCATCTGCATGACACGCTCGGCGCGGGCCTTGCCAATGCGGTCGCCGGCCTCGAGGCAGGCATCCGCCGTTTCGATGCGGCGGTGTCCGGGCTCGGCGGCTGCCCCTTTGCCCCGGGCGCGCGCGGCAACGTCGTCACCGAGGATCTCGTCTTCTTGCTGGAGCGGATGGGCCTTTCCACCGGCATCGACCTCGATCGCCTGATGCAAACGCGCGAGATTCTCGCCCGACATATCCCGGCAAAGCATCTGACGGGCCATCTGCACGAGGCGGGCATCCCCAAGGTGCTGCGGAGGGCGGCATGACGGCTTCTATGCGCGAGACCGCATCGGAGCTTCGTCCGCTGGCCGGCCTCCGCGTCATCGAGTTCAGCCAGATGGTGATGGGGCCGAGCTGCGGGCTGATCCTCGCCGATCTCGGCGCCGACGTGATCAAGGTCGAGCCGCCCAAGGGTGACCGCACCCGCTATTTCAAGGGTCCCGCCGCCGGCTTCTTCGCCACCTACAGCCGCAACAAGCGCAGCGTGGCGCTGGATACGTCGACCGTGGAAGGCCAGAACATCGCGCGGCGGCTGATCGAGAATAGCGATGTCCTGATCGAGAATTTCCGGCCGGGCCTGTTGAAGCGCGTCGGCCTCGACTACGAGAGCGTCGCGGCCTTTGCGCCACGCCTGATCTATTGCTCGCTCAAAGGTTATCTTCCCGGTCCATACGAGAATCGCCTTGCGCTCGACGAGGTCGTGCAGATGATGGGCGGTCTTGCCTACATGACCGGCCTGCCGGACCGGCCGATGCGCGCCGGCGCATCGGTCAACGACATCATGGGCGGCATGTTCGGCGTGATCGCGATCCAGGCTGCGCTCGCCGAGCGGCAGCGCACCGGCCGCGGTCGTTACATCCAGAGCGCACTGTACGAGAACAACGTGTTCCTGATGGCGCAGGCCATGATGTGCGAGGTGGTCAGCGGCCAGCCGTCGATCCCCTATTCGATCAAGGACAGCCCCTGGCCGGTCTACGACCTCTTCGACACCAGGGACGGCTCAAAGCTGTTCGTCACCATCGTCGGTGAAGAGCAATGGGAGGCGTTCTGCCGCGCTTTCGATCGCGAGGCGTGGCTTGCCGATCCGCGCTTTGCGACGAGCAATGACCGCGTCGACCATCGCGGCTGGCTGATCCCCGAGATCGCGAAGATCTTCAAGCAATGGGACAAAGCCGATCTCGCCGCGCGCCTTGAGCAGCTCGATCTGCCCTATGCTCCGGTGAACAAGCCCGGCGATCTCTTCGATGACCCGCATCTCAACCAGTCGGGTGGGCTGACCCACATTCACCTGCCTGACGGCGGTGAGGCAAAAACGCCGTTGTTGCCGATCTCCATGGACGGCCGCCGCTTGCCGAACCGTTACGACCCGCCGCAGATCGGCGAGCAGACGAGCGAGATCCTGAGCGAGATTGGCCTGTCCCCGAACGAAATCGAAGCGCTGCGACAAGCTGGAACGATCAAGGTCGCACCGTCCTGACGCTTGGCGCCATCAAAGAGAACACAGGGAGGAGCACATGAGCATTACCAGGCGCCAGGCGCTGATCGCGGGCTCCGCATTGGCCGGCGCACCGCTGCTGGCGGGACGATTGCACGCGGAGGGAAAGCAGGTCTCGCTCGCCTTCGGACCGGTGTCGCCAGTCTACGCGATCGGCATGATCGCGGAGCTGAAGGGTTACTTCAGGGACGAAGGGCTCGATTCGAAGCTCGTGACCGGCAATGCCGGCACGTTCGGTCGTCAAACGCTGGCGGCAGGGCAGGCGCTGTTCGCGCATGGCGATGCCAGCCATCCGTTGCAGCTCAGCGCGCGCGGCAAGCCGTGCAAGATCCTGCTCGCGACCGAGATGGTGTGCTCCTACGCCAACATCATGGTCCGGCAGGATCTCTACGAGAGCGGCATCACCACGGTCGAGAAGCTCGCGGACTATAAGCGCGCGGACGGCGCCAAGCCGATCGTTTCGGCCACCGCGATCGGCTCGGGCACCTGGGTGTTCGGCACCTATGTGTTCGAGGCGCGCGGTCTCGCCGACAAGGTGAATTGGGTCGCCGGCGGAGGGCCGAACACGATGTTCCCCTCGCTCCAGACCAAGCAGTTCGACGCCATCATGGCGCCGCCGAGCTGGATCGTCGAGGTCGAGAAGAAGGGTTTTGGCAGGATCCTCTACGACACGTCAAAACCCGGCGTGTTCGAGAAGGATTTCGGCGGCACGCTGCCCGTGCTCGTAATCTACACACTTCAGGACACGGTCGAACAGGACAAGGCGATGGTGCAGGCCTATGTCAACGCGATCTACCGCGCGATGGCCTTCGTGAAGGCGACGCCGCTCGCGGACGTGCAGGCGCTGGTCACGCCGAAATATTTCTCCGGCATCGACCCCGATGCGATCAGCGCCGAGCTCGGCTTCGACAAGTCGACCTGGGCCTATGACGGGGTCATCGACAAGGTCTCGTTCGAACGCGGCGCCAAGCCCTGGTACCGTAAGGGCACCGACATTCCCGAGACCAAGTACGAGGATGTCGTCGACATGAGCTTCCTCGAGGCAGCCAGGGCGAAATACAAATGATGGCCGCACCCAGCCCGGGCCTCGCGCGCGCGAGAGACGACGATGACAGGGCCGCGGCGCGCACGCGCATCGCCGTGCAAGGTCTGGCCAAACGCTTCAACGCGAGCGGCCGCGAGTTCGTGGCGGTCGATGACGTGTCCTTCGAGGTCAAGCAGGGCGAATTCGTCGCGTTGCTCGGACCATCGGGCTGCGGCAAGAGCACCATCCTCAACATGGTCGCGGGGCTGTTGCCGCGCTCGAGCGGACGCATTCTGATCGACGACGACACCGTCGAGACCGGCAAGGTCAACTCCAGGGTCGGCTACGTCTTCCAGCGCGACACACTGTTTCCCTGGCGGACCGTGGAGCAGAACATCGGCTATGGGCTGGAGATCGCGGGGCTGCCGAAGGCCGAGCGCGCCCGGCGCGTCGCTTCGGCTGTCGAGAAAGCCGGGCTCAAGGGTTTTGCGCAGAGCTTTCCGCGTATGCTTTCCGGCGGCATGCGGCAGCGCGTTGCCTTGATGCGGACGCTGATCCTGGAGCCCGAGATCCTGCTGATGGACGAACCCTTCGGTGCGCTCGACACCCACACCAAGCTCGAGATGCACGAGACGCTGTTGGAGATCTGGGAGCGCGAGCGACAGACCGTGCTGTTCGTGACGCACGACCTCGGCGAGGCCCTGACTCTGGCGAGCCGCATCATCCTGCTCTCGGCGCGGCCCGGACGGCTCAAGGAGGATTTCGACGTCGCCATCCCGCGGCCGCGCGATCCCGTGGCCGTGCGCGAGACCGCCGAATTTGGCCGCCTCTATTCCCACATCTGGCATTCGCTCGGCGAAGAATTTCGCCGCACCAGGGCTGACTGACCATGGCGAAAAGCCGCACCGTGATCCTGTTCTGGCAACTGGCCATTCTCGCAGCTGTTCTCATCATCTGGCAGTGGGGCTTTGAATGGAGCAAGGCGCTGCTGCCGAAGGCTTACGTGCCAAAAATCCTGGATCCCTATTTCGTGGCCAAGCCGTCGCTGATCTGGCAGAGCTTCCTGCGGCTTGGCTGCTTTGCCGATGCCGGCGGCTTTGCTGCCTGCATGAGGGGCAACGATAATAATTTGTGGCTCGCCACGCTGGTTACGTTGAAGAACACCTGGTGGGGATTCTTGTTCGGATCGGCGAGCGGAATCGCGGCGGGCCTGATCCTCGGCCGCTCGGATTTCCTGGCCCGCGTCTTCGGCCCCTACATCGTGGCGCTCAACTCCATCCCGCGCATCGCGCTGGTGCCGCTCGTCATCCTGATCTTCGGCCTCGGCGATCTCTCCAAGATCGCGACTGCCTGGCTGGTCGTATTCTTCGTGGTGTTCTTCAACACCTTCGAGGGGACGCGCGCGGTCGATCGCGACCAGATCGCTGCGGCCCGTCTGCTCGGCGCCAGCGAGTTCACCGTGCTGCGCACCGTGGTGATCCCGTCCGCGCTCGCCTGGGTGTTCGCTTCGCTCCTGCCAGCGGTGTCTTTTGCGCTGATCGGCGTCATCGTCGGCGAGTTCATCGGCGCCGAACGCGGGCTCGGCAAGCTCATCATCGAAGCCGAGGCACGCGCCAACGCCAGCGAGATGATGGTCGCCATCTTCGTCATGATGTTCGTCGGAATTTTGCTGGCGGTTGCCGTGCGCTCGCTGCAATCCTACCTGCTGCGCTGGCAGCCGCAGTTCGAGCCATCAGCATAAGGGCCTGGCGGACCGGCGAGGCAATCGGCTTTCGTCGTTAGCGGCTGAACCGCGCGACCAGCTCGACATGCGGCGTGTGGCGGAACTGGTCGACCGGCACCACGATCTCGAGCTTGTAGCCGCCGTCGATCAGGAGCCGCGCATCGCGTGCGAACGTTGCGACGTTGCAGGACACGGCGATCACGACCGGCACCTTGCTTGCGGCGAGTTTCAACGCCTGCGCCTGCGCGCCCTGGCGTGGCGGGTCGAACACGACGGTATCGAACTCGCGCAGCTCCTGTGGCACCAGGGGACGGCGGAACAGGTCGCGCGGCGCGGCCGTGATCGGTTTCAGGCTTGGGGTGCGCGCCGCTTTCGCGAGCGCTGCGACGGCGCCGGCGTCGCTGTCATAGGCCGTGACGCGAGCCTTCTCCGCAAGTCTCAAGGCAAAGGGACCGACACCGCAGAAGAGATCGGCGATCTCCTTCGCCTTGCCGACGCGCTCGCTCACCAGTGCGGCCAACGTCTCTTCGCCTGCGACAGTCGCCTGGAGGAAGGAGCCGGGCGGCAGCGTCACCTCTGCGCGGCCCATGCGCAGCGTCGGCGGCAGCCGCTGCAGCACGAGCTCGCCATGCCGCGTCAGCCGTGCGAGTCGATGCTGCTCGGCGACGCCCGAGAGCGCCGTGATCATCGCTGCCGGCAGCGGACCCGAACCGCGCACATCGACATCGAGGCCGTTCTCGGTCGCGGTGACCTGGATGTCGAGCGGCTTGGTCGCCGCCATTTTCGACGTCAGCGGCTCGGCGATCGCCCAGGCAGCATCGAGCGCGCCTTCGAGCGCAGGATCGAGGATCGGACAGCGATGGATCGGGATGACGTCATGCGAGTTCGTTGCGGCAAAGCCGACTTTCAGGATCTCATGCGTGCCGAGCCGGCCATGCAGCGTGATCCGCCGCCGGCCCGCGCCATGCGCATCGACCAGAGGTGCCACCTCGCACGCGACGCCAGCCTGTGCCAGCGTCTCGACCACGATGTTGCGCTTCCAGGCCTGGTACGGCGCGGCCGCCCAATGCTGGATCGCACAGCCGCCGCAGACGCCGAAATGCGGGCAGAACGGCGCGATGCGCTCGGGACTTGCCACATCCACCGCGAGCAGCTTGCGGCGGTCGGGATGGTGGCCGGGAACCTGCTCGACCTCGACGGTCTCGCCCCCGAGTGCGTAGGGCACGTAGATCGCCTCGCGCTCATCGAGGCAGACGCCGTCGCCGCGATGGCCGACATGATCGATCGTCAGACGTTCAACCACGGCGCGCGCCCAGGAAGAATTCGATGTTGCCGTCGCCACCCGTGATCGGCGAGGGGAACACCTCGATATCGATGCAGCCGAGCGAGGCGGCGAAGGCCGCGATGTCGTCGCAGATCTCCTGATGCACGGTGGCGTCGCGGATAATCCCCTTTTTGTTGTGCTTCCGCTCGGCCTCGAATTGCGGCTTGATCAGCGCGAGCAGGCTCATCGGTGCCGCCGCCAGCGACAGCGCCACCGGCAGCACCGTCTTCAGCGAGATGAAGCTGACGTCGATGACGACGATATCGGGCCGTGCCGGCAGGCGCTTGCCTTCGTAGGAGCGGATGTCGGTCTCCTCCATCGAGACGACCTTGGGGTGACCGCGCAGCGACGAATGCAATTGCTCGCGCCCGACATCGAGCGCGAAGACGAGGCTCGCGCCGTTCGCCAGCAGCACCTCGGTGAAGCCACCGGTGGAGGCACCGACGTCGAGGCAGACGTGGTCCTCGATCTCGATGGGATAGCGCTCCAGCGCACCAGCGAGCTTGACGCCGCCGCGCGAGACATAAGGATGCGCCGGCTCGGCCAGGAGCACTGCGTCCTCCGCGATCGCCTCAGAGGGCTTTGTGACGGGCTTGTCATCGGCGGTGACGAGCCCGGCCTCGATTGCGGCGCGTGCCCGCGCCCGGCTTTCGAACAGGCCGCGCTCGACCAGCAAAACATCCGCGCGCTTGCGGGGAGGGGACATCAGGCTCTCCGGACGACCAAAGCGCTCATGTAAGCAAGCGTCGCGCGGCCGCCATCCGGACGCAAGTCTCGAACGCGGCGAGATCGTGCCAGACGTCGACGGGCATCTCGGCCGGCGTCACCAGCGGGCAGCCGTGCAGCTCCAGCGCGTGGATCATCATGAGGTTGTCGACCAGACCAAAATCCTCGATCGTCAGCCACTGCGCATCGACCAGGCGGCCGTCCTCAGTGGTGATGTCCATGAAGCGACTGAGGCGGTCGGCGTAGATGGCGGGATCGTTCGAATAGGCGAGGCACAGCTTGCCGCGGCCCGCCATGTAGCCGAGCTCGTAGACGGTGCCGGGATCGGCGCCGGCGCCGCGGAAGGGTGTAAGATTGGCGATGATGGCGTCGGCCGCATCCATCATCGCCTCGTTGGCGGCGAAGATCTGCCGCGAAGCATCGGCCACGGTGAGATCGATCGCGTTGTCGAGGGGATAAAGGCCGACGAGACCGTGCGCGGCGCAGATCGCGGCCTTATGCCGGCCAACCTCGACTGCATCCGGCAGGAACACGTCGGGGCCTGCCAGATAGATTTTCATGGAGTGACCGTTCAGGAGAAGTCAGGCGAGCCGCGAACCGCGGCGAATACTGCGCTCCCCCGCTGGCGGGGGAGGGCTGGGGAGAGGGTGTCTCCGCAATCGAGAACCCCCAAGAGGAGAAAGCCCTCACCCGGATCGCTTGCGCGATCCGACCTCTCCCGCAAGCGGGAGAGGTGAACAGCCGTCAGGCGAGCTTGACCGTCTCGGTCTTCACGTCCTTGCCGAGCGCCTCGAACACCTTGGCAACGATGCCCTTGGCGTCGAGACCGGCGCGGCCGTACATCGCGGCCGGTGTGTCATGGTCGAGGAACACGTCGGGCAGCACCATCGTGCGGAAGCGCACGGCGCCGCTGTCGAGCACGCCCTGGTCGGTCAGGAACTGCGCGACATGCGAGCCGAAGCCGCCGACCGAGCCTTCCTCGATCGTGATCAGGATCTCGTGCTCGCGGGCGAGCTTGAGCACCAGATCGGTGTCGAGCGGCTTCATGAAGCGCGCATCCGCGATCGTGGTGGAGAGGCCGTGCGCGGCGAGCTCGTCGGCCGCCTTCTCGCACTCGGCAAGGCGGGTGCCGAAGGAGAGCAGGGCGATCTTGTTGCCTTGGCGGACGACGCGGCCCTTGCCGACCTCGAGGGGAATGCCGACCTCGGGCATCTCGACGCCGCGGCCTTCGCCGCGCGGATAGCGCAGCGCGCTCGGACGGTCGTCGATCGCGACCTGGGTGGCGACCATGTGTACCATTTCAGCCTCATCGGAGGCGGCCATGATCACCATGTTCGGCAGACAGCCAAGATAGGCGTTGTCGAAGGAACCCGCATGCGTCGCGCCGTCGGCGCCGACAAGGCCGGCGCGATCGATGGCGAAGCGCACCGGCAGGCTCTGGATCGCGACGTCATGCACGACCTGGTCGTAACCGCGTTGCAGGAAGGTCGAGTAGATCGCGCAGAACGGCTTGTAGCCCTCGGTGGCGAGACCTGCGGCAAACGTCACAGCGTGCTGCTCGGCGATGCCGACGTCGAAGGTGCGGTCGGGGAACGCCTTGTTGAAGATGTCGACGCCGGTGCCCGACGGCATCGCCGCAGTGATAGCGACGATCTTGTCGTCCTTCTGGGCTTCCTTGACGAGGCTCTGGCCGAACACGTTCTGGTAGGCCGGCGCATTGGGTTTGGCCTTGACCTGCGTGCCGGTCGCGACGTCGAACTTGACCACTGCGTGGTATTTGTCGGCGGAGGCTTCCGCCGGGCCGTAGCCCTTGCCCTTCTGGGTCACGACGTGGACCAGGATCGGGCCGGTCTCCATGTCGCGCACGTTCTTCAGAACGGGGAGCAGGTGGTCGAGATTGTGGCCGTCGATCGGGCCGACGTAATAGAAGCCGAGCTCCTCGAACAGCGTGCCGCCGTCCATCATGAAGCCGCGGGAGTATTCCTCGACGCGGTTGGCGCGGTTGGCGATGATCTTGGGCAGGCGCTTGTTGATCTGCTTGGCCGCCTCGCGCAGCGTGCGATAGGTCTTGCCGGAGTAGAGCCGCGACAGGTACGCGCTCATTGCGCCAACCGGCGGGGCGATCGACATGTCGTTGTCGTTGAGGATGACGATCAGGCGGGAGTTCATCGCGCCCGCATTGTTCATAGCCTCATAGGCCATGCCGGCGGACATCGCGCCATCGCCGATCACCGAGATGACGTTGTTCTTCCCCCCGGAGAGGTCGCGGGCGACCGCCATGCCGAGGCCGGCCGAGATCGAGGTCGAGGAGTGCGCCGCGCCGAAGGGATCGTAGTCGCTCTCGCTGCGCTTGGTGAAGCCAGAGAGGCCACCGCCGGTGCGCAAGGTGCGGATGCGGTCGCGCCGCCCGGTCAGGATCTTGTGCGGATAGGCCTGGTGGCCGACGTCCCAGATCAACCGGTCGCGCGGCGTATCGAAGATGTAATGGATCGCGGTGGTGAGCTCGACCACGCCGAGGCCCGCGCCGAAATGACCACCGGTCACGGAAACGGCGTCGATGGTCTCCTGCCGCAGCTCGTCGGCAACCTGGCGGACCTGCTCGATCTTGAGCTTGCGCAGATCATCCGGCGTCCGGATGGTGTCGAGAAGCGGCGTCTTGCTGTATGCGTTCACGGCGAGTTCCAATTTTAAGGGCCGGACGACCGTCCGGCGCGAGATGGGTATGCATAATATTGGCGCAGCGCGAGCCCTGACTGTCGGAGCCACCTGCGCGGGGCAAAGCCCCTTCTTCAAGCTTAAGTGAGCCTAAGTGCGCTCCGGTTCAGTCCTGTGATCTCTGTCACCCAGCTCGGCGTCACCCGTCCCAGCCAATTTCATTAGCGATTTGAAGCGCTTGCCGTGAGCAATGCTTGCTCACGAAAGGCTCGCAAAAAGCCATAGTCCGGGCAGCTTTACACCAAAGCTGCCGCCAAAGCCAACCCGTTAGGCCCGTGGACAGGGTATGCGCCCGCAAACCTTGGGTTGGCTTGGTTAACCCCGGCTCCGGGCCGGAGGTTCCATATTGCCGAGTTCCGGGGCAGGAATTTGACCGCGGGGACAGGAATTTTCCAGCTCAAGCCGCCGCCAGGCGAACTCGCGGGCCGAGGGGTCCCCTATCGCGACCGCGAGCGCCGCGTCCGGCATGGCCATGCGCTCCCGCAAGGGAACCGGGCCACACACGATCATGAAGAAGTCGTAGGCGTGTGGCCGCTCATTGGCCATCACGAACTGGAAATGGACGCGGAAGAACTGCCAGCGGAACAATTTGTAGTGCTCGGGCGCGATAATCTCCCGGAAGCGCACCGGCACGATCGCGGCGGGATTGCAGCGCGCCGCGCCGACGTCGATGCCATGGGCCGCGATCGGATCGAACTGGAAGAAGTTCATTACGTCCTTGCGAGCCTGGCAGTCGATCCACTCGATCGAGGGCTCGACCGCGAGCTCGCGCAGGCGATCGCGGAAATCCTGTGCCGCAGCGTGATAGCCGACGACCGGACAATTGCCGCCGACCGTGAGCAGCATGACGCGGACGCCGCGTTGCCCGAGTGCGGGATCAAGCTTGAGCGCGCGCGCCAGAATCTCGATGGCGAGGAACGAACCCGAGGAGTGGCCAACCAGCACGATCTCCTCTGCGCGCGTAGTGCGCGCGACCTTGCACAAATGCTCCGCGAAGCGGTCGATGCGCCGGTCCCATTCCGGCTGGCGACGATGGGCGAATTCCCAGGTCCAGACGTGGTCACGCAGGAGATAGAGCACATAGGTCCTCTCCTCCGTGTATTTCAGCGTGGTGCCGACCAGCGCAACGAACAATGCGGCGGCTGCGAGCAGGCTGAAAGGATCGGGGACGCCGAATGCATCCAGTCCTTTGCGGAACAACCATGCGATGCCGGCCGCGCACAGCGCTTCCGCGAGCAGCACCAGATACGGGTAGCTGACGAAGGTCGCGAATCGCCAGTTCGCCTTGGCGAAACGCGCGATGGTGCCTCCGAACACGAGCTGGCAGTAGACCCACAGCGCCGCGAAGACGGTCTTGCGGATCGGCTGGGCGAGGTCGCGCTTGATGAAATCCTCAAAGCGCAGGAAGTCGTAGGCCGTGCGGGTCTGCCAGTCGTCCGCGCGGGTCTCGATGCTCCAGGACGCGATCTCGCCTTCGCTCAGATCCTGCGGCCGGCTGATCGTGGTCTTGAGCTGGTAGAGCCGGTCGAACTTGCGCAGCTCGGTGCGGAACATGCGATAGTATCGCGCGAGCCCGCGCGGATCATAGCCCTGCACATAGATGATATGGCGGTTCTGAACGCGCACTGAACCTGTGATCCCGCAAGCCGGCCTTGGGGCCCCGACAGGAGCCCCAGCCTCTCTCCCCCGATTGACGTGCTTCTTCGACGAAAAACCGTCGATGCTCGTCCGGACCATTGGCCCGGTCCGCATTCTCTGTCCCGGGACTATAGCAGTCCGCGGGATAGGCCAAGAGCTATTTGCAGCCTGACTGCGCGGCCTTCGGGCGCATTCCCTGAATGTTCTGAATGGCTTGGGGGTATCGGGGAAAGGCGGCTACTGGACGTCGAGGGGCGCAGTGCCGCTCGCCTGGCCGCTGGCGTCCGTGGTGATCTTGTCGACGCGAGCCTCGGCCTGGCGCAAAAGCTCCTCGCAGCGGCGCTTCAAGGCCTCGCCACGCTCATAGATCGCCACCGATTCTTCCAGCGGCACCTTGCCCTCCTCGAGCCGCTTCACGATCGTTTCGAGTTCCTCGATCGCACGCTCAAAGGTCAGCCTGGTGACGTCGATTTGGGTGTTTTCGGCCATATCAGTTTCCGATTGCCCGCCCTTCGCTGGGTTACGAAGCAATATTTTGCGGGCGCAATGTGGCGGGTGTCGTCAGGCGCCCATCAGGGCACCGACATGCGCCGTAACAGATTCTTTCAGTCCTTGCAGGTCATAGCCACCCTCGAGCACTGAAACAACGCGCCCGCCCGCGGTCTTGTCGGCGAGATCCATCAGCTTCCGTGTGACCCAGGCGTAGTCCTCCCCGCGCAGGTTCAGCGAGGCCAGCGGATCGCGGTAATGCGCGTCGAACCCTGCGGAGATGATGAGAAGCTCGGGGCTGAACTTTGTCAGCTGCGGCAGGATCAAGTTCTCGAAGGCGTCGCGAAATTCAGGGCCGCCATCCTCGGAGGCGAGCGGCGCGTTGACGATGGTGTCGTGATCACCGCGCTCGGAGCGCGCGCCGGTGCCCGGAAACAGAGGCATCTGATGGGTCGAGCAGTACATCACGGTCGAATCCGACCAGAAGATGTCCTGTGTGCCATTGCCGTGGTGCACGTCGAAATCGACGATGGCCGCGCGCTTGATGCCGTATTTGCGTTGCGCGTGGCGGGCGGCGATCGCGACATTGTCGAAGAAGCAGAAGCCCATCGGCTTGCCGATCTCGGCATGGTGTCCGGGCGGGCGCACCGCGACGAAGGCGTTGCGGTGCTCACCGGCCATCACAGCTTCGGTCGCGGCGACCGCGCCGCCGACCCCGCGCATGACCGCTTCCCAGGTGCCCGGCGACATTGAGGTGTCGCCGTCGATATAGACCTGGCCGCTGGTCGGCGCGATGTGGCGCAGTTCGGTGACGTAATGCTCGTTGTGGCAGAGCGTGACGAGATCGAGATTGCCCTCCGGCGCCTGATCCCGCACCAGGAACTGGAAGCGTTCGTGCGACAGCGCTTCCTCCACCGCGCGCAGGCGGTCCGGCCGCTCAGGATGGCCCTGCGGCGTCACGTGGTCGAGGCAGGCCTTGTGGGAGAGAAGAAGCGTGCTCATCAGGTAGGGCTCACTGCGAACGGGCTTTTGACGTCGCTTGACGCATCCGGCGCCAAAAGGCAATGCAAAACCGAATGTAGGTGTTTGGCCGGGAATGGCAAAGGTGTTCCTGTTCCGGGCCGTTTGATCCGGATCAATTGACGCGCTGGATGCGGGTCGGTGGCAGCGGGCCGATCGGGCCGTGCGCCCTGAAGAAGGCAAACAGCGCATCCACATCGTAGCCGCCATATTGCGGCGAGATGCCTTGCTTGGCGATGGTGAAACCGTCGCCGCCGACGGCGAGATAGTCGTTGAGGGTAACGCGGTAGCTTAAGGCCGGATCGATCGGCTTGCCGTCGAGCGTCATCTTGTCGGCCATCACGCGCTCGCCGAACGGCTTCGAGGCGTCCCAGACATAGCTGAAGCCGTTCGACACCTGGAGGATCCGCGGCCGCTTCGGATCGAGCCATTGCTGCTCCAGCATCTCCTTGAGCTGGCTGCCCGTGAGCGTCAGGGTGACGAGGCGATTGCGGAACGGCTGGCTCGCGAACACGTCGCCAAAGGACACCGCGCCGTTCTCCTTCGGCACGATGTCGGTGCGGATGCCGCCGGGATTGGTGACGGCGACGACGGCGCCGCCGTCCTTCGCCTCGCGCGTCGCGGCGAGCTGCGCATCGGCGATGACGTCGCCGAGCGCGCTCTCGCCGGCGTCGTTGGGCACGCGCGACAGCGTCTGCGTCACCGCGCCAGCCGGACGGTTGGCGATGGGGGCTGCCAGCTTGTCGTAGGCCTCGATCAGTGCGGTCTGATCGGGATCCTTGGCGAGGGAGGCGTTCGCGACTATCACGTTCTCGGCTTTCGCGCTGACGATGTCGCGCGTCGTGGAATCGAGCGTGACGTCGATGGCGGTCACGAGCGTACCGTATTTGTCGCCGCTGGTGACGAGCCGGCCGTCGATGTTGCAGACATAGGCACGGTGGGTGTGGCCGCTGACGACGACGTCGACCGCGCGGTCGAATTTCTTGACGATGTCGACGATCGGCCCTGAAATGCCCGGGCATTCATTGTAGTCGCCGGTCGGCTCGCCGCCTTCGTGGATCAGGACCACGATCGCCTCGACGCCGCGCGCCTTCAATTGCGGAACGAGCGCATTCACCGTCTCGGCCTCGTCGCGGAATTCGAGCCCGGCAATGCCGGCTGGCGATACGATGCCGGCGGTGCCCTTGAGCGTCAGCCCGATGAAGGCGATGGGGATGCCGTCGAACTCCCTGATCTCATAGGGCGGCAGGATGCTCTTACCGGTCGCGGTCTCGATGGTGGAGGCCGCCAGATAGTGGAATTTGGCACCCGTGAAGGGGTGCGGCCCCTGGCATCCGTCATCGGGATGGCAGCCGCCGTTCTGCATCCTGAGCAGCTCGGCCTTGCCCTCGTCGAACTCGTGATTGCCGACCGAGGTAATCGCAAGCCCCATCATCGACAGCGATTCGACCGACGGCTCGTCGTGAAACATCGCCGACAAAAACGGGCTTGCCCCGATGAGATCTCCGGCCGCGACGAAGATCGTGTTCTTGCGACCCTCGCGAAGCTGCTTGACCAGTGTCGCCATGTACTCGGCGCCGCCCGCTGCGACCGTCACCTTCTTCGCCTTGTCCTCGGGATCGCCGATGCGGATACCGCCGGGCGGCGGCTTGAGATTGCCGTGGAAGTCGTTGATCGCGAGAATGCGCAGCTCGACCGGTGGCGAGCCCTGGGCAAGAGCGGGCAGGGCGCAGCCGAGTGCAAAGGCGAGAGCGGCCGGAATCAGGCGAAGCAGGTGTCGCATGGAACGAGCCTAAACTTTCCGCGGGAAGATTTCACGAAGCTTGTTGCTTCCACTCGGCATTCCGGGGCTCGACATCGATGCGAGCCATCACGGGTGCTGCAAGTCCCCGTTGGGTTCGATAGCGCGGCGTCGTCGAACCGCGATGGGCAGTCTCACTTGTTGCCGGACTGGATCCCGCTGTCCAAAAATTCGTTTCCGAACAAATCTTGTTCGCCTCGGGACAAGCGCATGCGCTGCGGCTGGCCTACGATCGACCGCGCTCGGACCGGCGCCAGTTCCTGCCGTGATCACGACTGGTCGCGACGGGCCTGTTTCTCGGGCTTCGACCAATGAACGCCAACCACCGCTGGGGCGACTAACGGGTCGAGGTGGGTGGCGCGCCCTGCAGCGAATTCATCGTACCGAACGTCAATCAGCGAAACCAGACAGACCCTCATGACTAATCTGAGCCGCCGCACCTTGCTGACCAGTGCCGCCGGGACGGTGGCATTGCCGGCGCTGGCCATAAGCTCCGAGACGGACCAGAGCCAAGACCGAGAGGTCTTTCTGGATCGGGAGGCATGGCTCAGGGCGTTCAAGGGGTGGGATATTGTCGATGTCGCCGTTCGCGATCGCCACATTGTCTATGTTGTGCTCCGTCAGTCAATTCCAATTGAGCAGGCCAGCCACACCTGGGACCATGATATCGCCTCGCGCCTCGTCGCATTCTATTTGAACGAAAGTGACCCAGCGGAGAAATGGGCTTACCAGGGTCTGATTGGCTTCCAGCTCACACGTTGCGTTGCTGTCCGCGCGCCGCTCGGACAGGGGATTGCGCTCAGCTCTAACGGTGATGCGTTCGCAATGGGAAGCAATCAAAAGGCAATGGAGAAGGTGAACCCCACAGGGCAGAGCTTTGTGGGCAACCGGGGTCGTTGCATCGGCAATCGCGCTTACACGGTTGGTCTGAACCGCGACGTCTATCGGAGAATCGACATAGGCTGCTGGGAGCGATTGGACGTGGGCCTCCCGACTCAGACGCGGAAGCTCGACGTCGAGGAAGTGGTCGCAATCGGCTTTAACGATATCGACGGTTTTGCCGAGGATGATATCTATGCCGTCGGCGGGAAAGGCGATGTATGGCACTATGACGGCCGAGGCTGGTCTCAATGCCGGTTTCCGTCACGGTGGCCGCTCTTTACGGTCTGTTGCGCCGGGGACGACGAGGTGTATATCTCCGGCGAAGGTGGAACGCTGTTCGCTGGACGCCGCGACAGCTGGCGACGCGTCCACATTTCGGAATCCACGGTTCCCTACAACGACGCGCGCTGGTTCGATGGTCAGCTGTGGCTTGTATCCGATTACGGCCTGGATCGGTTCGTCGATGGAAAAGTGCAGCGCGCGCATCGCGTTGGCGCGCGCGGCCACATGGACACCGCAGATGGTGTCCTCGCGGTAGCCAGTTTGGAAGATGTACAAATCTTCGATGGTCGATCCTGGCGTGATATAGTTCGACCCTACCGGACCTGAAGCTAGGGTTCGTCGGCATTCTTCGACGCTGCGGCGACCCTGTTCTCTCTAACGCCTCTTCCTCGCGAAAAACGCCTTGATCGCAGCGATCGCTTCCGGAGAGCGTATTCGTTCGCCGAAGAGATGGCTCTCCTGGTCGATGCGGCGCGTCAGCTCTTCCGGCGGCAGGCGCAGCAATTTGCGCGAGGTCGCGACCGCATCTGCCGGCAGTCTGCAAATCTCGCGTCCCACCTTCTTGGCTTCGGCCTCGGTATGTCCGGGCGAGACCACGACATTGACGAATCCCGCAGCCTGGGCCTCCTCTGCGTCGAAGGTCCGCCCCATCACCAGCATTGCGAAGGCGCGCTGATAGCCCATGGTGTGCGGCATCAAGAGGGTGGACGCGCCCTCCGGGATCAGTCCGAGCGGTACGAACGGCGTCCTGAAGGTCGCAGCCGTCGATGCGAGCACATAGTCGCAATGGAACAGCATGGTCGTGCCGATTCCGATCGCGACGCCATCGACGGCGGCGATGATCGGTTTCACATTGTGGGCGAGCGAATAGAGCAGCTTGATGGCGTTGGAGGCTCTCGGCATCTCGGGGCTCGCCGTGGCATCGGCCAGGAACTCCTCGAGATCGTTGCCCGCGCTGAACGCGCCGGAGCCGCCTGTGATGATGAGGCAGCGGATGTCCGGGTTGTTCTGTGCCGTGTCGATGGCGTGGCCGATGTCACGGTACATGGCTTGCGTGACCGCGTTTCTCTTGTCCGGCCGCCGCAACGTGATCACGCGCATCGCGCCTTCGTGCGTAACAATGATCTGGCCGGTCATGCTTCCCAGTCCCCAATAACGGCCTGCGGCGCCGTCGCCGCCGGCTCTGTCGTTTTGCCGCCAGCCTACATCATCTTGCGGAGCTGCCAAACCTGGGGTTCCGCTTTCAACGGTTGGTTGGTGCATACCACCCCCGTTGCCGTTGCGCGGGGGGACGGAACGAATAGTGCCGCCGCTTACCCCAGCAGCACCGCGTCCGCCGCCGCGACCGACTCCGCGCTCTCCGTCACGGTGCGCTCCAGCGAGCTCGCCTGCACCGTGATGTTTTCGGCGAAGAAGCGGGCGAGCGAGACGTAGCGGGGCGCGTCAGGGTTGCCGTCACTCTTGGCCGCGAGTGCCTCGCTTGCCAGCATGCAGCCGCCGAGCGTCGCACCGAACTGCTGGAGATAGGGCGTCGCGCCGGCCAGCGCGTCGTTCGGCGCCTCGGCCAGCCGCTCCAGGAGCCACTTGCTGGTACGCTTGAGCGCGTCCAGCGCCTCGCGCAATTTGACGCCGGTGGTGCCGAAGGCGGGATCGTTGGAGGCCTCGACCTGCTTGATGATGCCGGAGAGCTCGCCGAGCAGCGCCCAGACCGCGGAACCGCCGTTGGCCGCGAGCTTGCGCGTGACGAGGTCGATCGCCTGGATGCCGTTGGTGCCTTCATAGATCGCGGTGATGCGCGCGTCGCGATAGTGCTGGGCCGCGCCGGTCTCTTCGATGAAACCCATGCCGCCATGCACCTGGACGCCAAGATAGGCGACCTCGTTGCCGACGTCGGTCGAATAGGCCTTTGCAATCGGCGTCAGCAGCGCCGCGCGCGCCGCAGCCTCGACCCGCACGCCGGGATCCCTGGCGCGCGTCGAAACGTCGATTGCGACCGCCGTCGCATAGCAGATGGTGCGCGCGGCCGCGGTCTGTGCGCGCATCCGCATCAGCATGCGCTTGACGTCGGGATGCACGATGATGGCATCGGAGCCGTCGCCCTTTTTGCCGAGGGCGCGACCCTGCTTGCGCTCCTGCGCGTAAGCCAGGGCCTGTTGATAGGCGCGGTCGGCGACGCCGACGCCTTCGAGGCCGACGCCGAGGCGGGCCTGGTTCATCATCGTGAACATGCAGCGCATGCCCTGGTTCTCTTCGCCGATCAGAAAGCCGATCGCGCCGCCATGATCGCCCATGGTCATGGTGCAGGTGGGAGAAGCGTGCATGCCGAGCTTGTGCTCGACACCGGACGCATAGATGTCGTTGCGGGCGCCGAGCGAGCCGTCGGCATTGACCATGAGCTTTGGAACGAGGAACAGTGAAATTCCCTTGGTGCCCGCAGGCGCATCAGGCAGGCGCGCGAGCACGAAATGCACGATGTTGTCGGTCATGTCGTGCTCGCCATAGGTGATGAAGATCTTCGTCCCCTTGATGCGATAGGTGCCGTCGGCCTGCCGCTCGGCGCGGGTGCGCAGCGCTCCGACGTCGGAGCCGGCCTGTGGCTCGGTGAGCTGCATCGTGCCGGTCCATTCGCCGGTGACGAGCTTTTCCAGATAGATCTGCTTCAACTCGTCGCTGCCATGCGCCTCCAGCGCCTCGATCGCGGAAGCCGTGAGCAGCGGGCAGAGGCCGAAGGCGACGTTGGAGGCGCTCCAGATCTCGGTGCAGGCCGCGTTGATCGCGAGCGGCAAACCTTGGCCGCCGAACGCCTCTGGCCCCGACACCGCGTTCCAGCCGCCATCCGTCCAGCGCTTGTAGGCATCCGGCCAGCCGGGTGCGGTCGTGACCTTGCCGTCGTCGAGCTTGATGCCATTCTCGTCGCCGACGCGGTTGAGTGGCGCGAGCACGTCGGTCGCGAACTTGCCGGCTTCCTCCAGCACGGCCGATGCGATATCGGCGTCGAAATCGCCATAATGGCCGGCCTCCACGGCGGCCTTGAGGCCCGCGCCGTGGTTGAGCGATAGCAGCATGTCGTTGATCGGCGCGCGGTAGGTCATGGCGTACTCCCGGAAACCTCGTTGGCGCCGTATTCCCACGAAACCGCCGAGGTCTCAATGGCCGGGAGGGCCAAGTTTCGTGACTGGGAGGCCAGGACCGGCGCGGGCAGGGCTCGCATAATAGAGTGTGACGCAGACGGTGCCCGCCGCCGGCCAATTTGCGCGGAGGCGGTTGAAATGGTCGTCTACTCTCTGTAGACCGGCGGGACCCGAAGGGAATCCGCCGGTTCTGGCGCCGTTCCCGAAGGTCGTGTTGGGGCGTAGCCAAGCGGTAAGGCAGCGGATTTTGATTCCGCCATTCGGAGGTTCGATCCCTCCCGCCCCAGCCAACCAGTGTGCCGTTTAGTAATGGACTCTAGGAATGGCAGAAAAGCCCGCCAACAGCGGGCTTTTGCGCACTAGCAGTAGTCTCCAGACTCTCGTTCCGCCGTTTTCGGCGGCCAAACTACCGAAAGTCTCCGGCCAATTCTGCGAATATTCCCGTTTTCGGGAGACTGTAGCTGGAGACTTTGTTCGATCGCGACTGCCGCCCGAGGCTCGCAGTGTCATGTGGGTGATCGTCGCAACAGAACCTACGTCGCAACAGGCAGTCAGTCAGGAAGACTTTAGGGAGGGGATTAGGGCATTTTAGCAAGGGGCATGAACCCTACGAAGTACCACGCCGTCATGACGCCTATCAGAATGCCGAGGTACGCCGCCCGTGCGGAGTTTGAATTTGGCCCACATGCGCAGTCCGTTGACAGTCGCGATGAAAATTCGTGGCGGCGGTTGAAGGTTTTGAGGCGTCAAATAAATCGAGTGATCGGCATCGGCGCCGGTCCGGGATCATGGCGGATGAGTCCGCTTTGCGTGACAGCGCACCTTCGAGCAACCCGCCGACCTCGCCTTGGGGCTATTTCAGACTCATGCGTCGCAGCAAGAAACGCTCTCGAGTCTACGCAGGCAAGTGGTCGAGGGCCCTTGTCGGCTATTCCAGGATTTTCAGCGAGCCGCTTCCGAAGCCGGAGACGTCATTCCCCTGATCACAGGTTAGTGCAAAGCCTCCGGCCGGGCTGACACTGTTCGCCGAAGGCGTGCATCAATGGACCTGACGAACTTCTTCATCTGGCTCTCGCTCGTTTGGGTCGCGGTGGTCTCCGGCACGTTTCTGTTCGTTCTGGTCGCGCCCTAGCATCACCGGCCTCGGCACGTTCGTCGCGAGCAGGCGCTCGATGTCGGCGCGGTCGCGGCCGGTGAGACGATGGACCTTGCCGAGGCGCGCGCGGGCGACGCGCCAGAAGTGGTCCCGCTCGGTGGGATCGTTCAGCCGGTCCTCGACCACGGAGGCAATGCGGCAGACGATCTTGAGCTGCGCTTGGCCGTCGAGCAGAACGCGCTCCAGCAGGATGGCGTCTTGAACCCATGGCGCGGGTTCCTTGAGATAGCGCGATGCGAGGCGACGGCGATTCCAAGCGATCTCGAATCCCGGCATGATCGACTCTCCCTGTCGATGATGCCCCAGCCGGTACGGCAAATGATCACAGCGTCGTTAATATTCTCCTTAGGACTATTAGCGCTCGCGTTTTGGACGCAGTTCATTCGTGGTGAAGGCATAGCAAGAGCACTGGATCAAGCCGAACTCGCCCGTCTGGGCCCTAGGTAGCCGCGCGCTTCTCGCTTCAATCGCCACCATCGGGTCGGGACGCCATCGGCTGACGCTGTACCGCTGCATTCGCGAGAGTAGCATTCCCGACCCTGACACTTGAGAACGGCGCGGATACGAGCGAGGAGGATGACAGCCCCAACGATAGCGACCACCCGCATGGATTCCCGGGTCCTACAGGCCGCGGACGACCCGCGGGGACCGTCGCGACCGCAGCTATTCAAGATATTTGCGGCGAGAAAATCCACGGTTGCAGATGAGAAGGGCGGTGCGTCCTACTTAATGTCCGCTATGCTCCGATAGCGACCAAGCTCCGCAGCGCAGCGAAATGGCGTGGCGGGCCAGGGGCGGAACTGGCGCCCCTGAGGATCTAGCATCTTTTCTTATTGCTCTGGCGGCACTTCACGGCTTACGTTTGCGAATAGAGGTATGCTGAGGATGCCGATCCGGGGAGGGCGGGCGGCGAAATCAACGGTGCCGGCCCACGCCGACTGCGTCGGATTGCTCGCCCCTTATTCCTGACCATTGGCACGCTCGTGCCTTTAGTGAGTGACCACGGCCGCCAAGCGACGCCGCGAGGAGCCTTGGTTCCGGACGTCAACGAGGTGATGATCATGAAACAATCCAAACACACGCGTCGTGCCTTCAGTATTGCCGCTGTCGCTGGCGTGGCGGCCTTGGCGGGTGCAGGCGGCATCGTCGCCGTGCAGGCCCAGCAGAAGGTCGTGAAGGTCGGCGTGACCCTGCCGCTGACGGGCGCCGATGCTGACGATGCGTCGAAGATCCAGCACGGCTTTCAGATTGCGATCGACGAAGCCAACGCCAAGGGTGACATAGCCGGCTATAAGATCGAGATCGTGACTTACGACAGCGGGACTGCGACTGCCGGCCAATATGATCCGGCTCAGGCCGCGACCAACACTAAGAAGCTGATCTCCGATCCGCAGGTCGTCGCCAATCTCGGCCCGCAAATGAGCGGCGAAGGCAAGGCGATGACGCCGATCCTGAGCGAAGCCGATCTCGCCACCATCACGCCGAGCTCGACCAATCCTGATATCACGAACCCGAAGATGGCCGGCCAATTCAGGCCGAAGGGCAAGCCAATCTATTTCCGCACCGTCACGACGGACGCCTTCCAAGGCCCGAACATGGCGAACTTCTATTCCCAAACCTTGAAGGTGAAGTCGGTCTATGTGCTCGACGATGCGGGCGCATACGGGGTCGGCATCGCCGACGCCTTCCAAAAACAGGCCGAGAAGAACGGGATCAAGATCGTCGGCCGCGACCAGCTCAACCCGAAGGAGGCCGATTACACGACGATCCTCACCAAAATCAAAGGCCTCAATCCCGACGCGCTCTATTACGGCGGCGTCGCGCAAGCCGGTGTCAAGCTCGCCAAGCAAGCCTATGACGTCATCCCGAAGATGCCGAAGGGCGGCGGCGATGGCATCCAAGGCGGCAGCTTCTTCACCGGCGTCGGCTGGCCGGCGGTCGAGGGCTGGTATTCGACCAATGCGGGTCCGCATATGACCGATGATCCGGCCGCGGCTGCTTTCGTGAAGACCTTCACCGAGAGGTATAAGCAGCAGCCGACCGACTATTCGATCACGGCCTATGACGGGGCGCTGGTGGTGATCGACGCTATCAAGCGAGTCGTTGTGAGCGGCAAGGAAGTGAACCGCACGAATGTGCGCGATGCCATGCAGGCCTCGAACCTCAAGACCCTGCAAGGCATGATCTCCTTCGACGAAAACGGTGACATCAAGGACCGCACCGTCAGCGTCTTCCAGTACAAGCGCGACAGTAAAGTTCCCGCGGACGACTACCAACATCAGCAGATCTACGTCGGAACGGCGCCCCAGTCCTGATCAGTGCTGACCCTGCAACACTGAGGCGGGAGCCGGAGAGTGAGTTCTTGGGAAATCCTGCTTCAGCAGGTGATAAATGGAGTGAGCCTGGGCGCGATGTATTCGCTCCTCGCGCTTGGGTTCACGATGGTCTACGGGATCATCGAGCTCATCAACTTTGCCCACTTCAACGTTTTCATGGTGGGCTCCTTCATCGCCCTTTGGGTGATGCATGCTCTTGGCTTTTTCGGCCAGAGCGAGGTGCTTTACGGCCTGCCCCTGGTCGGCGTGCTCCTCTTCGTGCTCATCGTGACGATGCTGGGCACAGGCGCGCTGGGCGTGGTGATCGAGCGCTATGGCTTGCGGGCCCTGCGCAACGTATCGGGCACTGCGCCGATGATCACCACCATCGGCATCTCCTACATCCTTTATAACCTCATCTTGCTCGGGGTCAGCGCCGAGACGATCAACTACGCGAACCCCATGCCTCCGGTGCGCTGGGAGATCGGTGGAGTCGTGCTGCGCCTGCGCGAGGTGCTGCTCTGGACGGTGTCGATCCTCCTGATGCTCGCCCTGCATTATTTCGTGCGGCGCACCAAGATGGGCAAAGCCATGCAGGCGACTGCCCAGGATCAGGAAGCGGCCCGCATGATGGGCGTCGACGTGGACCGAGTGGTGCTCATCACCTTCTTCCTCGGCTCGGCGCTGGCGGGTGCCGCGGGCTTCATCTTCGGTCTGTACTATAATTATACTAATTTCGCGATTGGCTACACGGCGGGCTTGCGGGCCTTCACCGCGGCCGTGCTCGGCGGCATCGGCAGTCTGCCGGGCGCCATGCTGGGCGGCGTGCTGATCGGCCTCATCGAATCGCTCGGGGGGCAGTATCTCGAGGTGCGATGGACCGATGTGATCATCTTCTCAATCTTGGTACTGGTCCTGGTCTTCCGTCCGACCGGTTTGCTCGGACGCGCGGCTCCCACGAAATCCTAGAAGTGGTCCTCCATGGCCCAACCGCAACTTCAACAATCGGACGCGGCCCCGGGGATTGACCAAAGCGGAGCTTCCTCGGGCTTCCGGGAATGGACGCAAGGGAGGAGGGGCCGCCGGGCTTTCCTCGTCGCCATCCTCGCTTTCGGCCTCTGCTTTCCCTTCATCTTCCCCAATGAAGGCATCATCGACGCCGCCGCGAACGCGCTCGCTTTCGCGATCCTGGCACTCGGCCTCAATATCGTGGTCGGCTTCGCTGGCCTCCTCGATCTCGGCTATGCCGCTTTCTTCGCCATCGGCGCCTATGCCTACGGCATCTTCTCCTCTTACCAGGTGCAGCCGGAATGGTGGGGTTTCTGGGAGCCGTTCCAGTGGCTCGGCTTAGTCCAGCATATCGAGGACGCGGGCGGCCCAGGCACGGTACATTTCACCGTGTCCTTCTGGTTGATGCTTCCGATCTCGGCGATCATCGCGGCGCTCTTCGGCGTGCTGTTCGGCGCGCCGACCTTGCGCCTCAAGGGCGATTACCTCGCCATCGTAACCTTGGGGTTCGGCGAGATCGTGCCGATCGTGGCGCGCAATACGCCCTATCTGACGAATGGCGCCATGGGCCTGAACGGTGTCTCTTCGCCGTCGCTGTTCGGCTATAGTTTCGGGGTCAAGTCGACCCCGTTCTTCTATCTCGGGCTCGCTCTGGCGGCGCTCCTGATCTTCGTAAGCATTCGCCTCAAGGATTCGCGCATCGGACGCGCCTGGCTCGCCATCCGCGAGGACGAGATCGCGGCGGAAGCCATGGGCGTCAACCGCGTGAAGCTCAAGCTCCTAGCCTTCGCGACGGGCGCCGGCTTCGCGGGCGCCACGGGCACGTTCTACGTCGCGAAGTTGCAGACCGCGACGCCTGAGATGTTCATGTTTCCGGTCTCGGTCATGCTGCTCGTCATGATCGTGCTCGGCGGAACGGGAAGCGTCGCCGGCGTCGTGCTGGGCGCGCTCCTCTTGCAACTCCTGCAATCCTGGTTCCTCCAGGATCTAACGCAGTGGATCCACGCCTTCGGTCATTTCACGGGAATCGAGTTCTTCCAGAGACTCGATCTCGTGCAATCGATCGAGCTCATCTTCGGCGTCATCCTCGTGCTCATGATGCGCTTCAGGCGCCAAGGCCTCATTCCCGAGCGGGCGGCGGTATCGGCGCTCTCCCATGCGCAGCAGACGGCGGTGCCGACGCGCGGCGCAATTCAGAACGCGCTTGCGCCGTTGCACCGCAGGGCGATCGACCCGAACAAGCCGCTCCTCGAGGTCAGGGGCCTCTGGAAATCCTTCGGCGGCATTCAGGCCGTCAGAGGCATCGATCTCGATGTGATGCCGGGAACGATCGTCGGCATCATTGGCCCGAACGGTTCCGGCAAAACGACCTTTTTCAACCTCATCACGGGCTTGACTCCGCCCAATGGCGGCAAGGTTCTACTCGCCGGAGAGGATGTGACGGGGCTGCCGCCCCATCTCATCGTCGAGCGCGGCATCGCGCGCACTTTCCAGAATTTGCGCCTCTTCGCCAACATGTCGCTGATAGAGAATGCGCTCGTCGGCACGCATACGCGCACCTCGACGGGCGCTATCGGCGCCGTGCTGCGCACGTCGCATGTGCGGCGCGAGGAGGAGGCCTCGCGTGCCCGCGTCATCGAGGTCATCTCGATCTTCGGCAATCGCCTGATGCCGCGCATCCAGCATCTCGCGAAGACGCTGTCCTATGCCAATCGCCGCAGGCTCGAGATCGCGCGCGCACTCGTTTCGGAGCCCGTCCTGCTGCTCCTCGATGAGCCGACGGCGGGCATGAACCCGACCGAGACGCTCGAGCTCACCGATCAGATCCGGCATCTGCGCGATCGCGGCGTCACCGTGCTCATGATCGAGCACAAGCTCGCCGTCGTGAACGAGATCGCCGACAAAGTCATCGTGCTTGATTACGGCCAGAAGATCGCCGAGGGCACGCCCAGGGAAGTCCACTCGAACAAGGACGTTCTGCGTGCCTATCTCGGACGCTCAACAGACGAAATCGCAAAGGCTGCCGCCGCTTCTTGAGTTCAACGACGTCAATACCTACTACGGCGAACTTCACGTGCTCAAAGGCGTGAATTACCGGGTGGGTGAAGGCGAGATCGTGTGTCTGCTCGGAGGCAACGCCTCGGGGAAATCCACCACGATGAAAACGATCTTCGGCATCGTGAAGCCGAAGAGCGGCACCGTGACCTATGGCGGCGCCATAATCAACAATCTCCCGACCGCCGAACGCGTCAAACGCGGCATTGCGCCGGTCCCGGAGGCGCGGCGCCTGTTCCCGCGCATGACAGTCCTCGAGAACCTCGAAATGGGCGCCTTCACACGCTCGGACCCCAAGGGGATCGAAGCCGACAAGGAGCGCGTCTTCGAGCTCTTCCCGCGCATCAAGGAGCGGCTGACGCAGCTCGCCGGCACGCTTTCGGGCGGCGAGCAGCAAATGGTCGCCATGGCTCGCGCGCTCATGGCCCGCCCCAGGCTTCTCTGCATGGACGAGCCTTCCATGGGGCTCTCGCCGGCCTTCGTCGATCAGGTCTTCGACATCATCCAGGCGATCAACAAACAGGGCACCGCCATCTTCATGGTCGAGCAAAACGCCAATATGGCACTCTCGATCGCCCATTACGGCTACGTGCTCCAAACCGGCGAGGTGGTGCTGCAAGGTTCCGCGAAAGATCTGCGTGACAACGAGATGGTGCAGCAAGCCTATCTCGGGGAGATGAAGACGCAATAGGAAGCGAAGGTCGGCGCGTCGGCTGGAATGGCCGGAGAGCAATGAGAAGGCAGAAAACACGCCGGCGGGAAAGCAAATCTATCGTAGAAGTCCCGGTGTATATGAATAACCCAAACCAGAAGGTCCTTTGCACCGAGAGCTGCTATTGTTGAGCGTTCTTGCGTCTAGGGGATGACGATTGTGTCTCCAGCAGAACTATCGAGCAGCGAGGCTGCACGACTGCGGGCCTTCGAATGCCAACTTGCCGCGATCATCACAGACGAAAGTAATCGCGAAGCTTTTCCATCTGCGATGAAACCGGCCCTGCAGGCTATTGTCGAGTAGCGGCGTGGTGCACTGCATGAGTCTGCTTCTGGCCCTGACCGGACATGCGCCCCTCCTTTGGGCGCTACAATAAATCGGTGCGCGTGGTAGACTTTCTGTCCTGTCGGTGAGGACGGACAGCGTCAAGTCCGAAGAGGGCCGCGATGCAGCAAATTGCTGAATGGCTCGAAAAGCTCGGCATGGCCGAGTACGCGGAGAGGTTTGCCGAGAACGACATTGATATGGCCGTTCTCCCCGACTTGACCGATCAACATCTCAAAGACCTTGGCGTTTCGCTGGGCCACCGGTTGAAAATGCGGCGTGCGATCCGCGATCTCAGCAACGTCTCGGCTGCCGTAACGGCACCTTCTGCACTCTTGGATATCGAGCCAACTCGGCGAGACGACGCCGAGCGTCGCCAACTGACAGTGATGTTCACCGACCTCGTTGGCTCGACCGCGCTCTCGACCACGCTCGACCCAGAGGATCTGCGTTCGGTAATCGGCGCCTATCATAGGTGCGTCGCGGAAACGGTCGCCCGGTTCGACGGCTTCGTGGCCAGGTACATGGGCGATGGGGTGCTCATCTATTTCGGCTATCCCCACGCCCATGAGGATGATGCCGAGCGTGCCGTCCGGGCGGGACTGGCGATCATCGAGGCGATCGGCAAGCTGGGTATCCAGAAGCCGCTCCGGGCGCGTATTGGGATCGCGACGGGCTTGGTCGTGGTCGGCGATCTCGTTGGTGCCGGCGAGGCGCAGGAGCGCGGGGTGGTGGGCGAGACGCCGAACCTGGCGGCTCGTCTGCAGGGGATCGCTGAGCCGAACACGGTTGTCATTGCCGAAGGCACGCGAAGGCTCCTCGGCAACCTCTTCGAGCTGCGCGACCTGGAGCCAGGGGAGCTCAAGGGGTTCGCCGGGCCAGTGAAAGCTTTCCGCGCGCTGCAGGCAAGTTCTATCGAGAGCCGCTTTGAGGCGATGCACCCCGGCGGGCTGACTGCACTGGTGGGACGAGAAGAAGAACTTGGACTGCTATTGAGGCGCTGGTCGCAAGCAAAAAGGGGCAAAGGTCAGGTGGTGATGCTATCCGGCGAGGCCGGGATAGGCAAATCCAGGCTCTCAACCGCGCTAATGGAGGGGATTGCAGCCGAACCTCACACGCGGTTACGTTACTTCTGCTCGCCGCAACACACGAACAGTGCATTTTATCCAATCATTGGGCAGCTTGAAACTGCCGCCGGATTTGCAGTCGGGGACACACCGCAAACAAAGCTCGAAAAGCTCGGTGCCCTGCTGGCACAGACCAGGACGTCCCCGCAAGACGCGGCGCTTTTGGCCGAGATGCTGTCACTTCCCAACAACGGACGCTACCCCGCTCTGGAGCTTGCTCCCGGACAGCGGCGTCAGAAAATGCTGGAAGCACTCGGCATTCAGCTGGAAACCCTGGCGCGCTTCAGCCCCGTGCTGATGATCGTCGAGGATGCGCACTGGGGCGATCCCACGAGCCTGGAAGCCTTCGGTCGCACGCTAGACCTGATCGCAACGGTTCCCGTTCTCATGATCGTGACGTTCCGGCCGGAGTTCGAGGCGCCCTGGATCGGGCGGCCGCACGTGACCGCCATGACGATCAATCGGCTGACGAAACGCCAAGTCGGCGCCATGATCGACGGCGTAGTCGGCAACACGCTGCTGCCCGCGGGCATCAGGCAGGACATCATCGAACGTACCGATGGCATCCCCCTGTTCGTGGAGGAGATGACGAAGGCAGTGCTGGAGGCGGAGGGCCAGAGCGCGGTCGAACGCACGATTGCCGTCGTTCCGTCCCCGGCCTTGGCGGTCCCCGCAAGTTTGCACGCCTCATTGATGGCGCGGCTCGACCGGCTCGGCCCTGCCAAAGAAGTGGCACAGATTGGCGCGGCGATCGGTCGGGAGTTTTCGCATGCTCTCCTGGTGGCGGTGGTGCGCATGCCAGAGGCGGAACTGGGGTCGGCGCTAGACCGTCTCATACAGACTGGTTTGCTTTTCAGGTTGGACTTGCCGCCGAATGCGACTTATGTATTCAAGCATGCCTTGGTGCGGGACGCGTCCTATGGCACGTTGCTGCGCGAGCCCCGCCGCGCGCTTCACGCGCGCATTGCCGAAGCAGTTGAAAGCCAATTCGCCGAGACAGCCGAGAGCCAACTGGAGTTGCTGGCACATCACTGCACTGAGGCCGGGCTGATCGAGAAGGCGGCGGCCTTATGGGGCAAGGCGGGACAGCGGTCGCTAGCGCGTTCAGCGCTAGTAGAGGCGACGGTTCAGCTAATCCGCGCTCTTTCACAGATTGCGACGCTGCCGGGCACACCAGCGCTGCGTCGCGACCAGATCAACCTGCAGGTCGCGCTCGTGAATGCTTTGATGCACACCAAGGGCCACGCGGCCCCTGAGACTATCGCATCTCTCGATCGAGCCCGCGCCTTCATCGAGCAAGTGGAGTCACTCGGAGAGTCCCCTGAAGACCCGTTGCTCCTGTTTTCAGTCCTCTATGGGTTCTGGGTCGCGAACTATATCGGGTTCAACAGCGACGCTCTCCTCGACTTTGCGACAGAGTGCTTGGCGCTTGCCGAGAAGCGGGGAACGATGGTTCCACTCATGCTTGGGCATCGTCTTATGGGTACGTCTCTGATGTGTACGGGGGCCCTTGCGGAAAGTCGGGCACATTACGATCAGGCGATCGCGATCTACGATCCCGCCGAGCATCGCGCGCTGGCGGCTCGATTTGGCCAGGACATCAGGGTCGCAGCCCTATCCTATCGGTCCTGGGCTCTGTGGCTTCTTGGCTTCCCCGAGGCTGCACGCAGAGACGCTGAACAGGCGCTCAAGGAAGCGCGCGAGATCGGCCAAGCGGCCACGTTGATGTATGCCCTGTTCCATACATCCTTTACCCATATCTGCTGCGGAAACTATGCGGCAGCAAGCGCCGAAGCTGATGAACTTGTGCCCCTGGCAGACGAAAGAGGTTCCTTGTTTTGGGGGTCACTCGGAACGCTGGCCCAAGGTTGCGTCTTGGCCCTCACTGGGAAGGTCTCAGACGCCGTCCATGTGATCACCTCGGGTATCATCGCGCGTCGGTCAACGGCGGCAACAGCGCTAGAGCCATTCTGGTTATCGTACCTGGCAGGCGCTCATGCTGAACTCGACAACTTCGATGATGCACTGTCCTGCATTCACGAAGCCATGATCAAGGCAGAAACAACCAAGGAAAGTTGGTTTGAGGCCGAAATCAAGCGCATGGCAGGCGAAATCGCGCTATCGTTGCCCGATCCTGACGCAACGAAAGCGGAAGAATATTTCGAACACGCGCTGGCGGTCGCTCGTCAGCAGCAAGCAAAGTCCTGGGAATTGCGTGCGGCTGTGAGCATGGCGCGGCTGTGGTACGATCAGGGCAAACGACAGCAGGCCCACGATCTTCTTGCCCCGGTCTATGGTTGGTTCACCGAGGGTTTCGACACCCGCGACCTGAAGGAGGCGAAGGCCCTGCTGGATGAGCTCAGGCAGCGAGAGTGCTTATAGCGGCAAAGGAGCAAAGAGAGGTCGGCTCTTGGCCCGTCGCGCCAGCGCTGCAGAATTTTGTCGCGACCGGGGCATAGCGGGCGTCGATAAATACGCTCTCCTGCTGTTAACGTCGCGGCCGTTCCTTTAAGACGAATTTGAAGCCAATGGCGCGGATCCCGGCCACGGTAAGCAGAGATTGAATGCGGTCAGGTCCTGTTTTTTCATCCAGTCTCAGGGGTAACTGTCAGAGCGCTTTGGGGCATTGTGACCCTGCATTGGAGTAGGTAGATTCCTATTCAGGGGTGCGGGAGCGATCCCGTGACCTGCGACGAAAATGAGTTGCTCTCGGAAGGGCCGTCGTCTTCCGCACTCTCACTTCTGTCTCTTATACACAGCCGCAGCCCCACCCGCAAAAATCGCCGTCACCGAGGGACCAATGACTGTTTACGACCCTGACGTTCCGAAGACTGCCGAAGAGATCGAGCTGGAAGACACAATCGCCGATCTGGCCTATCGCTTGAAGCACGCGCGCGAGGGCAGCGCCGAATACAAGTTTATCGAGCGTCAGCTCACCGGCGTCTTCCATGGCAGCGAGCTTGGCGGCCTCATCATCGAAGAGTATGAGATGCGCGCGGAGCTGGCGGTGCCTCGCCGCCGCTAACGGCTGCCGGACCGGTCGGCCAGACACCCCATCACGCCCGGCGCAACAGTAAGCACACGCTCCGCCTAGCGTCGCGGGGGGAGGACCCGGGGGCATTAGTCGGGATTGAAGCGACCAAGGTACCGGTACCGGTTACTATGGCACGTCTTCTACATCATTTTCCGCGAGGCACTTGAGTACGAGGGCGTGTACTCAGTAAGCGCTTGGCCGACTGATGTCCGCTCAACCCCCAACAGCGGCGGAAGAGCGGACATTGCCCGAGGTCGCAGAAGGGCCATAATCGGACGTAAGCAGGTGCAGCAAGAAACTCCCGAACAGGCACGCCCAACTACTCAATGACCTCGCGCAACTCCACGTCACGTGAATGCTAGTCCGGTCTCAGTCCGCAACTCTGAGGACCACCTTGCCTTCGGTGTTACCTTTCTCGACATACTCGTGGGCTGAACTGACGTCGTGGAAGTCAAACACCTTGCTGATCTTCGGCTTGACCTTGCCGGCATCGATCAAGCTACCTATCTCGCGGAGCTCTTCCCCGTTCTCCTGAACGGTAAAACGCGCAGCGCGCACGCCGAATTCGCGCGTGCTCTCCTGGAACGGCTCCATCATCGTTGAAACGAGGATGCCGCCTTTTTTCAGCACGGGCCAGGAACGCTTCCGCGTCTCGCCGCCGATCAGGTCGAATACGACGTCGACCTCGCACACCACGTCTTCAAACTTCTGCTTCTTGTAATCGACTACGACGTCCGCGCCGATTTCCCTGACGAACGCGAAATGCCTCTCCGAAACGGTCGTAATCACGTGAGCACCCTTCGCTTTCGCCAACTGGATGGCCAAGTGGCCGACGCCGCCTGATCCGCCGTGGATCAAGACGTGCTGCCCTGCCTTCAGTTCTCCATATCTGAACAGCCCCTGCGAGGCGGTCAGCCCTGCCAACGGCACTCCTGCGGCGGTGAGATGGTCGATTGATCTTGGCTTCGGGGCACCCTCGTTGGCTTTGACGATGACATGCTCGGCATAGGCTCCGCGATCGATGCCCAGCATCGCATAGATTTGGTCGCCCTTCCGGTGTCCGGTTGTTTCCGCGCCACAAGCCTCCACGACGCCTGATACGTCGCGGCCGAGCACGTAGGGCAGCATGTCGGATTTGACCGCGGGATATCGGCCTTCGCGGATCTTCCAATCGACCGGGTTGATGCTCGCCGCCTTCACCCTCAGCAGTATTTCGTTCGGCCCTGGCGCGGGGACCGGAAGCCTTCGGAACTTCATGACCTCACGCGCGCCGAACGTGTCGATCCTGACGACATCCATCATGGTCATGAGACACTCCTGGATATGCTTCAATTCAACAGCGCCCGGGCCTGCTCATTACCGGACAGCATCATCCAGCATGTTGGCCGCCGAGATCGACGCAACGATCTGACTGGTGGTCACGACTGCACTCGCGTAATTCGGGATATTGATGTCCAGGGCAGCATGCATCATCTCGTCCGTGTAGTCCGCCGTCGCATCCCGAACGACGGTGACGTCATAGCCGAGCTCGGCGGCGAAGCGCACAGTCGCTTCGATGCAGGTATGCGCGATGAGCCCGACGACGATCAGCTTATGGATGCCGTGTTTCTTGAGCTGCAAGTCCAGGTCGGTGTTGGCGAAGCCGCTGGAACACCAGTGTTCCTGCGCGACAATCTCACCTGGCGCCGGCACGAACTCGGCGCGAAATTCGCCACCCCATGTGCCGTTTTCGAACGCTTTGTGCTGCCACGTGGCGCGTTGAATCGGCGCAATGTAGGTCCATGTCTCGTAGTCGCCCGCACGATATCGATGATGCATCACGTAGAAGACGCGAAGCTTCGCCGCGCGCGCGGCATTCAGGACCTTCAGCATGTTGGGGACGCAGCCATTTGCTTCAGCCACAGCCTTGATGCGGGGCCAGATCTTGCCTCCCTCGGAAATGAAGTCGTTGTAGGGATCGACCACCAGGAGGGCGCTGATGCTCTTGTCATATGTCGGGGTCGTCATGACGTTGTCTCCTCAGTGGCCGGCTGCTGCGCGCTGGCGGACCGGCTCGTCCACGACCGCGCAGCGCACCCCATGAAGTTTCACCACCATTCCGGCAGTCTCTTCTTTCCATCGCGCAAGGGAGGGCCCTTTCAGATGGGCTTCGAATGCCGCGGCATCCCGATACATTTCGTAGACGCGAACTGTCGTATCCTCGTCTTTCGCCAGCAGGACTTCGAATTGCAGCGTGCCCGGCTCATCTTTCAGGCGTGCCTTGTGCGCCAGCAGCAAAGTGACGACCTGATTTCTCTGCCCCGGGACAACCTCGATGGTGACGACATTCGCAAATTTGGACATGACAGCTCTCCTCAATGATGGGCGTTTACGTGATGATCTATCGTCCCGTGACTGCGATCACGGCTTCCTTGACCTTCGCGACGGCATAGTGGGCCGCGAGGTCGAGCTCGATATGGGGAATGTTGGGCAGCTCGTCGGCCGCGACGACGCAATCGATGATCGCGGGCCCGTCGACTGCAAGTGCTTCGGCGATCGCGCCATGCAACTCGTCCGGATGCCTTGCCCTGAATCCATGGCCCCCGCAGGCGCGGGCGAGCGCGACAAAATCCGGATTCGGAAATTCGATCGCCTCCCGAAAAGCCGGCAGACCTACGCCCTCGGCCTCCAGGAAAATGAGGCCAAGGCCGGAATTATTATAGACGATAACCTTCACCGGCAGCTTGTGGTGCACGGCCGTCAGGAACTCGCACATCAGCATGTTGAAACCACCATCGCCGCAAAGGGCGATGACCTGGCGTGAGCGATCCAGCACCTGGATGCCGTTTGCCTGACCAAGCGCGGTTCCGACACCGCAATTGTTGAACGAACCCAGGATCCGCTGCGATCCAGTCTGCCGAATCCAGTTGCCGGACCAGAGTGTGTTGAGACCTGTATCGATGAGGAATACCGCATCGCGTTTGGCAGCATCGCTGACCGCGCGTGCGACCGCCTGCGGATGGATGCGGTCGCGGCTGCGCTTCGGGTCCGCTTGCTCGTCCAGCATCGCATCCCACTTGCGACGCTCGCTAGTCACACGCTCGAGAAATTTTTTGTCGCGCTTGGCGGCGAGCTGGTCGAGCAGCAGCTTCACGGTCGGTCGCACTGACCCAACAACGCCGAATGCGGTCGGAGCCCGGCGTCCGAGCACGGCGGCCCTCTCGTCGACTTGAATGACAGCACCCTTTTGCGGCATAAATTCCGAATACGGGTAGTCCGTACCGAGCATCAGAAGCAAGTCGCAATGCATGATCGCGTTGTAGACCGCTTTCGTGCCAATCATGCCGATGCCGCCCATCCAGCGAAGGTCGTCAAAAGGCATGATATCCTTGCCTTTGACCGAATGGATCAGGGGAGCGTTGAGCCGATCCGAGAGTGCCCGAAGCTCGTTAGCGGCGCCGTGGCATCCGCTGCCGCACATGATGACAATATTCTCGGCCGCATCGATTTGGCGCGCAATTGCAGTG
Organism: Bradyrhizobium sp. UFLA05-125; assembly: GCF_059803515.1. Classification (NCBI taxonomy): domain Bacteria; kingdom Pseudomonadati; phylum Pseudomonadota; class Alphaproteobacteria; order Hyphomicrobiales; family Nitrobacteraceae; genus Bradyrhizobium; species Bradyrhizobium sp. UFLA05-125. The sequence continues at coordinate 21,889 of NZ_JBANBJ010000050.1, read as the reverse complement.
ACGTCTGTTGCGCTAGCAGCAAACTCGGACAACGGCCTCAACGTGGCGACGCTCGTAACGCTGCCATCAGCTTTGGCTGCAATCACGTCTTGCGGCAGCGTCAGATGCGCGACGCCGCGGCCCGCATAGGCAGCCGAGATCGCCTGATGAATCACTGCCGGCGCCTGTGCTGGCGAGGAAACGGTTTCGCTATAGAGGCAGACGTCGCGGAAAAGCAGATTCGGTTCAGTTGTCTGGACATAGTCGGTTCCGCGCAGTTTGCGCGGCATGTCGCCGGAAAGCGCAAGCACCGGCGCATGGTCGCGCGCCGCTTCATAAAGGCCGGCGACGAGATGCGTGCTGCCAGGACCGGTCGTGCCCGCGCACACGCCCAAGCGACCGGTCAACTTGGCTTGCCCCGCAGCGGCAAGCGCTGCTCCCTCCTCATGGCGGACACCGATCCACTCTATCTTGCTACGGCGAACGGCGTCGCCCAGCGGGTTTAGGGAGTCGCCGATCAGACCGAAGACCTGCCGAACCCCGATCTGTTCGAGCACACCGACTAGGACGTCCGCTACCATTTGGGCCATCTGCCACTCCTTCGATTGGCTTCGTTCGCCAACCCTATTTACGCGAAGCTGGGAGAAACGCCCGTTATGCGTTGCGAGACCCTGTGAGGTCCCGTGAGGCGGTGTTAGCCGCTGCCAGAGGTGCAACTTGAACAGCGTGAGCGAGCGAACCGGCGCGCGGATGGTTCCCAACCATCAAGGAGTGTGCGCCTGACAATGCCAGGCTCGGTTCCTCTCTTTGATCCGGAACAGGACGTGGTCACGCCACGGGGCGGTGTCAGAAAATGCCCAGCGCTGCCAAGCTTTTAAGAGCCAGATGACTTGAGAGGCCTCCCGTCCTAAATTGGGCCTCAAGGGCCGGCAAGCGTGAAACGCAATGGTTCCGAGGGTGGCGTCAAGCAAAGATGTCCTGTCGTTTGGGCCCTTTCGCCTGGCCCCGAGCGAACGGCTGCTCACCAGAGAAGGCGCTCCCGTTGAATTGGGCGCACGCGCTCTCGACATTCTGATTGCGCTGGTCTCCAGGCCTAACGACGTCATCGGCAAGAATGAGCTACTGTCGCACGTTTGGCCCGACGTCACGGTCGAAGAAAGCAGCCTGCGCTTTCACATGGCGAGCCTGCGCAGGGCGCTCCGCGATGGCAAAGAAGGTGCCCGCTACATCTCGACCTTGGCGGGCCGGGGCTATTGCTTTGTGGCGCCGGTTTCGCGTTCGAGCGACCAGGACTCCGCAGCTGGCGCAGTTGCAGCCAGTTTTCCTTACGCCAACCTGCCGGGCCGTTTATCGCACATGGTCGGACGCGACGAGGACGTTCCGCGCATATCGACTCATCTGATCGATGCCCGCCTGGTCAGCATCGTCGGCATTGGTGGCGTCGGCAAAACCACCGTAGCTATCGCGGTCGGCCACCATCTGCGCGAAGCGTTCAGGGGGGCGATCATGCTCGTCGACCTGAGCATGCTGAGCGATCCTAATCTGGTGGCCACGGCGATCGCTTCGATGCTGGGATTGTCGGTTCACTCGGAGGACGCGACCCCGGCCTTGATCGCTTATCTGCGCACCAAGCGGATGCTGCTTATTCTGGACACTTGCGAGCATCTCATCGACGCCATTGCGGCACTGGCATCGCAGATCTACGCGAAGGCGCCGCAGGTTCACATTTTGGCGACCAGCCGTGAAGTTCTTCAAGTCGAAGGGGAGCATGTCTATCGACTGGATCCGCTCCCCTGTCCGCCCGAAGAATCGGAGGTCATGAGCGCGGCCGCGCAGACATTTCCAGCGCCGCGCCTGTTTATTGAACGGGCGGCAGCGAGTGGCGCTCACCTGGAGTTAAGCGAAGCCGACGTGGCAATTGTTGTGCGCATCTGCCGCAAACTTGACGGTGTGGCGCTCGCGCTCGAGTTGGTCGCCAGGCGCGTCGACGCCTACGGTCTGCAGCAAATCGAATCCCTTCTTGACCAGAGTCTCACGCTGCTTTTGCTGGGACACCGCAGCACGACGCCGCGGCAAAAGACGTTGCAGGCGACGCTCGACTGGAGCTATCAGCTTCTCTCCGAAGTGGAGCGTGTCGTGCTGCGCCGGCTCGCCGTATTCGTCGGGCATTTCAGCCTCGACGCCGCGTTGGCGGTCGTCACCAGCAACGACATCGATCAATCACAGGTTTTGGCGGCCATCGATAGCCTTGCTGGCAAATCGATGATCGCCATCCGTCCGATAGACGCCATGATGCGCTATCGGCTTCTTGACACGACACGCACCTACCTCCTCAACATCGCGATCGACGACACTGAAGCAGCCGGCTTGGCAGGGCGTCACGCGACGTACTATCGACGGTGGCTGGAGCAGTCCGGCAGCGAATGGCCGACATTATCGAGCGGAGTGGAGCGGTTCCCTCACTTTGCCGCGTTGAACAATGTCCGTAAGGCACTTGAATGGTGCTTCGGGCAGGAGGGCGATATTGAAATCGGCATCGGCCTCGCGGCTGCCGCCGCACAGGTATTTCTCGCAATGTCGCTCTTGCCCGAATGTCATCGCTGGTCGGAGCGGGCAATTCTCGCACTCGACGACACGCGCCGCGCGGGTCACGAAGAAATGCATCTTCAGGCGTCGCTTGGAGTGTCGCTAATGTTCACGCGCGGCAACAGTGAAGGGGCACGAGCTGCCTTGGACAGAAGTCGCACAATCGCCGAACAGCGTGATGAAGCACCCTATCAATTGTACCTGATGAACTTGTTGCACCTGTTCCACACTCGCGTCGCGGATTTCAACGGCACTTTACAATATGCAGAGCGCGGCGCTGCCATTGCCAGGAGAATTGGCGGGCCGGCGGCTATGGCGCTGGCTCATTCTCTTCTCGGAAGTTCACTTCTCCATATAGGAGATCTCGCGGGCTCTCGCAGAGAGCTTGAGAAAGCGCGTCTGGGCGGACCGAGTGCTCGTAGGGCCGGTACGGTCTATATCGACTTTGAGTATTACAACTACGCTGATATCAATTTAGCTAGGACACTATGGCTGCAAGGCCAACCAAACCAGGCCTTGGAGCGCGTGCACCAAGGCGTGAAGAACGCAGCATCCATCGGCCATCCAGTAGCGCTTTGCCGAGCTTTGGTCTGGGGGGTGGCGGTCCTCATTCGGGCTGGCGATCTCGAAGGCGCTGATGAGCATGCGAACAGACTTGTCTCTCTTGCCGAACAGCATTCCTTGGAGCCTTATCTGGCCATCGGCCAAGGCCATAGGGGCGCACTGGCGATTCGTCGCGGCAATGCGAGCGAGGGAGTCCGGAGCCTGCAGCGCTCTCTGGAAACGCTCCATTCGGCGCACTACAAGCTGTTTACGACCGAATTCAATATTGCGCTCGCCGAGGGTCTGGCAACAATCGGAGAGTTCCGCGAGAGCTTGGCGCTGATCAATGAGGCGGTTCTCAGCGTAACGACGAACGGCGACCTTATATACATGCCCGAATTGTTGCGCGTGAAGGGAAACGTGCTTGCTTCCATGCCGGAGCCCAACATCGAGGAAGCAGAAGCGTATTTTACGCAGTCGCTTGAACTGAGCCGTCAGCAAGAAGCTCGCGCATGGGAACTGCGCACCGCCATCGATCTGGCCCGACTGTGGGCCAATCGCGGTAAATCGGAGCACGGTCGAACACTGTTGCAGCCGATCCTCGAGCAATTCGTGGAAGGGCGAGACACCGCAGATCCGATGACAGCTGCGCGTTTGCTGGCGGAGTTGGAGCAGCATCAATAGAAGTGAAGCGCAAGGTCGCCCAGCCTGGCCCAGCTTCGGGTGTGACGACGCGCGGAAAACGCCTCGCGCATCGCGAGAATGTGCGCTTTCGCGCCGGAAGCGAATATGACATGTGGGCCCGCCGAAGTCCGCTTCGGGTCAAAACCGGTAATACTCTGACCGAGCGGAATATTTCCGCTTAGCCCTCAAGATCGGACATCTGCGAGTTAATGATTACACGCCCTTCTGTAATGGGCCCGATGATGTCAAGCCTCCCGAGGGAACATCACGCCGCCGAGCTCATGCTTCTGTCCGTGGTCAACGCCTGGCCGCCACATCATGCTGTCAGAGGGAGCGGTGAGCCTATCTAGATACGCGTAGTTCGTCAGATGACGGCCACTGGGCGTGTAACGGCTTCACCGGATCCACCGTCCCGGCGACAGGACTTCGGGCACCGGGCTTCAGTTCAGCCCGGTTGCGTTCCTGATCTCCTCTACCTGTTCTATGCTGCGATCGGTCCCGCTTCAGCCCATCGGTAAGTTGTGCCGTTGACCCAGATCCGATGCAGGATCACAGCGAGCTTGCGCGCCAGAGCGACTTTGGCGCGCTTCGAGCCTCGCCGCTTGGCTACGTCCATCCCCCAGCGCTTGAGTTTTGAGAACCGCGTGATGCGCGATAGCAGAACGTTGGCAGCTTCATACAACACCGTGCGGACTATCTCGTCACCGGCCAGCGTGATCCCGCCCGTGACGTCCTTTTCTCCCGATTGGTATTTCTTTGGCGTTAGCCCAAACAGCGCGCCGGCTGATTTTGACTTCGTGATGCGATTGGGGTCGTCAATCGCCGATTTGTATGTAATAGCCACCAGGGGACCAACGCCTGGCACTGTCATCAGCCGGCGACAGATCGCATCGTCATGTACGGCTGCCAGCACAGCCTTGTGTAGCCTTCCGTACTCTGCCTTCAGAGCCAATCGTGCCGAAAGCATCGCCGTGGCAATGCGCTCCAATGTTGCCTGACCCGCGACCAACTCTCGGATCCGCGCTTCGAAGGTTTTTCGCGTCACAGGGCCAACCTTCAGCCCAAAACCACGCAATATCCCTCGGATACTCAATTCCACATCGATAAGTCGCCCAAGAAGCTGCTTGCGCGCAACCAGCAGCGCTCGAATCTCTTGAGCCCCTATCGACTTCGCGTGCACCGGGCTGAACCATCCCATCCGGATCAACTGGGCAATCCCGCGTGCATCCTTGCGATCAGTCTTCACTGTCATCGCTGACAATGCTGCCTTCACATGCCGTGTTTCCAGCAGAACCGTCTCGAAGCCCGCTTCTTTCAGCCCCGCATGCAGCCATTGCGACAGCGGCCCAGCCTCCAGCCCGATCCGCTTCACTGCAAAGCCAAGCATTTCGAAGAACTCAACTAAGGCGTCGGGTCCGCTCGCGACCTTCGTTTCCTTCGGGATCTTACCCTGGGCATCCACGACGCATACGCTCGACAGTTCCAATGACACGTCAATTCCGGCATAGTTCTCCACGGCTGTTCTCCGTCTCCAGATGCTTGGGGCCGACTCAAGTCGTGACCCCGTTTCATCATCTATCGGGGGACAGCCACCATCATCACCCCTTGGCTCGGAGCCGGGCCCACTACGGCATCTAGCAGATTTCCCATTTCGATCAGCGTTCGGATATTGCGACCAAGGGTCCAGCAGGTCCGCCATCGGAAGTCTCGTAGTGCTTGATGGGGAAGGGGTGAGTCAATTTGACCCACAGAAGCTCCTTGCGGAATTCGCTGCGCAGTCCAGTAGCTCGAGCAGCGGCAGAATCCGTCAGCAATAGCTGGATCGCTTCCCTGGTCATGCGCTGCGGTGCAGGCCTTGCCGATGCTGATCGAGAGATAGTCCCCGGGCTGGGAGCAAGTGCGAAGCCACCTCCGGTCAACAGGATCGCATCGGACTTTTGCTCCTCCATCTTCGGGGCGACAGCCTGAGCGGCGATGAGCGCTCCTCCGATGTTCACGGCGAGATCGCTGTTGAAGTCTGTCGCGCGGCTGTTCAGAGAGGGTCGCCTTGCGCGCGGATACGGCGTTGTAATGCAGGACGTCGATTGAGCCGTGCTGCTTCCCAACCTCAGCGACCAGCTCCGCGACGCTGTTCGGATCGCCTGCGTCCGCTCTGCGAACGTTAGCCTTGTACCCTTTTGATATCAGCCTTTCGGCCAGCTCCTGCGTCTTGGCGACGTTCCGAGCGGCCAAAACCACCTGAAAACCCTCTTTGGCAAAGCGTTCGGCAGTCGCGAAACCCATTCCCCGGCCCGCTCCGATGCTGAGAAATGTCTTAATCTCCTGTTCCTTTCGACGCTGCACTTGAAATCGGTGATGCCATCGTTGCCGAAACCATCAAGCTCGTGGTCGAAAACATTGTCGCTTCCCGCCGCGGCTGCCCCAGTCGATCATGCCATCAGCGTTTACCTCGTCACGAGATGGCATTTGCCGCTCGCTAAGCCAGTCGGCGAAGAAGATGTGTACCTCGTGCGTCGCCGCCAATCGCTCGGGCTCTCGCCGGTCAGCTTCCTGAATGCCGCGGCGAAGGCGGTCTGAGAGGAATAGCCAAGAGCGGCTGCGATCGACACGATTGCATCGTCGGTGTCACGCAGCATGTTCATGGCCTGCTCGAGATGGTGTTGGCGCAGCCAAGCATGCGGCGACAGTCCGGTGCTTTCCTTGAAGGCGCGGCAGAAGTGGAAGCGCGAAAGGCCTGCATCCGTAGCCAGCGCGGCAAGCGATATGTCCGCATCGCTGTCCGAACGCAGACGTTCGATGGCGCGCCTCAGCGCCTTGGGCGACAGCCCGCCCATGACCGGTCGGAATGTTGCAGGTGGGCCGGCGTGCGCCGCGAGCAGGCGCGTCGCCAGAAGATCCGTCAATTGGTGTCTGAATAGCGTATCCAACGCCGCGCAGCCGTCCAGCGCGTCGGCCGCGCTCAGCAGCAATCGGGATGTAATGAGGTCGGGATGCGCAGTTCGCTCCACAAGCTCGCCGGGGGCGGTTGTGCCGGCTTCGTGGGCAACGCGATTGAGCGTTGTCTGCGGGAGATAGAGCTGGAGGACGCTTAAAGGCTGGTAGATGTCCCATCGTGAGGTTGAACCGGCCGGAATGACCGTCACGGTCCCGGGACGGGTCATTCCGTGCACGTACGCTTTACCGTCGCGGCGCTCGAACCGCACTGGCTCGGCGGGGAACGTCATGATGACGTGGTCGGCCATGGGCCGGACCACGTCGTGCAGGGGGTCATGTCTCCAGAAGGTGATCACGCCGCTGGATGGGTCTGAAGCCATGCGGAGTGGCGCCGTCTTGAGCACGCGGGTCATTTCCGCATCGGCGTGGGGGCACTCGGCAATCTGAAAATTGTTCTCCTGCGTGTCGGGCACCACCGCGGAGTCTTGTGAACATTGGTGGTTGATCGGTCTGCTCATGCCAGAAGCTCGCTTCAGGAAGGTTCAAGGTTGCTGCCTCACGTAAGCAACTATGGGCGCAAACGGCACCTGGCGGTATCGTACAGGCTGCCGAATCTGACTAGTTCAGCAGGTAGTTCAACCTCAACCTAAGGATAGTAGGGTACGTACCAATGGCTACTCCGCCAGCGCGTCAAAACGGCCAAGCAGTTACTGACGGTTTCGGGCTTGCCACTGTCCGACATCGCGATATCGGCCGCTTTGCCAATAAAAGCCACTTCACGCGGGTGTGTTCTCGTCGATAGTCGGCATCGGCCCGGGCGCGTGGCACCGCGACAGGCATGTTGCGCCGGAAGGCGAAGATCGGGGGCGGGGCAGAAGCCCGGTTCGATCATCGACCTATTACCTGTGGGATAGCGTAGGAGGCGTGGGGCGCCGCGAAAATCTCGTCCGGCGGATGGCCGATGCGTTCGGCGAGACTGCCCGGATTGAAGTGGTTGCGTCGCATGCGTCGCTTGCTGCAACACCCGGCGAATGTCAGCCGATCGCCGCCCAACGCAAGGCCAAACCGCGCTGTGCCCGGGGGTGTGGCCGCCGGTGCGACAGACGAGCGCCTCCGGCGCGACGGGCGCAAGATCGATGCCGGCGGCATCTAGTCGCGGGCCAACTGCCCGGTCGGGAGCCACTGACAGTTGTTTCAAATTCAAGCGATAATCCATCCAGTCTTATCGCCCGGGAGCCTCGAAACGCGTACGAGGGAGGTCATACATGGATTCCATAGGATGCCAGCCGCGCTTCGTTGGAGAAAAATCAGCCCATCCTGCGATCAAGACCAAGCGCCACGATCGCTGAGGCCCGCGAGCATGAGGTACCAGACTAATGCTGATGGTCAGCCACGCGTCCTTTGTCAGGAGTAGCCGATGATACGCGTCTGGTCACACCGTCCTCAATTTTCGCATTTAGGAATTTTTATCGCGGCCTACGTGTTGGGCTGCGGATTCGCACAGTCGCTCGCCATAGTACCCGGAACAGGAATTTCCATTTGGCCACCAGGCGGACTTTTCCTTGCTACGCTCGTTCTCGCCTCCAGACATAGTTGGCCTTGGTGGATCCTGGGAGGGTGTTTGGCGGAACTGTTTGGCAATTTCTTTTGGTTCGGCAGTCCACTGCTTGTGGCCGTCCTGTTATACGTCGCCAACGCCCTTGAAGCGGTAACCGGCGCATGGCTTATCAACCGATACTGCGGGCGCCCAATTCGGCTGGAAACCTTACAGGAAACTCTCGCATTCGTCGTCTTGGGTGCCGGAATTGCACCGGTGGTCGGTGCGACGGTGGGCAGTGCGACGCTGGTGTGGTTCGGTATACAATCGCAATCACTCACGACAGCATGGCCTCTTTGGTGGATCGGAGATGCTACCGGCATCTTAATCGTAGCGCCGGTCGTTTTGGTGTTATCCCAGAATTGGCGCAGCAAGGGCCACCTCTCGGCCGCGCGGTGGATCGAAGCTGGTGTCCTGGGGCTTATCTTTCTCGGTGTCGCCGCCCTTTCCTTGAGCGGCTACTTGCCTTTCGCTTACATCATCATGCCGCCCCTTCTTTGGGCTGCGGTGCGCTTTGAGTTTAAAGGCGCAGCCATCACATTGAGCCTCCTCGCCTTGATCACGGCGGCGTTCACAATATTCGGCGCTAGTCAGTTTATCGGCGATGCCGAGACCCAGCGGCAGAAGCAGATCATGCTACATCTGTTCCTGGGCGTCTCGGCACTATCGGCTCTGATCGTGGCCGCGATATCCCGGCAACACCAGCGAGCACTGTTCACGTTGAGCGAAAGCGAACGTGAGCTTTCGCAGCTCGTGAACATGGTTCCGAGCCAGGTTTGGCGACTGAGCCCTGACGGCGAGCCAGTATTCTTTAACAAGCGAATGGTCGATTTCCTTGGCATGGAGGTTGCGGACACCGACAGGCCGGGCATGAGACGACTGCAGGCCGTTGTTGAGACAGTCCATCCGGACGACGCGTCGCAGTTCAAAGAGACCCTCCATCACAGCCTTCTCACTGGCGAAAGCTTCGCCATGCGATATCGGCTGCGCCGCGCTGACGGCATTTACCGGTGGATGTCGGGCCGCGCCGAGCCGATGCGAGACGACAGCGGACGTATCGTCCAGTGGTTCGGCCTCTGTCACGACATAGAGGATCAGATGCGCCTTTACAGCGACATCGAGGAGCGAGAAGCCAAAATTCGGCGATTGGTCGATTCAGATATTATAGGGATTGTTATCTGGGACCTGGACGGACTGCTCATCGACGCCAATGACGCGTTTCTCCGCATGGTCCAGTACGAACGCGAGGATTTGCAGGCCGGGCTTCGATGGTTCGATATGACGCCTCCGGAATGGCAAGAGGTGCATGCCCGCTACGAGGCTGAGGAACTCAAGAGGACGGGCATGATGCAAGCCCGCGAAAAAGAGTTTTTTAGGAAGGATGGCAGCCGGGTGCCTGTGCTGATCGGGGCTGCCTGCTTCGAGGGGCAGTCCCGGCAAGGCGTCGCCTACATTCTCGATTTGACCGAACGCAAGCGTGCGGAAGCGGCGTTGCGCGAGCGGGAACAGGAACTCTCGCAGTTGGTAAATATGGTTCCAATTTTTATCAGACGTCTGACGCCCGAAGGCGAGCCAATCTTCTTCAACAAGCGGTTCACAGACTTCATAGGCATGGGCTTGGCGGAGATCGGCGCGCCCAGCACAAGCCGACTTTCGCCGACCGTCGATGGTTTTGTCCATCCCGATGACTCGGTCGGCCTACTTGAGGCGATCCGCCACTCTCTCGCTAGCGACGAGCCCTTCTCCATGAAATATCGCATGCGTCGTGTCGACGGCGCATATCGCTGGATTGATACCCGTGCGGAGCCCGTGCGTGATGCGGGCGGAACGATCGTGCAATGGTATGTCGTCTCCATTGACGTTGACGATGAGGTGCGCGCACAACAAGCCGAAGAGGCGCTCCGCGACACATCAATCAAACTCGCCAAGGCCACTCAGGCTGCAAGTCTTGCCGAACTTTCTGCTTCGATCGCGCATGAGGTGAACCAACCGCTGGCAGCGATCGTCGCCAACTCACACGCCTGTCAACGTTGGCTATCTGCCGATCCGTCGAATGTCGAGCGCGCGAAGATCACGGTCGATCGCATCATCCGGGACGCGAACTCGGCAGCGGATGTCGTCAGCCGCATTCGTGCGCTGTTCAGGCAATCTGTGGAGCCGAGAGACAGCGCGCCGCTCTGTGGCGCGATTGCCGAAGCCCACGGCCTCATGGCGGAGGAAGCGACGCGACGCCGCGTTCAGATGAAGATCGACGTGGAAGGCAATCTTCCGCCTGTCGCGTTCGATCGGGTCCAAATACAGCAGGTGCTGATCAATCTCATCCGAAACGGCTTCGATGCGATGGACTCGACGCCGGACGGTCGCATTCTTGGCATGCGTGTGCACCGAAATGGAAATTCGGTGCAGACTGAAATCAGCGATTTTGGTATGGGCATCGAATTCCCCGACAGGATATTCGAGCCATTCTTCACGACGAAAGAGCAAGGGATGGGCATGGGTTTGGCGATCTGCCGTTCAATCGTAGAGGGTCATGGTGGACGGCTGTGGGCAGAAAAAAACGAGCCTCATGGAGCGAGGTTTATCTTCACGCTACCGGTTGAAGTGAATGCGGCCAAATGAACATCAATGAATATGTTGTCTTCATCGTCGATGACGACGTGCGGATCCGCGAGGCACTAGTCGAGTTGCTGGATTCGCATGGAATCGGCGCCACGGCCTATGGTTCGGCCGGTGAGTATGTCCGGGCCGATAAACCCGACTTGCCCGCGTGTCTTATTCTCGACGTCGAGCTGCCAGACATCAATGGCCTTGATTTGCAGAAGCAGATCGCCAACGACCATCATCCGCCGATCATTTTCATTACGGGGTACGGTGACATCCCGTCGTCTGTAAGCGCCATCAAACGCGGCGCAGTTGACTTTCTAACTAAGCCGTTCGCGGAGAATGACCTGATAACGGCTGTCAGAAGTGGATTGGCTCAAGACCGGCAGGCGCGCCTGGAACGCGCCGAGATGTCCGCACTTCGGGAGCATTATTCTACACTGACACCAAGAGAGAGGGACGTGTTACCCCTGGTAGTAAGCGGGCTCCTCAACAAACAGGCCGCTGCAGAGTTGGGAATCAGTGAGGTAACGCTCCAAATCCATCGGCGGAATGTAATGCAAAAGATGGCGGCGGCTTCGCTCGCAGATCTCGTGCGAATAGCCGAAAAGCTTCAAATTCCGATCACTCATTCTCGACGTGCAGGAGAAATTGATCCGTGATTGGAGGAAAGCCCACGATAGCGGTTGTCGATGACGATCCGCGGGTTCTGGAATCTCTGAGGGAGCTGTTGGAGTCGGCTGAGTATGGTGTTCGCACATTCTCGTCAGCCAAAGCTCTGATCAACGCAGGATTGTCTGACATCGACTGCCTTGTCACCGACATCGGTATGCCATGCATGGATGGTTTTGAGCTTCATGATTTAGTAAAGAAGACCTCGCCGGAACTACCGGTGTTCCTGATGACTGGCCGTCACGAGATCGGTGATCAACAACGGGCGAGCGCGAAAGACATCAACGGTTTTTTCCGTAAACCTCTTGATTGGATGGACTTGCTGTCGGCTGTCGCCGCGGCTTTACATGCAAGGAAAATGGAATGAACTAAAAATGGGGGAAGGATCATGCAGGAGATTCACGTCAACTCTCAGGTGGACGAAGACCAGCCGCTCGTGGTCATTGTTGATGACGATCTCAGCGTACGCGAGTCTCTCCGCGAACTGATACTTTCAGCGGGCATGCAGTCAGCATGCTTTGCTTCGACCCGAGAGCTACTCGATGCTGGTGTGCCGGACCGACCCGGTTGCCTCATTCTTGATGTGCGAATGCCAGGCGCCAGCGGCCTGGACCTGCAACATCAACTAGCGGTCGATGGAAATCCCAAGCCGATCATCTTCTTGACCGGCCATGGCGACATCCCCATGACAGTGCAAGCCATGAAGTGTGGTGCGGTGGACTTTCTCACAAAGCCGGTCCGAGATCAGACGTTGCTCGACGCTGTCATAGCCGCAATCGGGCAGGACGTCACGCAAAGGGCAAAGGCCGGCGCTGTTAACCGCGCAATCGAGCGACTGGCGACACTAACGCCGCGCGAGCGCGCGGTCTTTTCGGCGGTAGCTCAGGGCCGCCTCAACAAGCAGATCGCTTACGAGTTCGGCATCAGCGAAAATACAGTCAAACTTCATCGCGGTAACGTAATGCGAAAAATGCAAGTTGCCTCGATTGGCGAGCTGATCCGCTCGTGGGAATCATTGCCCGATGATCTGCGCGAAGTGCGGGGCGCCTTGACCAAACCCGATCACTCCAGGCCGCCTTGAGCTAGGAAGAAGGTTGGTGAGAGACTGACGGCAGACGGCTAGCCGCAAGCAGAGCGCTCGTCGCGCCTTGTGATGGAGGTGTGGCGCATGAGAATCTGCGCAGGGCGGTGGCGGAGCCAATAGCTCACTTATGGCCGCTGCTTCAGAGTGATTGCCAAAGCTGCGGATCGATTGTTGCTGCCGCAAACCTCGTCAATCACACCCGCGCCGGTAACGTGAAGTGGCGCTGCGCCGCCCTTGCACTGGCGCGGATCATTGAAGGGGCAATAGCGCTGACGCTTTCAAATAGAGTCTCGAGCTTTATTTATAATTTGTTGTGGCCCGGTCACAGCGCGCAGTCGGCACTCAATTCGACGAGATCGCAGGATTGCTCGGCGCAAGGCATTTCATTCCACTTCTGGCTGAGTAGCCGACATGAACGGCGCGGCAGGCAGCCCCGCAGCGATGGGCCGGAGCGGATGCGTTAGCAGCAATCGCTCTTCAGGTGCCGCAATCGTTCTGGCGCAGCCGAAGCTCTGATCCGCTAGATCATCACGGTGCCCACATCCAACCGGACGGAGAAGAAAGATGACCTGGTAGAGCATCGTCAGTCCACGCACGCTCGCACCGGCTTCTGCGCGCTCGTTTGCAATGTCAGGTTTTGCTCACAAGGCGGCTGAGGCGATCTTCGACCTCGTCAGCGTCGTTCACAACCTGGTTCTGGGTGTATGCGACAGTTACCGGCCCGAGCTGCACTACATGAGCGGCCCAGACCCGAAATGGCGCGCGAACATCAACTCGGCCGGCAAAGAGTCGCTTCCTCATCCAATATCGCACCGGCCCGACGCGCTGCGTCGGATCGTACCGGAACCGCTCGTACTCACTCACCGAGCCCCGTGGTGACTACGAGTCCATTCGCATGCCGGATTCAACAGGGCTCGGAGACTAAACGGAAGGTCGTCAAGGGATCGAACGCAACGGCGGCGACAGCCATAACCTTCATGGCCGCCGGGACAACTAAAGGTGCGGAAGCTACCATGAGTATGAGGCCACTCTTGGGCTTACTCGGCGTGCTGATCGCTGCAATGAGCGTCGAGTTCAACGATACGGTTACGTCAACCGCGCTCGTCGATATTCGAGGCTCTCTTGGAATCGATTACGATGCCGGCACTTGGATCGAAAGCCTCTACAGCGCAGGACTTGCCATTGGGATGGCTTTCGCTCCCTGGTGCGCGGTGACGTTCACGCTTCGTAGGTTCACGCTCTGCGTCGTCGCTGTCGTCGCGGCATCGACCATTCTGATCCCATCGGCGCTCAACCTGCAGTCGGTCCTAATTTTGCGCGTGATCCAAGGTTTCGCCGGCGGCCTCACAATCCCGCTTCTCATGACAACGGCGCTGATGGTCCTGCCGCCACCAATCCGGCTCTATGGCTTGGCCGTGTACGGGCTGACAGCGACGTTCACATCGCCTTTCAGTGCCTCGCTCGCCGCGCTCTGGACGGACGTCATCGGCAACTGGCAATTCGCCTTCCTGGCGGCACTCCCTTTGGGCGCTTTAGCGGCTGTGCTGGTCTGGTACGGCATGGACCCCGGCGAACCCGAATACGACCGGCTCAAGCTCTTCGATTGGCGTGGCGCGCTGCTGATCATCCTGAGCTTTGGCGCTTTCACCACAATGTTGATGCAGGGCGATCGGCTGGATTGGTTTAACTCTCCGCTCATCTGTGACCTCGCACTAGTCAGTAGCATCGCCATCCCGTTGCTCCTCGTCAACGAGTGGTTCCATCCACTACCGCTCCTCAAGCTGCAGATGCTGCTGCGACGCAATCTTGCATATGCAGCGCTTGCGCTTTTTGTCTTCGTAGTGCTCAGCGCCTCTTCGACACTGATCCCAACGAAGTTCCTGATAAATGTGCAAGCCTACAGACCAGTCCAGGCTCATCTGATCACACTTGTCGTTGCGCTCGGCCAGTTTGTGATGCTGCCGGCAACGGCGTTCTTGCTCGACCACCGGAACGTGGATGCGCGGGCGGTAACGCTTCTCGGCCTAGCGCTGATGTTGATCGCCTGTGTTGGCGCCTCATCCGTCGACGTCAGCTGGCATCGCGATCAGTTCTATGTCTGGCAGGTACTCCAGATGATTGGCCAGCCGATGATCGTCATGCCATTGCTGATGATGGCAACGAATACGGTGCGTTCCCACGGCGAGGGCCCCCTCGCTTCGGCATTGATCAACACGACCCGCGCCCTGGCCGAGCCGGTGGGGATCTGGCTTATCGAGCTCATCGAGCGTTGGCGTGGCGCCCTACATTCCGAGCGGCTTGTCGATCAGATCGGTCTCAATCGTTTCCGGACCATGGAGGCCCACGGGCTCTTGTCACGAGATCCGGCACCGCTCCTGCCGAACGGAACCCCAAGTGCTACGGGAAGCCTTGAACGCTTCGTCGAGGCCGTGGCGCAGCAGGTGCACGTGCTCACGACAGCCGACGTCTATCTCGTCATGGCTGCCCTCATCGTCGCCTTTATAACGCTCGTGGTGATCCTCCCCGAGCGCACTTATCCGCCACGTGTTCTGTTTGCCAAGAAATAAGGAGGCTATGATCTTGCTCCTTCCTTCCGACAATGTCCGACGCGGTGAGACCACGCCGACGGGCGCTCCTACCCCGCCCAATAAGGTAGAAGAGCTTCCCGCGAAGAAACGGCGAACCCGCTGGCCTTGGCTTCTGGCAGGTGGCGCCATCGCAGCAAGCGCCGCCACTGTGCTTTGGCGCATCTATATGCCTACGTCCGATGTCTGGACAAATGATGCCTATGTACGTGTACACTATGCGACAATCGCGTCGCGCGTTGCTGGTCAGATCACCTCGGTGGCTGTCGATAACAATCAAATGGTCAAGGCCGGCGATCTCCTCGTTCAACTTGACGATCGCGATTTTCGTGCCGCCCTGGACACAGCTCAGGCAACGCTACTGCGCGACCGCGCTGCGGCTGCAAATGCCGCCGCCAATATCAGCCGTCAAACGGCGTTGATCGCCCAGGCCGAAGCGCAGCTGGCAATGGCACTGGCGCAGCTCAGCTTTGCAGAGAAGGATGCCAATCGCTACAATCAGCTCGCCTCCACGGGCGCTGGCACTGTGAAGATGCAACAGCAGGCTGACACTTCCCTATTGACGGGCGAAGCATTAGCCAACGGCGCTAAGGCCGCGCTGGAGGCCGCGCGGGCGCAACTCACGATCGCCAAGGCAGAAGAAGATGCGGCCATGGCCACAATCAAGGCCGACGAAGCCCAGCTGACGCAGGCGCAACTCAATCTTTCTTACACGCAGATTCGTGCACCAGTCGACGGCATGGTCGGCCAGCGCGCCGTGCAGGTCGGAAACTACGTCAGTCCAGGCGCCGGATTGATGGCGGTCGTGCCGCTCGCCGACGTCTATGTCGAAGCGAACTACCGCGAAGTCCAGTTGAAACACGTCCAGCCGGGGCAGCATGCCCGCATCCACGTCGATGCCTATAACATCGATCTCGATGGTACGGTGCTCGGCGTGCCTGCAGCCACCGGGACGACTTTCGCGGCGATCAAGTCCGACAACGCCACCGGCAATTTCACGAAGATCGTCCAACGCTTGCCGGTCCATATCAAGCTGTCTCCGAATCAGCCACTTGCGCGGCTCCTTCGGGTCGGCCTCTCGGTTGAGGCTACGGTCGAGACAGGCCTGCAAGACGTTGTCGGCTCCCATCGGACGTTCGATGCGGGCCGACCCATCGCAGAATCCCTGGCCGCTGCGACCACAGCCAATAGAACCAAGCGTCTCGGTAGATGAACTGCCTCGCATCCCTATCGTGGCGAGCGTGATTCGGCGATGAAGCCTGAGTAAAAAATCGACAGCGCCGACGATGGAATGTGGCCAGGTCCTGGGGTTCCGGATGTCGGGCAGCTCGACATCGTTTCGCCCTCGCCCGCACGAGATTCCAAGTAGCGTGGCAGAAGCTAGCCGCCACCCGGCTAGCGCTTCCGCTGCCGACACAGCGTGGTGCATCCGGCCCTTCCACGCGGTCCAGTCACGCTGGCCACGCCAAGTCTCGAAGTCAGCCTCCGTGCGGCCAATAGGCGACAGCCCGATGTTTTTCAATCGCCTCTCAAGCCTCCTCACGGTATTAGGTAAGGCAACGTGAAACGTGACTTTCAGCAGCTCGATAGGTCGCAGACTTCCAATACCCTCAATGATTTCTCCAAAACACAGTTAGAAAACTCACTACTACCAACGCAGTCATCGATCGCTTTGTTAGTTTGATCTGTCATACAGTTTGAGTATTGGTGTCCGTTGTCTTCCCCGAATTTGTGCCGAAATTTAGCGAGGCAGGATTTGCTCGCTCTTCCAGTTTGCGCGATCCACTTGTCACGATCGATAGGCTCTGCCTCAGCAAGCAGCGTCGACCCAAACAACATCGCGATGACCAAAGCATATCGCACGTTCTTATCTCCGCCGGTTAAATCGGACGATACATGAAAACGCTGGTACGGCCCTCTATTTAGGCGCGCCCTAGACTGCTCCGACCGCAGAGCGCCCATACCCGCCTAGTTTCTCGCGCAGGTGGCCGGAGTCCGTTGTGGGTCATTCTCGACGGATTCGGCGGGGCCGCGGGCCCCCTTGATGTCCGCTTCTGCCCCCCAAGCGCATGCGCAACATCCGCCGAAAAGCAATCGCAACAGCCGTTATTGCGTATCCCGTTGGCGCAAACGGCCGCGTCAGTGTGCGGAGTCAGCTTCTCAGAGTGTGAGCGGTGAGTTCCCAAAAGGCTGCTGAGGGCACCGACCGGCGAATCGTGCGGTTCCCCAGCCCAAGTGAAATCAAGATTTCTCCGCTTTTTGCACCTCGATAGCAGGGTACTTGGTCGACAAGAACATTAAGAGGAGACCTCGCCCAATGCCGACCAAAGACAGTTTTGATCCGGACTATCCTTTACCTATCTTTCTCGCCGATGAACCAGAGCAGCAGGGTATCGGGAAAGCGTGGGACAGAGCAGCTGTTATCTCGTCGCGAGTTCTTAAGACGTGTGGTTTGGTTGCAACGGCGACAGCGATCGGTATCGCGATTCTATCGGTGGGGAATCCAGTGACGCTCTTTGCGGACGTCACGGATTCCATTGCGAAAGCTACGGCTTCGCTGGTCGACAAATCGGCGCTTCAGCCTGGCACCGCCCGGTCGATATCAACAATTCAATCTACCGGTGACGCTCAGACGTTGCCGCCGACCGCAAAGGACGCGCCGACCCGCGACGAAATTGCTGACGCCTCTGAACCCGCCGGTCAGACTCAGCCTAGCACGCCAAGGATTCAATCTACCGGTGACGCTCAGACTTTGCCGCCGACTGCAAAGGACGCGCCGACCCGCGACGAAAGTGCTGCCGCCGCTGAACCCGCCGGTCAGACTCAGCCTAGCACGCCAAGGATTCAATCTACCGGTGACGCTCAGACTTTGCCGCCGACCGCAAAGGACGCGCCGACCCGCGACGAAATTGCTGCCGTCTCTGAACCCGCCGGTCAGAGGCGGACGGAAAATAGTGAGCTGCCAGCTGAAGCCCTGTTTAGGCAATACCAAGCTTGGGCGGCCGAGCAAGATACGCAGGCACAGCCCGTTCAAGATGCACCGGCTCAGGTTGCGGAAAATGCCCGAGTACCGCTTCGGTCCAAGCAAACGCACCAACACGTCCGGCCCGTCCATCATGCCCGGGCAGAGATACGGGCCGTGCAAAATCCGCAAAAAAAGATCCAGCGGGAGCCAACTGCACGGGTACAGGTCCCACCCGCACAAGACGCCCAAGCACAGGCTGTGCAAAATGCCCAGGCCCCGTCGTTCTCACAAATCTTCGGTTTCCGCAATTAGATCTAGCAGGAGTGACTTTTGTCCAAGCCTCCATGTCCTAGGTTTCCCGGCGCGCTTACGAGAGCATCGATTTCACCGACGAAGGAGAGAATCTCACGCCGTTCTCGTTGAGGTGACCTAGCCTTGCGAGTTCGGCTGCGATGTTGCGTATCGAAAGCTTGGCGGCTGCAGGCGCTTTGCTTCCAGCGCCTCCGCGTCCATCAGGCTGGGGGAGGGTGCTCCAGTTTCGCAAACGCGGCAGCGAATACCGCTGCTGTTAGGCCGTGTACCTATAAACCCCGCAGCGTCATTTGACTGAAGACTACGTCCGCTTGGCTCCTATAGTGACCTAGTTCATGCGACACCGCAATGACGCAATCGGCGGCCCATAGCGGACATAAAAGCCGAACCCAAAAGAAAATATCAAATGCCTTTCGCCCGCTTCTTTAGCAGATTGATCGAAATCGGTGCAGGCGTATCGTCTAGCCCGGGTCACCAACCGGTTCCCGAGAAGCTTCCCGTACAGATAAGGTTTTCACTCGGGCCACGGAGCTCGCACAGGCCATCTGTATCGCTCAGCCAGAGCGTCGAGCACAGCATCAACGATTGATTCGCCATCGTCACCATTGGTCATCACTATCGCGCCCTGTGCGCGACCCGGACAAGCAACCAAACCACCGCGGAAACCGAGATTGTTGCCGCGCTTCATCGCGACGAGATCGCGGCCCGAGCCCGCGAGCGCAACACCCAGCCCATAACCAAGGCCGTCGACACTGGTCAGCATTTCGTCAAGGCCGTGTTCAGCAAAGGGCGTACCACGGTCCCCTTGCGCCGCCTTGGCCATTGCCACGATTAGCTTTGCTAAATCCGATGGCGTCGACCACAAACCAGCAGCTGCAAGTTCTGGATATACGTGCCCCCCGCCATCGATCTCGCGCCCGCTGCCATCGTGTGCGCGGGCGAGTTCGGCGTTCTGTGACGCTGCCGGCGGTTGCCAGAAGCCAGACAGGTCCATCGCGAGAGGACGCAGTACTGCCTCTTCGACAAGGCTACTGAAAGATCGTCCGGTGGCATCTTCGAGCGCCAATTGGCCAATCTGACAGCCTCCGCCAGAGTAGGCCTGCACGACCCCGGGAGGCTTAACGATCGCCACTGCAGGCGAATTTGAAGGCGGCAGACCCGATAAGATCGCAACATCCGACGGCAACATCGCGTCTACGGCGTACCCGGCATATCCCGGGACGTTGCAGCCGGCGGTCATCCCAAAAAGGCGACGCAGCGTTACAGGCCTGGACGATCCGACGGGAAGCGCGGGGAGTCGCCAGCGCTTGAGGTACTGTGTGACATCTGCGTCAAGCAACACTTCACCTTGAATCGATAAAACCAACGCCGTGAGAGCGGCAATCGTTTTCGACATTGAGGCCGCCTGATAGCGCGTCCTTGAGTCGACCGCCTCGCCGCTCGATATACGACGCAGACCGCGTTGAATGAGACTGATACCTCCATCCTCGACCAGCGCCAGGCTGATGGAGGGAACGCCGCGTCTCTTCAATTCGCCGTCAAAGGAGCTGAGGATGTCACCCAAGGCGGCCGCTTCCGTCCCGCACGCAAACCTGCTGCTCAAGGTCGCGGCCATTCCGGCGAGGACCGTGCGTCGCGACAGGATCATTTGGCGCCTCGCTTTCCGTGGCCCGAACACAAAGCACCAGATCATACTAGCCTCAAACAAAGCATGCTGGCTGCTGTCGGGCTAGGCCCAGTGTCTCAAATGGGGTCATTCGCGACTGAGCCGGGCAGTGCTCACTACCAATCGATGTCCGCTTCGGTCCCAATAGCGACCGCGTTTGAGCAGACGCAGCGAATGACGCGAAGGGCCAGCAGGCGACATCAACAGACGAACGCCGTGGAAGTATATGCCGCCTTCGATTTCGACGGCGCTCATTCCGTTGTGTTCCCATGCCGTTGAGTTCTCAGCGGATGGGTCAAAGCTTGCAACTGACAGGAAAAGCGCTTCTGAACTTCCGCCAAGCCTCAAAGGTGAAGAAGATTTTCTCACAGACGATGTCGGATAGTCTGCCCTCCATGCGTCCTGGGATCGCAACAGGGAGACTAAGCTATGCCTGAACACGCCAACGCCGAAGAAGCCCCGATCAAAGCTCTGCTTGAGGGCTGGGCCGACGCTGTCCGTCGTCACGATCTTCCCGCGATTCTCGCGCATCATGATCAAGAAATGGTGATGTTCGATCTGCCGCCGCCACTTCAATGCAGAGGCGTCGAAGCGTACGCCCAGACGTGGGACCTGTTTTTTCGCTACCACAAACCCGGCACAGCCTTTGACTTCCGGGAACTCGCCATCACAGCGGGCGCGGAGGTCGCCTTCGCGGTGGCCATCATGTGGTGTGGATTCAATTCGTCTAGCAACCCCGCGGACAAGGACGGTTTTCTCTTCAGGCTCACTGTGGGATTACGCAAAGTCGACGGCAGCTGGTGCATTACGCACGAACATCACTCGGAGCCCGCTAAGGATTGATTCCGCCGGCTAGTCAGCCGGCACGTCGGCTGTGGGTCATGTGTGGACGACGCCCGCGTTGCAAGAAGAATCTGGCGTTCGGCTTGCGGTCGGGTGCAAGTCATGTGTCCGGCCTGTTTGCGCGGCACCATGACCGCTGGCCCTGATGTAGTCCGCGGATCGGGTCCCAATCATTTTCACGGGCTTTGACGCCCATGACCCAGAAGCGGGTTGTCCCAATCGACGGCTCGACCGTTTCGCATCACACCATCATCACCCTCGCAATTTGATTGTCTTGCTCGCCGTCGCCTCACGTTCCCTTTGCCAAGCCTCTTCAGGCGGCTGCAGCGAGCTCCGGCGCTCGATAGTGTCCTCCTTTGGCCATGATCGCCCAAGCGATGCGCGCCATCTTGTTAGCAACGGCAACGGCGACGAGTTTGGCCGGCTTCTTTGCCAGCAGCTTCATGACCCAGGGATGCTTTTGCGGGTGCTGCCGGGCGTGTCGAACAACCGCTGTTGCACCGATGACGAGCAGCCGCCGGAGATAGCGATCTCCCTGCTTGGAGATGCCGCCGAGCCGCTCCTTGCCGCCCGTCGAGTGCTGCCGCGGCACAAGTCCGATCCATGCTGCAAAATCCCGACCGGATTTGAAATCACTCGGGTCTGCGACAGTGGAAGCGATGGCCGTGGCCCCGATCACGCCTATCCCCGGCACGGTCTCGAGGCGGCAGCTCATATCGTTGGCACGATGATGGGCGTGAATGGCGCGATCCAGAGCCCCAATCTGCATTTCCAGAGCTGCGAGTTGATCGACAATGGCCTGCAGCGCCTGTTTCATCGCAGTTGGAAGAGCTTCGCG
>NZ_JBANBJ010000004.1:0-251324 GCF_059803515.1 Bradyrhizobium sp. UFLA05-125 | reverse complement strand
TGCGCAGCTTGCGCAGTCGCGGCTTGCCGCGGGCGTGGGTCACGTGCTTGCGCGCCGCCTCAACGACATGCTGGAGCCCAGCGCGTCTTCGAGCCGCCGACAGTCCGCGGGCGGCGACAAGGTCGCCGTCGAGCAGGCGCTCGCCTCGATCAACCAGACGACGCGCGAGCGTTTCGGCGTGGCACAGACCATGCTGCAGAAGGCGCTGACTGACGATCCTGACAATGTCGATCTCGCCGTCGCGCTCGCCTCGCTGCAGATGCGCGGCATCCAGATGGTCTGGTTCAGCCCGGAGGAGGCGGTCGCGGTCGAGGCGAAGGCCAATGCGACGCTCGAGCGGGCATTGCGGTCGAAGCCGAATTCCATTCCGGTGCTCGAGGCCACTTGCCGCTTCCTCAGCGCGACCAACCATTTCGTGGAAAGTCTCGTCACCTGCGCCAAGGCACTGAGCTTCGATCCGTGGAACGGGTCCGCGCTCTATCTGATTGGCCTCGGCCAGATCTATCTCGGCCGCTTCGACGATGCGCTCGCGACATTCCTCCAGGCCGATCGTTACGACACGCCGCCGGCCTCGCGCTGGACCTGGCTGCTCGGCGCGGGCCTGGCGAATCTCGCGATGGGGCGCGACGAGGAGGCACTGCCGTGGCTGCAGCGTTCGATCGCCATCACGCCAGCGACCGGGCGCTCGCACCTGCTGCTCGCCGCCGCCTACCAGAGATCGGGCCGGTTCGAGGAGGCGAGGGCGGCGATCGCGGAGGGACTGAGGCTGCGGCCCGGCACGACCAGGCTCGGCGTCTGGCCGCCGATGAAGAACGCAAGTCCGGTTTGTATCGCAGCCTGGGATCGCATCGTTCAGGCCGAGGTCGACGCAGGGTTGCCGGAGCAGTGAGGGCGAAAACTCACTGTCATGCCCCGGCTTGACCGGGGCATCCAGTACGCCGCGGCTTCTCCGTATTCGTTACCGTCTCTGAAATACTGGATCGCCCGCTTTCTCGGGCGATGACAGCGGAGTATGAGGAAAACGCGCTCCGAACCTGATCCAGCTCTCGATGCGCCACGCAATCGCACGACGCTCTCGTTATCATGCCGCATCACGCTCTCGTTATCAGAATGTAACGATCGAGAAATACTCCAAGCGCGGGGACGGCATCAGACAGTAGGGCTTGCCCCCACCCGTATGCGTGCGCACCGGGTGCATTCAGCAAGCGTAGGGTCTGGGGCCTTTCACATGACATACTCGCCGTCCTCAAAATTCTGGAGATATGCGGCGCTCGGCGCTGCTCTGCTGCCGGCCGCCGCGCACGCCCAGGTCATTCCTACGACCCCGCCGGTGAATTTCACCAACAGCTCCAGCGCGTCGGTCGGATCTACGATCGTCAATCTGCTGGATGCATACGCTCGTCTCATGCTCGTCGATCCCAAGCTGAGGAATGGTGCGGGGGTCATGGAGCACAACTATCAGACTGTCATCAGGATGACGCAAGAGCGTACGCAGGCGCAGACGCTCGCAGCGATCCACGACGATCGTACCTCGCAGCCCTACAGCGTTCTCAACGGCCTCGGTCCGCTGACGTCATATTTCATGACGGGAATCGGGTCTTCCACGACGGCGACGCCGCCAACCAGCCTGACGCCGACCTCGTACGTGGTCACCACTTTGCAGGACTACGATACGGCCGCGCACGGCATCAACTATCTCAACAGCGCGACCATCGGCTTTTCGAACTTCGGTGACGGCACCGCAACGCCATTGGCCGATGCCGCGAACTTCCTCAACAACACCATCCGCAACAACGCCTCGACCGAGCCGCCGAAGCGCACGTTCGAGCGCTACATGGGCTCGACGGCTCCAGTCGTAAATCCCGCTTCAATCACCGCCGGCACGATCAGCCCGTTGGATGCGCGCTACGGCAACTACAATGCGGTGAGCAACAAGGCCGGTCTCACCGCTACGGACACCGCGCAATTCGTCGTTCCCACCTATCTCAGCAGTTTTTCAGTCCCGACCGCCTACTACAACACCGTCAACTGGGTACGCGGTTATACCGTGACGGCAGCCCTGGTGGCCGCCAATGGAGGCCAGCCGATCACGGTCCCCGATGTCGGAAGCTTCGACGCAGCGGGCAATTTCACGCCCACTCAATTCAATGCGGGTGACTACGTCCCTGGCATCGGCACGGCGCCGCGTCCGTTCAGACTCTCGACCAAAGTCAAGGTTCCGACGCTGCTCTGGCAGATCGCAAACGGCACCAACCCCTACGGCGACGGCGCCTTCGTCAGTGGCCACACCAATCTGGCTTACAATCAGGCGCTCGGGCTGGCCTTCCTGGTACCACAGGAATATGAAAGCCTCCTGGTCCGCGCTGCCGACCTCGGCAACAATCGCATCTTTGCCGGCATGCATTCGCCGCTGGATGTGATCGGCGGCCGTATGGAGGCGACCGCGATCGTCGCGACCAACATCTACGGCGCGCTCTATGGTCAGTATGGCAATCGGTTGGATTGGACCAACCCCGCCAATGCCTCCGCCTATGCGGTCTATCAGGCCTACACGAAAACCCAGAAATATCTGGCGCAGGCGTGCGGCGAGAGCACGGTGGAAGCCTGCCTCAAGCGAGCGGGTGGTGGTCGCGACGACGATCGTGACCATCGCGACGGTCGGGATCATGACCGCGATGACCGGCACGGACGTGATTTCAACCTCGATCCGGATGACATCAAGGGTTACACCTATCGCATGACCTACGGGCTCGCCTTGGCGGCGGCATCGATGAAATTGCCCGAGACCGTTCCGGTGCAGGCGCAGGTGTTGCTGTTGACCCGATTCCCCTATGCCACCGATCAACAGCGCACGGAAATCCTGCGGAACACGGCGCTACCATCTGGCTTCGCATTGCTCGACGGCAATACCTGGGATGGGTGGGGTCGGCTCAACCTGTATGCCGCCGTCAAGGGGCAAGACTCGTTCTTCCGCGCCGTCAGGGCAGCAACGGCGCAGTGACGCCCGAAGCTTGGCGCTCGGGATCGTCAGCGGTCCCGAGCTGAGAAAGAGTGACCCTCGCCCTGAGGAGCGCGCCCTTTGTGCGCGTCTCGAAGGGCGAGGCCACTAGCCGGGCCTTCAGGCCTTCGAGACGCGCGTTCCGCGCTCCTCAGGATGAGGGGCTGGCAGATCAGAACTGTTCGCTACCGCCACCTTCGATGCAGCCACAGCCACTGCTCCGGATGCTCGCGCACCCAGCCTTCCACCACGTTGGTGATTGCCTGCGTCGTGCCCTGGACGTCGATCTTGCCCTCGGCGTCGCGCACCGGCGGGATCTCCTCGGTCAGCTCGGCGCGGAAGCGATAGCCGGGCAGGCGGATAATGCGCACGCCGTGGATGGGGCATTCGACCTGGCGGAGCAGCCGCGCCAGCATCGGATTGGCGCGGGTCTTGCGGCCGAAGAAGGTGACCTCTACGCCGCCGGTCAGATACTGGTCGACCAGCATGGCGACGTGCTGGCCGTTCCTGAGCGCTTCGCCAAGACGGAACGGCGCGTCGCGCCCCGCAGGGATCAGCGTGCCCATGTTGACCTGGCGCATCTCCTGGATGATGCGGTCGGCAGACGCAATGTTGGGGCGGCGATAGAGGATCGCAGCGTCGAGGCCGTGAGCGACGGCGGCGAGCGCCGGTAGTTCCCACATGGCAAGATGGGAGGTGAAGATCAGCGCCGGCTTGCCATCATCCCTGATCTGGTCGAACAGCTCGATTGTCCGCGGCGGCAGCTCGATGCGGCTGTTCTCCGGGTGGGCGCGATCATAGTCCCAGACTCGATCGATATGGGCGAACTCGGCGCCGTAGCGACCGAGACTGTCCCACACGCCCATCAGGATTGTTTCGATCTCCTCGGGCGATTTCTCCGGGAAAGCCGCCGACAGATTGGCACGCGCGATCTTGTGCTCGCGCAGGCGAGGGCCGATCAGGCGGGTGACGCGCGAAAAGAAATTCGAGGTCTTGAGCGGATCGAAATAGCGCGTGGTGCGCAGCATGCCGACGGTCGCGGCGCCGATCAGGCTCCCGCTGATCGATTTCGCAGCCTCCCGCGCGCGGGCCTTCGTGCTCGCAGGAAGCAGCGTCATGCGTCGGATCAGGCCGGTTCGCGGGTCAGAATCAGCGAGGCGTTCTGGCCGCCGAAGCCGAACGAGTTCGACATCACCGCGGTGACGCGGGCATCGCGCGCGGTGTTGCCGACGACGTCGAACAGGATCGTGGGATCCGGATTGTCGTAGTTGATGGTCGGCGGGATGCGCTGATGCTCGAGCGTGAGCAGCGAGAAGATCGCCTCGACCGCGCCGGCGGCGGAGATGGTGTGGCCGACCATCGACTTGTTGGATGTGACCGGGATCTTTTGCGCGAGCTCGCCGAACACGGCCGACGTCGTGTTGAATTCCATCTTGTCGTTTTCGGGCGTCGCGGTGCCGTGGGCATTGATATGGTCGATCTGGTCCGGCGTCATGCCGGCATCGGCCAGTGTCTTGTTCATGCAGCCGATGATCGGCTTCCCATCCGGAGAAGAGCGAGTGCGGTGGAAGGAATCGGTGAGCTCGCCGCAGCCGGCGATCACGCCGAGGATTTTTGCGCCGCGCGCGGTCGCAGCCTCGTAGCTTTCGAGCACGAGGGCGCCTGCACCTTCAGCCATGACGAAGCCGTCGCGATTCTTCGAGAACGGACGCGAGGCGGCCTGCGGCGGTTCGTTCTGGGTCGAGAGCGCGGAGAGCAGCGAGAAGCGCACCAGCGCTTCCGGATTCACGGTGCCGTCAGTCGCCACGCACAGCGCAGCATCGGTCTCGCCGCGGCGGATCGCCTCGACGCCGAGCTGGATCGAGGTCGCGCCCGAGGCGCAAGCCGTCGACAGCGAAATCGGCGAGCCCTTGGTGCCGAAGGTCTCGGCGAGATGCGCGGCTACCGAGCCGAACATGAAGCGGTGATGATAGGCGTTGTACTTGCCGCCGCCGGAGATGCGCAGCAGATCATCATAGGTGAAGTCGGGCTTGCCGACGGCGCGGCCGAGCTCGCGGCGCTGCGGCCATTCCACCTCGACCGGCGCGACCGCGAGGAAGAGGGGGCCCGGGAAGTCGCCCCTCGCGCCAATGCCGGCCTGATCCAGCGCTTCCTCCGTGACCATCTCGGCCATCCGCTCGGAGAGGCCGGTGGAGGAGAACGGATCGACGCTGACGAAATCGACCGTGCCGGCCATCGTCGTCTTCAGCCCGTCGGTCGGAAAGCGCGTGATGGTGCGGATGCCGGATTGCCCGGCGACCAGCTTCGACCAGTTGTCGGCCTTGCCGGCGCCGAGCGAGGTCATGATGCCCATGCCGGTGACGACGACGACGGGCCGTCCGAATTTATCGCGTGGTGCTGTCATGTTTTCCCCGCTCGTCTCAATCGTATCAAACAATCAGCCGAACGCGCGGTTCAGCTGATCGCTTCCACCAGCGCCATGCCTTCGCCGCGCCAGTGTCCGGCTCCCACCACCACAATCTGGGTCGGAGCCGACTGCATTTCAATCTCGAGGCCAGTCGAATCGTTCGGCGGGAACAGGGCTCCGCGCGAGAGCGACAGTGCGGCGAGCGCAATTCCGAGCGGGAACTGCGTCTCCATGGTGTGGCCGAACATGGTACCGGTGGCGCGAACCGGGAAGTCCGCATGGCTCTCGAGGAAGGCACGCTCCTCGGCTGTCGCCGGCTCCGCGCCGGTTGCCCCCGTGATGATCGCGCCCTTGCCCTCGCGCCTGGGCAGGTTCGACCACAGCTTCTCGAGCGTCGCGGTCAACTCGCCCGGCTGCTTGCGCCTGGCCAGATCGGCCACCACGCTCGTCAGCTTCGCGAACGGTTTTGCGCCGCGCGCTTCCGCATGGGCCTTCGATTCCAGCACCAGGAACGCGCCCGCCGAGCCGAGCGCGAAGCCGGCGTGGTCCTTGCGCGCCCAGACGGGAGCGAACTTGTCCTTCAGGTTGAAGTCGCCGAACTCGTAGAGGACCATGAGGTCCTTGCGCTCGCCATTATGCGAGCCGCCGACCAGCGCAATGTCGCTCTCGCCCGAGGCGATCCGTGCCAGCGCGATGCGCGTCGCATCCGCGCCCGCTACCTCTTCACCCATGAAGGTGCGCGAGGTGCCCCCTAAGCCATGCACGATGGCGATGTTGCCGGCGAGCAGGTTGGAGAGCTGGGCCAAAAACAGCGTCGGCCGCAGATCGCTCATCAGCCGCTCGTTGAGGAAGCCGGGCGCATTGGCGCCCTTGGCCTCGGCCGTGAGCACGCCGGTATCGACGTTGAGATCGCGCTCGCCACCGCCGGCCGCAACCACCATGTCGATCTTGGACAGAATGTCCTTGTTGCCTTTAATCCCGGCCGAGTCGAGCGCCAGCCCCGCGGCATAGGTGCCGATGCGCTGCCAGGCTTCCATCTGGCGCTGGTCGCCCTTCTTCGGGATCTGGCTGTCGAAACTGACCGGCATCAGGGGATGCACGATGAAGGGGGCAAACCCCTTCTCGTCGACGTTGATACGCCGCTCGCCGAGTGCGGCCCAGTTGGCGTCCAGCCCTTCGCCGAGCGAAGTGGCGAGCCCAATACCGGTGATCCAGACTTCCGTCTGGCCGGGCTTCGAAGCAGTCTCAGTCATGACGATGCGGCCTGTTGCGGAAAGCCGATGCGCTTGGCGAACGCGTCCATGTAGCTGCGCATATCCGCATTGGGGAAGGGAATCTGCGTGAAGGTGAGCGTCGAATTCGCACGCAGCTTGCCGCCGACCCTGATCCTGGCTTCGGTCATGGCATAGCCCGAGCCCTCATGGGCGAGGGTTGCCTCGATGCTCATGAGATCGCCGGGGAAGACGGAGCCGCGGACCTTGGCCTCCTTCACGGCGGCGAGGATCGGCATGCGCTCGAACTTCAACACGCCGAGCTGCAGCCAGCCGGAGGCCTGCGCCATCGATTCGATCAGGAGCACGCCGGGCATCAGGGGATAGCCCGGAAAGTGTCCCTCGAAGATGGTGCTTTCCTTCGGGACGAGCGCCTCGACGACGATCCGCTTCTCGTCGACGTTGAGGTCGACGATGCGATCGATCATGTGGAAGTATTCGAGTTGCATGGTCGCGCGATCAGGTGCTCGCGCCTTTGGCTGCCACCAGCTCGTCGATGCGCGCACACAGGTTCTTCAGCACGAAATATTGCTCGGTGGTCGCCTTGCCGTCGTTGACCTCTTGGGTCCACTTCTCCAGCGGCAGCTTGATGCCGAACTGCTTGTCGATCGCGAACGCGATGTCCAGGAAATCGAGACTGTCGATGCCCAGATCGTCGATGGCGTGGCTATCCGGCGTGATCGTGTCGCGCGGGATGTCGCAGGTTTCAGCGATGATCGTGGCGACCTGATCGAATGTGGAGGACATCACTAAGCCTTTGATATATTGCGGGTATTTTTCAGATGTTCCAGAGGGGCACGGTGGGCGGGCATCGCGCCCCGAGTGATGCCCTCAAACGCCCTCTGGCCGGGTCGAGTGCCCGTATATCGGAGGGCAGCCCTGAGTTCAATGGAGCCGGGCAGGGCCCAAGAACAGGGCTGGGGATGCCGGTCGGAGCCCCGCGAACCGGGGTCTTGGGGCCGGGCTGCCTAGATATGCGGCGTTGTGATCTTCACGCAGTCGCGCCGGCCCATCAGCACGCAATCCTGGGTCCGGCGCAGGTCCGCAATGCTGACCGCGAGCCAGATCCCGATCGCGGTGAGCGCGATGGTGAAGGCGAGGGCTGCGATGTTGGCGAGCATGCGGTGGCGGAAGTCGTCCGGCTCGTCGCGGGGCTGCTCGTAACGCGAGAGGTCGAGCGGTTCCGGCGCGGGCTGGGCGTGCAGCGGCTGTACGGTCCCGTTCTCCCGCCGGGGCGCGGCCTGGAGCTGGCTGCGCGGCCTGAACTGGAGCACCCGGTGCTCGCCGTCCGAGGTTATGGGCCGCTGGGTTTTCATGCCAAAGGGATCGGTCGCGGATCAGCTTTCAAAGCAGCGAAATTTAGATAGCACAGGGCTGCGAAGCGTTGCAGAAAATCTTCACGAGTGCAGCCGTGCATCTCTCTTCGGAATTATGCTTCGCCGGTCGTTTCCAGTGTCTGGTGGAACTTGCCGTAGTCGATGCGCAGCCGTCCATCGTCCTGCGTATCGAGGATATCGGCATAGCGGTGGCCGAACCTGATCTCGAAATGCTCGTAGGATTTGCGGGCATGGACGGTTTGCGCTGCAACAACATCATGGCCCGACAGCACCACGATGAGCGCGACGGTCGCAGCTTCCATGTCTTCCGCCGACAAGCCATGCAACGGGCTCGTCTCGTCCAGCGAGTGATAGAGCGTCCAGCTCAAGGCAAGGCCGGGTATCTCGTTGCGGTCGAGCGCAAGCTCGTAAAAGCGCCGCAGCGGCTGGCCTTCCTTCGTCACCACGCTCTTGAACGCCCAGACGCGCGCATTGGCATTGGCGATGATGTTGTGCCGCTCGTTGGCAAGGCGGATCATCAGCGTCGGCTTGCCCTCATGCAGCGAGATCACCGGATTTTCGGCGAACAGCAGCCGCGCGCTTGGCCGCGAGAAGCGGGCGAAGATCAGCCCGGTCATCAGCGACATCGAGAAGATACCGGTAAATAATTCGACGGTCGCAATGAGGTGGCCGTAATGGCTCTGCGGGTGCATGTCGCCATAGCCCGCGGTCGAGAGCGTCTCGATCGAGAAATAGAAATAGTCGATATAGGCACCACCGGGGACGTTCGAGATCGGCAGGTCGCCGATCCAGTAGAAGAAGGCGAAGAACGCATTGAAGGCGAGAAAGACCAGCGCGGCGCTCGCGATGAAGACCGGCCAGGACGCCGTCATGCAGCGATGGCTGATGTCGGCCCAGAAATTCAGCGTCAACCCCTCGGCGATGATCTCGCGCCCGCCGAGCCTGACGACCCGCGCCTTGCCGGTCCGTCCATTGGCCGTCCGTTCATTCTGGATTTTAAGCATCCGCTTTTGGTCTCTCCGCGCCGCATCGGCATTTGCCGTCCCGGCCGTCATGGCATAATCGTACGGAGTTCAGGACGTTCTTTGCAACCGTAGAGAGGTTTTCGACCATGACCAACACGCGCGAGCCCAGAGTGCACCCGGTGCCGATTCTGTCGCTGAGGCCGACGCAGATGACGGTCGGCATGCGCGAGGTCAAGGAGAAGCGCAAGCGCTGGCGTGAGCAGGACAAGGAGAAGCAGGCGGACACGCTGGGCAGGCACATGATCCCCGTGGTCTACGGGCCGGACCAGCGCTACTACGTCATCGACCATCATCATCTCGCCCGCGCGCTACATGACGAAGGCGTCAAGGACGTGCTGGTCACGATCGTCGGCGACCTCAGGATGGTCGAGCGCGAGGCCTTTTGGGGCGTGATGGACAACAAGCGCTGGGTCTACCCCTACGATGCCAAGGGGGAGCGGCGGCATTTCAAGGATCTGCCGAAATCGGTCGCCGATCTCAAGGACGATCCGTTCCGCAGCCTCGCCGGCGAACTCCGCCGCATGGGCGGCTTCGCCAAGGACACCACGCCGTTCTCGGAATTCCTGTGGGCCGACTATTTGCGCCGCAAGCTGTCGCGCAAGGCCGTCGATGCCAATTTTGACAAGGCGCTGGAGAAGGCGCTGTCTGCCGCAAAGATCAAGGACGCGATCTATCTGCCAGGCTGGTGCGGACCTGCGGCGGACGACTAGGGCGCGACGCTCATACTAAAGCGCGATGAGACTGGGTCGTCATTGCGCTTCGAGGCTTTGTTTGAGCATGATCTCCGCGCAAACGCGTTCCGCGTTTGTCGCGAGGGATAACCGCTTCACACTTTTCCGGATCATGCTCTAGTTGCGCTCGAAGATCTTGGCGCCGGGGTAGACGCGTCGGGCGTAAGTCACGACCAGCTCGCGATCCTGGGTTTCCAGGAAAGGAGTTCGGATGTGACACGACCCGACGATCAGGTGCCACAGGCCATTGAGCTTCTGAATGACGATGTTCATTTGAGCATTCCTCGAAGACCCTGCACTCCAGCAAGCTGCCTGTCGCGGCAGTCTTGCGATTCACTACCGTGATCCCGAGCGCAAAATTCCCAACACGACTCCCGCCAACTGTAAAACGACCGTGACTATTGTTAGGTGCGCCGTTCGAGCGTGAAGTTCGCGCGGTTCATTCGTCGCTTCGGACTAGTCGCGAGCATAGGGATCTCTCGCCGTTGCTCAATTGTACGAGCTGATGCGGAGGCCATAAGAAGGGATGAGCGCCCTAAACTAAGGTATTCCGTTGTCTGCCGGAGTGCCCTTGCCGACCGGACCTCATCACGGTCTCTTGAGCGAAGTCATTTTCCGGCCGCACGAAAAGGTCCTGAAACAAAGCCGTTCCATGCTTTGGGGCAGTCGAGCCCACAAAGGAGGGAGGAATGCGTCGTCTGGTTTTCGCCGCCGCCTTGCTCGCGGTCGCCGCAGTAGGGTTTCACAGTTTCATCGCGGCTTCACTTGCTGCAGCTCGCGAGGCCAAGGCAGCGACGTTTGCCGAACGCTTTGCTCCCGTGCTCGAGTTGAGGACGAAGCACTGATGATGCAGCGCTAAAGTGCCGGAAGGGGCCCTTGCCCGCGCGCCAAGAGGAAGGGCGCGATCAATCTGTCCGGCTGGTGCCGATCAAGATTCCCGCTTGTGACCGAGGACGACATCAAAGCGAAGGCTGGCGGTTAGAGGAGCCGGAGGTTCCGATTTACCGGGCATTCACCACGGTTCAGGGGAAACCGGGACCTTTACTTCGCTAAAAGGGAGCCGATTTTATGGTTCGCAACCATGAATTGCGATCCAGAGAGTGTCGAAAATTCGGTCGCCGCACTACGACGCGAAGCCACCGTTCTCGCGGGAGGGCTCCGCGACCTCGCTCAACGAGCGAGTGTCTACCCTCATCTGTTTGAACACTCCGGGGCTAATCATTGTTTCCCGCTGCTTGCCGCGCACGGCGCGCTTTGGGCCGGCGGTTATTTCAGATCAGGAATGCGCCTTGGAGCCGTTATCGCATGGGGTCATGCCCTCGCAGGGAATCATCAGCTCCGCCAAGAGCTGATGAGGCGACTAGCAAAGTTTGCTGATGACTTTCGCGATATCAATCGGCGTGTCTGTGTAGAGACGTACTTCATCTACCATCTCAGCGGCACGGATTTCCTGGCGTCTGCGGCGCAAAGGTCGATTCCGCCCGATCTCCTGGATCACATGGCGCGCTGTCATGCGGCACGTCGGTCGGGGCGAACCATGTCTCATCGCGAGCGCCGCTCGCTTTTCGAGGCCTTCTTCCTGTGGGAACAGGCAACCATTGTCGGGCCCGCCGTCCATCGGGCGTTTGCCGAATTCGATTGGCCCGCCATCAAGGCAATGGCGCTCAGACCCAAAATTTCGTTCGCATACTTCCCCCGTTCCTCACCGTTGGCGTTCTCCGATTTCTCCGATACCGAGGAGCGCATTGAAAAGGGCATCCAGGCATTTGATCTTGCTGCATCGGCGGGGTGGAAAAACGTCGAGGTCAAACTTCGTAGCTACGGAATCTTGCCTTCGGGATTCTCCAGCGATCCGCAGCGTCATTTCAGCAATCTGGTTCGTAGTCTCGGATTGTTTGAGCGGGCCCGCGGCGGAGGACTAGCGTATCCGCTCCTGGATACCTGAAATCGATTTGAGGCGCAGAGCCGTACGCGGTCGGCCGTCAGGCTCCGGGCGGCGGCGATGATGGCATCTTGCGGAACGTCGGCAGCCCCTCGGCCGAGGCTAGCGCTCCCGCGCGTCTCGCCGGGCCGTTGTCTCGGCATCATGCGGCTCCTCCTCACCGCCGAGCGCGCGGTGCAGCCAGTTCTCGGTGCGGTTGCCCATCGTGAGGATCAGGAACGCCAACGCCAGCGCAGTGCCAACGATGAGCCACTCGCCTGCACCGCAGGCGATGCCGAGGCAGGCGGCGAAGAAGGTGCAGGCGGCGCTGGTGAGGCCGCGCACCCGAATATGCTGGCTTTCGTGGACGATCACGCCGGCGCCAAGAAAGCCGATGCCAGTGAGGATGCCCTGGATGACGCGGCTGGTCGCGTCCGAGATCTTGCCGGGCTCGGCGAACTGGACCGCGAGCAACACCACGGTCGCGGTCGACAGGCCGACGATGCCGAGCGTCTTCAGCCCGATCGGCTTGCCTTGCAGGTCACGGTTCAAGCCGATGGCGCAGCCCGCCAGCGTGGCGGTGCCGAGCCGCAGCACGATCTCCGGCCAGTCGAGCGGCGCGATCATTGTTTCGGCAGGCGTCCCATCAGATAAAACTCGTCGTTCGGCCGCATGCCCGTGAAGTTCGCGAGCCGGTTCGACAGCGCGAAGAACGCCGAGATCGCGGCAATATCCCAGATGTCGTCGTCGCTGAAGCCGTGGGGGGCAAGCGCGGCGAAATCGTTCTCTGAAATCCGCTGTGCGTCGGCCGAGACCTTCATCGCGAAATCGAGCATCGCTTTCTGCCGCGGCGTGATGTCGGCCTTGCGGTAGTTCACCGCGACCTGGTCGGCGATGAGCGGGTTCTTGGCGCGGATGCGCAGGATCGCGCCGTGCGCGATCACGCAATACTGGCACTGGTTGGCCGCCGAAGTCGCCACCACGATCATTTCGCGATCGGCCTTGGTGAGTCCGGAGTCCTTCTCCATCAGCGCATCGTGATAGGCGAAGAAGGCGCGAAACTCGTCGGGCCGGTAGGCCAGGGTCAGGAACACGTTCGGCACGAAGCCGCTCTTCTCCTGCACGGCGAGCAGGCGCGTGCGGATGTCCTCGGGCAGCGTGTCGAGGGCCGGCGCGGGAAAGCGATTTGAAGATGGCTGGGTCATGGGCATCATTCCTGGTCGGGGGTGGCAACCATAGTCGATGCGAGAGAGACGCTCCAGAGGCGCCGCAAGGTCTCGTGCCCCGGACGCAGCGCAGCGCTTCTGTAGCGGTGCGCTGCAGAGCCGGGGCCCATGCTTGAGAGAGTGCAGTTTGTGTGTGGGGCGTGGGTCCCGGCGCGTCCGGGACACGAGAGTGCGTTACCGCAGCGGCTTCTTCAGCAGGGAGAAGCGGTCGGGGTCGAGCCCCATCGATGGCTGGAGCATCGGAGCGTCGAGGCTGGAGAGCGCCTTCGCAGGCGGCGCCGAGAATACCGGATCGTTCGGCGTGTCGCGCTGCGAGGTGGCGCCGCGCCAGCGCTCGAGCACGGCGCCGACGAAATGCATGTCGTGACCGGCGGTGACCGAGGGAACGCTGCTGATGGTCGCCTCGCCGCGCGGCAATTGATGCGGCGGCACCTCCTTGAAGCGCAACCGCGTCGGCAGTGCTACGCCTTCGCCGAACGCCAGCACCTCACGGGTGCCGAGCGAAGGCACGAAGGAGAGCAGGTTCGCGGCTGCATCCGACACCGCGGCGCGGAGCAGCGCCTGGTCGCGGTCGTTGGCCAGGCGCATCGTGAACAGCGTGTTGCACTGGGAGATGATGGTGGCGTCGAGCTCGGCCGGACGCTGGGTGATGAGACCGAGATAGACACCGTATTTGCGGCCTTCCTTGGCGATGCGCGACACGG
Organism: Bradyrhizobium sp. UFLA05-125; assembly: GCF_059803515.1. Classification (NCBI taxonomy): domain Bacteria; kingdom Pseudomonadati; phylum Pseudomonadota; class Alphaproteobacteria; order Hyphomicrobiales; family Nitrobacteraceae; genus Bradyrhizobium; species Bradyrhizobium sp. UFLA05-125. The sequence goes on along the minus strand of NZ_JBANBJ010000004.1, from coordinate 237,704 downwards.
CCTTGCGGGTCGGCCCGAAACCGATGTTGCGGTCGGCGGACGCATAGCGATGCGCCTCCTCGCAGACGAAGAGCAGCGGCGAGACGCCGTCGCTCCACAGGCCGAAATCGAAGGCCATGCGGCAGAGCACCGAGACGACGGAGTCGATGACCTCGGCCGGAAAGCCGGCGAGCTGCATCACCGTCATCGGCTTGCCGTTTGCCGGCAGGCGGAACAGATGGCTGATCACCTCCGCCATGGTGTCGCCGCCGACATTGGCGTTGTCGAACATGAAGGCGTAGCGCGGATCGTTGCGCACCGCCTCGATGCGAGAGATCAGCTTGTGATAGACGATGCGCGAGGAGCGGTTTTCCAGCTTGCCCATGCGCTCGTCGATCAGCGAGATCAGATCGACCAGGCGGTACGGCACGGGTGTGTCGACGGTGAAGCCAACCTGCTTGGGATCGACCCGCTTCAAGCCGATGCGGTCGGCGTTCTGATACTGCGTGTAGACGCCCTTGGCGATCGGGATGACCTCGGCGAGGATGTCGAGCTCCTCGGGCACGCCGGGCCGGCCGCCGAACAGCACGTCGACGATTTCCTCGAAATTGAACAGCCAGAATGGCAGTTTCAGGTTCCGCGGATTGAGCACGAGCGCGCGGTCGCCGAAGCAGCGGCCATATTCGTTGTGGACGTCGAGCAGGAAGATGCGAAGGTTCGGGCGCGCTTTCAGGATCTCGTTGAGCAGCAACGACACACCGGTCGATTTGCCGACGCCGGTCGAGCCGAGCACCGCAAAATGCTTTGAAAGCATCTCTTCGACGTCGACATAGGCGACGACGGAACGGTCCTGTTGCAGGAAGCCGACATTGATCTGGTCCGCGCCGGTCGGCGCATAGATCGTGCGCAGCTCCTGGCTGGTGATGAGGTCGACCGCATCGCCGATGGTCGGATAGTTGGTGACGCCGCGCTGGAACTTGGCCTTGTCGCTGGCATTGAGGATCTCGCCGAGCAGGTCGACGGAGGCGATGGCAATGTAGTTGTCGTTCGAGAGGTTCTCGCAGGAGACCTCAGTGATCATGGCCACGATGATCGAGCTGCCGCAGCGGATGCTGACGAAGCGGCCGACGGTGGCGCGCACTTCCGAGATCGGCATCCGGCCTTCCGCCAAGAGCCCGACCCGGGCAAGCGATCCGCGTACCGAAATCACGCGTCCAAAGGATGTCACGATGATGAACCTGGCAACAACAAGGATTTGTTCGCAACTATGCGCAGCCGTCACTGCACAAACGGTTAAATGCGAGGCGCCGCCGCTTTGTTAAATCCGCGACAATTCGGTGGGGAGACTTGTACCAAAGTGCATGCGTTCAGCGAAAAGCGGTACGAAATTGCCGCTTACCTGGCTGGTCGGCGGCTCGGTGCGTAAGGAAGGATTTACCATCCGGAAAGCCCGCTCGACCCGGTGGGGAAAATGAAAGCGGCGCGGAGCGGTGCAGCCCAGTGCGAGAAGAGGGCGCTTCTATTTGTTGACGAGACCTAATCATTTGTACATTAGTACAAATGAACCGGCGGCCGGCAGGGCCGCTCGCGCGCCTGCAGGTTCCGCCGTGCGTCCGCAAGCCCGCGTCGAAATTCCGGGATCCGCGAAACGGATCGTCCGTCATGCCATGGAGGAAATGATGCAGCCCGAACCGATCCTCGATCTCGCCCATCTCGGCCATATGGAGCTGTTGACGCCGAAGCCCGACGAGAGCCTGAAATTCTTCGTCGACGTCATGGGCATGACCGTCAGCGGACGACAAGGCGAGTCGGTCTATCTGCGCGGCTGGGACGACTATGAGCGCTATTCGCTCAAACTCACGGCGTCGAAGACCTCGGGCATGGGCCACATGGCGCTGCGCGCACGCAGCCAGCAGGCGCTGGAGCGGCGCGTCGCAGCGCTCAAGGGGTCCGGCTTCGACATCGGTTGGATCGACGGCGACATGGGGCAGGGGCCGACCTTTTGCTGCCGCGATCCCGACGGCCATATCGTCGAGCTCTATTACGAGACCGAATGGTATCAGGCTCCGCCCGAGCTGAAGCCCGCTCTGAAGAACCAGGCGCAGCGGTTTCCCGCGCGCGGCGTCAATGTGCGCCGCCTCGATCATCTCAACTGCCTTGCGGCCGACATCAAGGCCAACCGCGAGTTCTTCGAGAACTATCTCGGTTGCCGCCTCACCGAGCAGATCGTACTCAACGACGGTCGGGAAGCCGCGATGTGGCTGACGATGTCGAACAAGAGCTACGATTTTGCCTATTCGCTCGACCATTCCGGCGTGCCTGGCCGCTTCCACCACGTCACCTACGCGCTCGACAGTCGCGAGGAGATCTTGCGCGCTGCCGACATCTTCCTGGAGAACGGCGTCTACATCGAGACCGGCCCTCACAAGCACGCAATCCAGCAGACCTTCTTCCTCTACGTCTATGAGCCCGGCGGCAACCGCGTCGAGGTCGCCAACGCCGGCGCGCGCCTCATCCTGGCGCCCGACTGGAAGCCGATCGTGTGGACGGAGGAGGAGCGCAAGAAGGGGCAGGCGTGGGGCCTGAAGACGATCGAATCCTTCCACACCCACGGCACGCCGCCGGTGGAGACGCAGAAGCACGCGTGAGCATGACCCGGAAAAGTGCGAAGCGGTTTTCCGACCAGGTCATGCTCCAATGAAAGCTAGGGCGCGGAGCCGCGCACGCGCGCGATCGTCTCGCCCACGCCCGTCCATGTCGGCTTGTCCGGCGCGAACTGCTTGCGCAGGAACGTGACGAGCTCCTCGACCTGCGCGTCGCTCATGCTGTTCTTGAACGCGGGCATGTAGCCAAGGTCGCTTGATGCGGGCTCGGTGATGCCGTGCAGGATGACCTGCACGAGGTTGTCGGGCGATGCGCTGTGCAGATTGCTGTTGAGCGCAAGCGAGGGCCTGCTGCCGAACAGCGGCAGACCGCCGACCTCGTGACAGACGGCGCAGGCGCCCTGATAGAGCCGCGCGCCGGTAGATGCGGCGACTGTGACCCGCGTTGCGTTCTCGAGCCTGGTCGCGACCGCGTTCTGCGCCTGCAGGTCGGTCGCAGTGTCGTTGAACGAGCCGAGATAGACCGCCATCGCGCGGATGTCCTGATCGGGCAGGGCGGCAAGATCCCGCACAATCGGCGCCATCGGGCCCGCGGCCACGCCGTGGAAACGCGAATGGCCGGTGCGCAAATAGGCGTAAAGCTCCTCCTCGCTCCAGGGGATCGGTGCCTGCGACAGCGACGTCAGCGCCGGCGCCTCCCAACCCTCGGCAAAGCCGCCGGCGAGATAGGCGCTCTGCTGCTCGGCGCCGAGCACATTGCGCGGCGAATGGCAGGCGCTGCAATGGCCGAGGCCTTCAACGAGATAGGCGCCGCGATTCCACTGCTCGGATTTGGTCGGATCCGGCTTGAGCGTGTCGGTCTGATGGAATAGCGCATTCCAGCCCGCCAGCAAGGGCCGAAGATTGAAGGGGAAGCGAAGTGCGTTGGTCGGTGTGGTCGCACGCACCGCGGGCTGCGCCATCAGGTACGCGTACAGCGCCTGCATGTCGGCGTCGCTCGTCTTCGCAAAGTGCGTGTAGGGGAATGCCGGATAGAGCTGCCGGCCATCGCGATGCAGTCCCTCGCGCATCGCGCGCTCGAAGGCTGGATAGGACCAGGCGCCGATGCCGGTCTCGACGTCTGGCGTGATGTTGGTGCTGTAAATCGTGCCGAACGGCGTTTCCAGCCCACGACCTCCGGCGTTCAGGGCGCCGCCCATGGTCGTGTGGCACTCGGCGCAATTGCCGAGCGCGGCGAGCTCTGCGCCGCGTGCGATCGTCGCAGCGGAATAGACTGATACATCGGGCCGCGCGATCGGCGTGATGGCGCGGCCCGGCAGCATGGCGGCGCCGATGCCGATCGCGGCCGTGCAGAGCGCGGCCATCGCCGCGAAGATGCCGGTGCGTTTTACAAACGGATTTATCCATGAACGAGCCGGAGGGATGGCCGGCGCAGGTAGCGCCTGGGGCTCGGCCGGCACGTCGCCACGCAAGCCCCTGAGAATGCGCTCCGGCGTGAATGGCGGCTCGCGGAAGCGTACGCCGGTGGCATCGAAGATCGCATTCGCGATGGCCGCAGCACTCGGCACCGAGGCGGACTCGCCGACACCAAGTGGCGGCTGGTCCTGACGCGGCAGCATCAGCACGTCGATCTTGGGCACGTCGGGGAAGGGGATGATCGGGTAGGCGCCCCATTCGCGCGCCGCGACCGCGCCGCGCTCGAAGGATACCTCCTCCATGAGCGCGCGGCTGGTCGACTGGATCACATTGCCCTGGATCTGGTGGCGCACGCCGTCCGGATTGATCATCAATCCGGAATCCTGGCCGGCAACGACGCGCGTGACGCTGACATCGCCGGTCGCCTTGTTGACTGCGACGTCGGCGATCCAGGCCGACCACGCCGCACCATAGCCGGGGAACTTGCTGTGGACATAGAGCGCATAGGCGAAACCGCGCCCGTGCACGATCTCACCGTCCTTGTCCTGGCGCACTGGCCGCGGTGTCCAGCCGGCGCGCTCGGCGACCGCATTGACGAGATCGACCGCGCGCTGGTCCTTCAGGTAGCGCAGGCGATATTCGATCGGATCGACACCGGCTTCGGTCGCGAGCTCGTCGATATAGGATTCATGCGCAAAGGTATTTGGCAGCGCCGATACGCCGCGAAGCCAGGAGGCGCGCACGATCGGAGGCATGTCGTGCGCGACAACGCGCATGTGGTCGTAATCGTAAGGTGGAATCGCTGTGCGGTCGCCCATCTGAAGCACGTCGGGCTCGGGCGAGATCCGGCCAGTGAGAAGCAGCGCAAGTGTCGGCGCGGCGTTCGACGGATAGCGCGTGGCGAGATCATAACCGGCGACGCCGCCGTCGGCGTTCAATCCGCCATTGACGTCGATGAGCTGCGCGGTGCCCTTCGGCTCCCAGGCGTGTTCCTGCTCCCGCGTCAACTGCACCCGCACCGGCCGGCCGACCGCGCGCGAGAGCAGCAATGCGTCCGCGGTCACGTCATCGGCGCAGTTGCGGCCGTAGCAACCGGCGGCCTCCAGCCGGATCACCTCGATCTCGGTCTCGGGCCGCTCGATCAGCAAGGCAAGGTCGGTGCGCAGGATGTGCGGGTTTTGCGTTCCCGACCAAACCCGAATGCGACCGTCCTGAAAATCGGCAACGGCACAGGACGGCCCGATCGAGGCGTGCATCTGGTAGGGCCAGACGTAAGTGCGCCGCATCGGCTTGGCGGCGCCGGCGATTGCCGCGTTGACGTCGCCCTTGTCGATCAGCGTGCGCGGCGTTGACGGGTTGGTGCGCAGCGCGGTCTCGAGATCGGCGAGATCGGGCAGGGTGGGCCTCGGCTTCCAGCTCACCTTGAGCTGGCTTGCGGCCAGAATCGCATTCTCCTCGCGTTCGGCGACGATGCCGACGAAGTCGCCGATGCGCACGATGCCGACGAGGCCGGGAATATCGCGCACCGAGGATTCGTCCACCGCGATCAGGCTGGTACCGACGAACGGTCCGGCATCGATGCCGGCATAGGGCGGACGCACCACGCGGCCGTGCAGCATGCCGGGAACGCGGATGTCGTGCACGAAGGTTAGCTCGCCTGTCGCCTTCGCCGGCAAGTCGACGCGCGGCACGGACTGGCCGACGATGGCATACTCGCCGACGGGTTTCACGGCGACATCATCGGCAAGCTCGAGACGGATGATCTCATCGCCGATCAGCTCACCAAAGCTGATGCTGCGGTTGTGGCCGCGAACCAGCCCGTCCTCAATGCTGAGATCCCCGGCCGACAGCTCCAGCCGTGCGGCCGCGCGCGCGATCAGAAAATGCCGCGCCTGCGCGGCGGCCTTGCGCAGGGGAACGGCGGTGATCTGGATCGTCTCGCTCGCAATCGTCGCGCCCTGGTTCGGCACGACGGCGGTATCGCCGAGCACCACGACGACGCGGGCAAAGGACACGTCGAGCTCTTCGGCAACGATCTGGCCGAGCGCGGTGCGGATGCCGGTGCCGAGATCGACATGGCCGTTATAGGCGCTGACCGAACCGTCCGCGGTGATCCGGACGAAGGTCTCGGAGTTGCCATCGTCCAGCGCGCGGGCGACGACGAGCGAACCGGAGCGCCGCTCAGTTCCATTCGACACGGGGGAGGCCATCAATCACCGGCCTCGGCAAGCTGGCCTGATGCGCGCATCACGGCGCGCAGGATTTCGACATGCGTGCCGCAGCGGCAGAGATTATAGCGCAGCGCCGCCATCGCCTCCTGCTCAGTGGGTCGTGGGTTGATCGCAAGCAGCGCCTTGGTGGTCATGATCATGCCGTTGAGACAGTAGCCGCATTGCGCGGCCTGCTCGTCGATGAAGGCCTTCTGCACGGCGTCGGGCTTGTCGCGCGTGCCGAGCCCCTCGAGCGTCACGATGTCGCGCCCCACACAGCCGTTGATCGGAATGACGCAGGAACGCGCGGCGGCGCCATCGAGCAGGACAGTGCAGGTGCCGCATTCGCCGAGGCCGCAGCCATATTTCGGGCCGTTGAGCGCGAGGTCGTTGCGCAGCACGTATAGTAGCGGCGTCTCCGGCGCGGCGGCGACGTCATGGATCCTGCCATTCACGGTGAGGCGGATCATTGTCTGCGTCATCTCTGGTCCCGGCGCGGCGCGCGCGTGTCGAATTGCGAAGCCCGACGATACCGTTTGTACACAAACGTGCAAGCACCGCATGCCGCAGTGCAGCGCGGTTGCCCGCTTTGTGGACAGAGCGGGCAGGCAGATGAGGTTTTATTCGGCAGCCTCACGGTTTTGCCGGTGGCGCCGCTTGACAGCTTCCGGCATCGCGCGCAACATCGTTCGTATACGAATGATAAGCCCCTGTGATCCGCTGGCTTTTACATGGTGACTGAAGCGACGAGCGTAGCCTCCGACAAGATCCGCTGCGATGCCTGTCCGGTGATGTGCTACATCAAGCCCGGCGCGGCGGGCGCCTGCGACCGCTACGCCAATCACGACGGCAAGCTCGTCCGCGTCGATCCGCATATCATCCTCGAGCGCACGGTGTCGCACGGCGGCAAGCTGGTGCCCTTCAGCCGGTCAGAGGATTGGGACGGCAAGATCGTCCATGAACCCTCGACCTTCGTCACTGCGATCGGCGCGGGCACGACCTATCCCGACTACAAGCCGGCGCCGTTCATCGTCTCATCGGAAGTCGATGGCGTCGACATGGTCACCGTCGTGACCGAAGGCATCTTCTCCTATTGCGGCGTCAAGGTGAAGATCGACACCGACCGCTATCTCGGTCCGGAAAGCGCGGTCGTGCGTGTACAGGGTGAGGCGGTCGGCCACGTCACGACCAGCGAATACGGCTCGCAGATGCTATCGCTCGGCGGCGTGCATCACCTGACCGGCGGCTCCAAGAAGGAAGGCCGCGTTACCTGCGACACGCTGATGGACCTCTCCAACTGCAAGCCGGTCGAGTTCACGATCGACGGTGGCGCGACGGTGGTCGTGCAAGCGGGGGAGCCGCCGATCGTCAACGGCGTGAAGGAAGAACGCATGCGTGTCGGCTGCGGCTCGGCGACGATCGGCATGTTCGCAAAGCAGTGGCACGGCAAGGTCGATGAGGTCGTCGTGGTCGACGATCACATCACCGGCGTGCTCAGCGAGCACCAGGCCGGCAAGTTGCTCGATATTGCCGATACCGGCATCAAGATGAAGGGCCGGCGCTCGACGCCCGGCCGCTATTTCCAGGTCGCCGATCCCGGCACGGGCTGGGGCGGCACGAACATCTCCGATCCGCTGTCGATCCTCGGTCCCTTCGATGCCAAGGAAGCCAAACCCGGCCTGACCATGCTGATGGTCTCCACGACCGGCGAGCACGCGTCCTACTATGTGCTCGACGATGCCTTGAAGCCGGTCGAGACCGAGATGCCGGCGGACTTGCGGTTCTCGGTCGCGCGCATCCAGGAAAATTGCGAGCCGGCCTTGTGCACCGTGCTGTTCATGGCGGGCGCCGGCGGCTCCTTGCGCGCTGGCGTCACCGATAATCCGGTGCGTCTGACGCGCTCGGTGAAGGATGCGCTGACACGCGTCACCAGCGGCGGTGCGCCGGTTTATGTCTGGCCTGGCGGCGGCATTACCTACATGGTTGACGTGACGCAGATGCCGGCCGGTGCATTCGGCTATGTGCCGACGCCGGCCCTTGTCGCGCCGATCGAGTTCACGATGAGGCTGTCCGACTATGCCGCGCTCGGCGGCCACATGGACCATGTGCGGCCGCTTTCCGAGGTCCAGGAGAGCGATGATATCCGCCAGGTGCCGTGGCAGAATCCGATCCCGGGGCGGCGCGCATGAGGAGGCTCCCGCAAATCGCATTGCTGTCTGATGGCCGGCGGCTGCATTTGCAGGATGGTCCGATTGATCTGATCGTGGAGGCGAGGGGGGATGCGGGCGACGTCCGCGCTGCCTATGAGGTGGCGGCACGGCGTTTCATCGGCCTTCTCGACGAGCTCTGCGTCGAGCTGACGGAATTGCGCAAGGCGGCGCAGCCGGCGCTATGTTCCCTGAAAGGTGTCGTCGCGCGGCGCATGTCCGCCGCCGTTGCTCCCTATGCCGGCGATTGCTTCATCACGCCGATGGCCGCTGTCGCTGGCAGTGTGGCGGAGGAAGTTCTCGGCGCCATGCGCGGTGCGGCGCGGCTCGACCAGGCCTATGTGAACAATGGCGGCGACATCGCGCTGCATCTCGGCGAAGGCGAGCGGTTTACCGTCGGCCTGATGGACCGGCCCGACCGCGACGGCATAATGCGGACGCTGACGATCGAGGAGCCCGATCCGATCCGCGGCATCGCGACCAGCGGGCGCCATGGCCGCAGTTTCTCGCTCGGAATCGCGGATGCAGTGACGGTGCTGGCTGCGACAGCCTCGCAAGCCGATGCCGCAGCGACCGTCATCGCCAATGCGGTCGATCTGCCCGGCCATCCGGCGGTCAAACGCCGTCCAGCGAACGAAATCCAGCCCGACAGTGATCTCGGCGCGCGTCTCGTCACCCGCGAGGTCGGCGCATTGTCGCAGGCAGATATTCGCGAGGCTCTCGAATCTGGCGCGGAACGTGCACGGCAATTGTTCGATCGCGGACTGATCGAGGGTGCCGTGCTCAGGCTTTGTGGTGATATGCTCGTCATCGGGACCAAGGATATTGAACGGCGACGATCGCGCCCGTCTGTATTGGAGAACGCGGTCCATGCCTGATCAGGAAGCGAACCCAAGGAAACCGACATGAGCGCGATCATCCGCAAGATCGTCACCGTCGTCGAAGAGACGCAAATGGAGATGGGAAGGACCGTGTCGCCGCCGACCCGGCGCGCCGCGGCAATCGCGGTCATTGAGAATCCGTTCGCCGGAAAATACGTCGAAGATCTTTCGCCGTTGATCGCGATCGGCGAGGAGCTCGGCGATCTCTTGTCAAAGCGCGCAGTGGCGGCGCTCGGGATCGAGGGCTCGAAGGTACAGAGCTATGGCAAAGCGGCCGCCGTAGGTGAGAATGGCGAGCTGGAGCATGCGGCTGCGATCCTGCATCCGAAGATGGGCGCGCCGGTGCGCAAGGTCCTGAGCAAGGGCGCGGCACTGATTCCGTCGTCGAAGAAGCGCAGCGGCCCCGGCACGACGCTCGACGTTCCCTTGGGCCACAAGGACGCGGCCTTCGTGCGCAGTCATTTCGACGGCATGGAAGTGCAGATCAATGACGCGCCGCGCGCCAACGAGATCATGGTCGCGGTGGCCGTCACCGACAGCGGCCGCCCGCTGCCGCGGGTTGGCGGGTTGACGGTTGCCGAGATCAAGGGCGAAGACGGGCTGCGTTAGAGCATGATCCGGAAAAGTGGGAACCGGTTTTCCGATAAGATCATGCTCAAGAAATAGAGTTTTCAAAAACTGGAGGTTGGGATGCGAGCAAGAAACTATTTTGTCGGCGCGGCCTTCGCGCTTCTGGCCGGCGGCATGGCTCATTCAGCCATGGCGCAGGAGATCAAGATCGGCGAGATCAACAGCTATTCGCTGCTGCCTGCATTCACCGAGCCCTACCGCAAGGGCTGGCAGCTCGCCGTCGAGGAGATCAACGCGGCCGGCGGCATCAACGGCAAGAAGCTTGTCGTGATCTCCAAGGACGACGGCGGCAAACCAGCCGATGCGCAGACCGCGGCCAATGAGCTCGTGTCGAGCGAAGGCGTGGCGATGCTTGCGGGCACGTTCCTGTCGAACATCGGCCTTGCGGTGAGCGACTTCGCCAACCAGAAGAAGGTGTTTTTCCTCGCGGCCGAACCGCTGACGGACGCCGTCACCTGGTCGAAGGGCAACAAGTACACGTTCCGCCTCCGCCCGTCGAACTACATGCAGGCCGCGATGCTGGTGGAAGCGGCCGCTAAGCTGCCGGCAAAACGCTGGGCGACGATCGCGCCGAACTATGAATACGGCCAGTCGGCGGTTGCGGTGTTCAAGAAGCTGATGTCGGAGAAGCGTCCCGACATCCAGTGGGTCGACGAGCAGTGGCCGCCGCAGGGCAAGATCGATGCCGGTCCGGTGGTGCAGGCGGTTGCCGCCGCCAATCCGGAAGCGATCCTCAACGTCACCTTCGGCGCCGATCTCGTGAAGCTGGTGCGCGAAGGCAATACCCGCGGCTTGTTCAAGGGACGCGAGGTCGTTTCGTTCCTGACCGGTGAGCCGGAGTATCTCGATCCACTCAAGGACGAGACGCCCGAGGGCTGGATCGTGACGGGTTATCCCTGGTACTCCATCAAGACGCCCGAGCATGATGCGTTCCTGAAGGCTTATCAGGCCAAGTACAACGACTATCCGCGTCTCGGCTCGATCGTCGGCTACCAGACCATCAAGTCGGCGGCCGCGATTTTGGCCAAGGCCAACTCGACCGATCCGGAGAAGCTGATTGCGGCAACCGAGGGCCTCTCTGTCCCGTCGCCGTTCGGCGAGATCACCTTCCGCAAGATCGATCACCAGTCGACGCTAGGTGCGTTCGTCGGAAAGACTGCGCTGAAGGACGGCAAGGGCGTGATGGTGGATTCGTCCTACAAGAAGGGCGCGGACTATCTGCCAAGTGATGCTGAAGTCGAGAAGCTGCGCCCGAAGGATTGATGTGATCGAAGCCGGGGCCTCATGGTTCGAGACGCGCGGCGTTGCCGCGCTCCTCACCATGAGGGTCCCCGACCTCATCCTGAGGAGGCGCGAAGCGCCGTCTCGAAGGATGAAGCCCGTCTGCTGAGACTATTGTGAACCCGGACCGCCGATGGCCTTTTACGTCGTACAGTTTCTGACCGGACTTGCCAGCGCAGCGTCGCTGTTCCTGGTGGCCTCGGGCCTGTCGATCATCTTCGGCGTGACGCGGATCGTGAATTTCGCGCATGGCGCGTTCTACATGATCGGTGCCTACATCGCCTTCACGCTGACAGACCGCTTGTCCGGCGCGTTCGGTTTCTGGGGCGGCATCGTCGTCGCCGCGCTTGCGGTGGCACTGATCGGTGTCCTCGTCGAGATGGTGCTGCTCCGGCGTATCTATCACGCGCCCGAGTTGTTCCAGTTGCTCGCGACCTTCGGCCTGACGCTGATGGTCGAGGACATCGTGGTACTCATCTGGGGTCCCGACGATCTGCTCGGCCGCCGCGCGCCGGGCTTCAAGGGCGCGGTCGACTTCTTCGGCCAGAACATCCCGAGCTACGACCTGTTCCTGATCGTGCTCGGACCCGTGGTGCTCGGCATCCTTTGGCTGCTGTTCCAGCGCACGCGCTGGGGCGTGTTGGTGCGCGCAGCGACGCAGGATCGCGACATGGTCGCAGCGCTCGGCGTAAACCAGAAATGGCTGTTCACGTCGGTGTTCGCGGTTGGCGTCTTCCTCGCAGCGCTCGGCGGCGCGCTGCAGATCCCGCGCGATGCCGTGCATCACGCCATGGACCTGCGCATCATCGTCGAGGTCTTCGTCGTCGTCGTCATCGGTGGCCTCGGCAGCATCGTCGGCGCCTTCGTTGCGGCGGTGCTGGTCTCCGAGCTCAACGCCTTCGGCATCCTGATTTTCCCGAAGATTTCCATCATCCTGGTCTTCCTGGTGATGGCGGTGGTGCTGATCGTGCGGCCCTGGGGCTTGTTCGGCAAGGCCGAGGCGCCCGCGCGTCGCACGCCGGGCCTCACGGTCAATCCCTGGCGTCCGCTGACGTCGAACGAGCGGCTGGCTGCGCTTGCGGCTCTCGTTTTCGCGGCAGCGTTGCCGCTGTTCGCCGGCAGTTACGCGCTGACGGTCGGCTCGGAGATCGCGATCTTCGTGATCTTCGCCGTCAGCCTGCACTTCCTGATGGCGGTCGGCGGCCTCGCATCCTTCGGACACGCGGCCTATTTCGGGCTCGGCGCCTATGGCGTCGCGTTCCTCGCCAAGATGGCGGGACTGCCGATGATCGTTTGCCTGCTGCTGGGGCCGCTGCTCGGCTGCCTCGGTGCCGCCGTGTTCGGCTTCTTCGCCGTGCAACTTTCCGGCGTCTATTTCGCGATGCTGACGCTCGCCTTTGCGCAGATCGTGTGGTCGATCGCGTTCCAGTGGGTCAGTGTCACCGGCGGCGACAATGGCATTCTGGGCGTCTGGCCGGAAAAATGGGCGGCGAGCCCGTCGCATTTCTACTGGCTGGCGCTCGGTGTGGCTGCGCTGGTGACCATCGCCCTTCGAGTCGCCGTGTTCTCGCCGTTCGGCTACGCCTTGCGCGCCACGCGTGACTCAGCGCTGCGCAGCGAAGCGGTCGGCATCAACGTCAAGCGCATGCAGTGGACGGCGTTCGTCATCGCGGGAACGACGGCCAGCATCGGCGGTGCGCTGTTCGCCTACCTGAAGGGCAGCGTCTTCCCGGATAATCTCGGCATCTCGCTCTCGGTCGATGCACTCGTCATGGTGCTGCTCGGTGGTGTCGAGACGGTGTCGGGCGCGGTGATCGGTGCGATCGTCTACAAGGCGCTGAACATCTGGCTGGTCAGCCAGACCGACCTGTCAAAGCTCGTGCTCGGCGCCTTCATCGTGCTGATCGTGGTCGTCTTTCCGAAGGGGATCGTCGGCATGCTGGAGATGCTTGTGCAGCGGCGCAAGGGATCATCGCCGCCGGGTTCGACATTGCTCGCCAAACCGATCGGGTCCACCGAATGAGCGTCGCACCCACACTTCTTGCGGTCGAAGGTCTGGCCAAGTCCTATGGCGGCATCCATGCCGTGCGCGGCGTGTCGTTCGAGCTGCGCGCCGGGGAGATCCTTGCGCTGATCGGGCCAAATGGCGCGGGCAAGAGCACCTGCTTTGACATGCTCAACGGCCAGAACACGCCGGATGCCGGGCGCATCCGGCTGCTCGGCGAGGACACGACGGGCAAGAAGCCGCGCGAGGTCTGGCGCCTCGGGGTCGGCCGCACCTTCCAGATCACGGCGACGTTCGCCACCATGACGGTGCGCGAGAACGTTCAGGTTGCGCTGATCTCGCATCAGCGCCAATTGTTCAATCTCTGGGGCTCGGCGCCGCGCTTCGATCGCGACGAGGCTGTGCGTCTCCTGGAACTTGTCGGCATGGGCGGCTATGCGGATCGTCCCTGCGGCGAGCTCGCCTATGGCGACCTCAAGCGGCTCGAGCTTGCGGTTGCGCTCGCCAACGAGCCTAAGCTCCTGCTGATGGACGAGCCGACCGCCGGCATGGCACCGCGCGAGCGCATCGACCTGATGCGGCTTACCGCGCGCATCGCGCGGGAGAAATCCATCGGCGTGCTCTTCACCGAGCACGACATGGACGTGGTGTTCGAGCATGCCGACCGCATCATCGTGCTCAACCGCGGCACGCTGATTGCCGAGGGGTCGCCGACGGAAGTGCGGGGCAATCCGCAGGTGCAGGCGGTCTATCTCGGCGAGGGCCTCGTCTACGACGCCCGTCATCGCGAGGGGGCCTCAACATGAAGCTCACGGTCGAGGGACTCAACAGCCATTACGGCCCGGCCCATATCCTGTTCGACATCGCCCTCGAGGTCGGCGACGGCGAGGTGGTCGCCTTGCTCGGACGTAATGGTGCCGGCAAATCGACGACGTTTCGCTCCATCGTCGGCCTCGTGGCGCAGCGCTCGGGCCGCATCATGTTCGAGGGCAAGGACGTCTCGGCCCGGCCGACGCATGAGATCGTGCGTGGCGGGCTCGGCTATGTGCCGGAGGAGCGCCGCATCTTCACCGACCTCACGGTCGAGGAGAATCTCGAAGTCGGCCGTCAGCCGAAGCGGCCGAACGCGCCATACTGGACGCGCGAAAAGCTGTTCACGCTATTCCCGAATCTGAACGAGATGCGCAACCGGCCGGGTGGTCGCATGAGCGGCGGCGAGCAACAGATGCTGACCATTGCCCGCACGCTGATGGGCAATCCGTCGCTGGTGCTCCTGGACGAGCCATCCGAGGGACTGTCGCCCAAGATCGTGGAGCAGATGGTCGATGCGATCCTGACCATGAAGAAGGAAGGCGTCAGCATCGTGGTCTCCGAGCAGAACCTGCATTTTGCAAAGCTGATCTCCGATCGGGCCTATATCATCGAGCGCGGCCGAATCTGTTTCGGTGGTACGATGGCCGAGCTCGATGCGCGCCCGGATATCCGCGACGCGCATTTGTCATTGTGAAGGGGACGGGGCGGGAATGGCGAGGGGCGTTGCAGCCAAGAAGAGCGTCAGGCAGGCCAAGCCGCCTTACGTACTCGACGAGCAGGTCGGCTTCATCCTGCGCCAGGTCTGGCAGCGTCACAGCGCGATCTTTGCCCGCGACATCGGCACCAATCTGACGCCGACGCAATGGGCGGCATTGTCGAAACTTGCCGAGACCGGCCCGTGCTCGCAGAACCAGCTTGGGCGCCTCACGGCGATGGACGTCGCGACCATCAAGGGCGTGATCGACCGGCTCAGCGCGCGCGGCCTGACGGAGACGAGCCAGGATCCGGAAGATGGCCGGCGGTTGCTGGTCAGCCTCACGCGCGCAGGTCAGCAGCTCGCCGAAAAAGTTGCGCCGAACGCGCTCGCGATCACGCGCGAGACGCTGGCGCCGCTCGATGCGAAGGAGCGCGAGCTGCTGATGGCGTTGCTGGACAAGTTGCGGTGAATTCGATCTCGCAGGGTAGGCAAAGTGCTGTAGGGTGGGCAAAGCGAAGCGTGCCCACCACTTCTTTCTGAAAAAAACAGAAGTGGTGGGCACGGCGCTTTGCGCCTTTGCCCACCCTACGATGCCGTTTAGATGGCGCCTACTTCGCCACCACCTCCGGCACATTGCCTGCGGGCGGGGTGTTGCGGCTGCGCTGGGTGCGGACGATGCCGTCGATGATCGTCATGCCGATGCCGGGGAGGTCACCGAGCTGCACGCTCTCCAGGATGTTCTTGCCCGGCGAATGCTGAGCCTTGTCCATGATCACGAAATCGGCTGAGCGGCCAACTTCAATGAGGCCGCAGTCGAGCTCGCGCATCCGCGCGGTGTTGCCGGTCGCAAGGCAGAACGCGATCTCGGCCGGCAGCTCGCCGAGCGAGGACAGCATCGAGACCATGCGCAAGATGCCGAGCGGCTGCACGCCGGAGCCGGCCGGCGCGTCCGTGCCGAGGATGACGCGGTGCAAGTCGCCCATCTCGCGCGCGGTGCGCAGCGTGAACAGGGCGGAGCGCTCATTGCCGTTGTGAACGAGCTCGAGCCCGCGCTTGCAGCCCTCGCAGATGCAGCGGATCTGGTCGTCGGGCAGCGCCGTGTGGCCACCATTGATGTGACCGACCACATCGGTATCGGCCTCCAGCACCACGTCCTTGTCGATCAGGCCGGAGCCGGGGATCGAGGGACCGCCGGTGTGGATCGTGCTCTGGATGCCGTATTTGCGTGCCCAGCCGACCATCTTGCGCGCAGTGGGGCCGTCCTTGACGCCACCAAGGCCGACTTCGCCGAGCAGCTTGACGCCGGCGGCGGCCATCTCCTTGAAATCTTCCTCGACCATCTCGCATTCGATGACGGGCGCGCCGGCGTGAACCTTCACGCCGCCCGGACGCAGCGTCCAGAACGCGCGCTGGGCGAAAATCGCCATCGCCTTCAGGCCGACGACATCGCGGGGACGGCCGGGCATGTGCACCTCGCCGGCCGAAATCATAGTGGTGACTCCGCCATGGAGATAGCTGTCGATCCAGTTGATCTGGTTCTGCCGCGGCGTCCAGTCGCCGGCGACGGGGTGGACGTGGCTGTCGATCAGGCCCGGGGCAACGGTGGTGCCGTTGGCGTCGACGATGGTGGTCGCACCTTCCGTGTTGACGTCCTTGAACCGGCCGATCGCGGTGATCTTGCCGTTCTCGGCGACGATGGTGTCGCCATCCAGGATCGGCTTCTCCAGCGCGCCCGACAGCATTAGGCCGATATTGCGGATCACGAGCTTCGAAGGCCCGGTGGCCTGGGGTGCGTCATGCGCCATGGAGAGGCTCCTTATTCCTAACTGCAACGCTCGCGATCTTGGGCAGCCTTGACCAAAGGATCAAGCAGGATTATTCATTTGTATACGAACGATCGTATACGAATGACGCATTGCTGACAATCGCCTGCGCACCGGCGAGGGAGGGGTGAGATGAGCAATTTCAACCAGGAAAGCGTCCTTAGCGTCCACCACTGGACCGACACGCTGTTCAGCTTCAAGACCACGCGCAGCCCGACCTTCCGTTTCCGCAACGGCGAATTCACGATGATCGGGCTCAAGGTCGGTGAGAAGCCGCTGCTACGGGCCTATAGCGTCGCCAGCGCCAACTACGAGGACACGCTCGAATTCTTCTCGATCAAGGTGCCGGACGGCCCGCTGACCTCGCGGCTCCAGCACCTGAAGGAAGGCGACGAGATCATCGTCAGCCGCAAGGCGACCGGCACGCTCGTGATCGACAATCTGGAAGAGGGGCGCAACCTCTACCTCATCGGCACCGGCACGGGTCTTGCGCCGTTCCTGAGCGTGATCAAGGATCCCGAAACCTATGAGCGGTTCGAGAAGGTGGTGCTCCTGCATGGCTGCCGGCACGTCCGGGAGCTCGCCTATGGCGAGATGATCACCGAGACGCTGCCGAATGACGAACTGCTCGGCGACTACATCCGCGACCAGCTGATCTACTATCCGACCGTCACCCGTGATCCCTTCCGCAACCGCGGCCGCATCACCGACCTCATCACTTCGGGCAAGCTGTTTGCCGATATCGGCCTGCCGGCGATTGAGGCGGCCCACGACCGCGTCATGATCTGCGGCAGCCCGGCGCTGGTCACTGATACCCGCGTGCTGCTGACCGCGCGTGGCTTCGTCGAGGGCAATCACGGCGAGCCGGCCCAGTTCGTGGTCGAAAAGGCCTTTGCCGAGCGCTGAATAGGGGATTTTGTTGGGCATGATCTCCGCGCAAACGCTTGCGTTTGTCGCGAGGGAAAACCGCTTTACACTTTGCGCTAACGCGGCCCTTTGGGTCCGGATCATGCCCTCCGCGCAATAAAGCCGCATTTTTGCCGCCCGCCGCCCGTTGCGGCGTCGATTCGGCAGGCGATATTATGGGAACGTCGAATCAGCGGAGTTCCTACATGGTTGCGGACAACGACAGCAACATCGCCTGGCACCGAGTTCAGGTGAAGAAGAACCGCGCCGAGTTGAAAGCGCTCGAGACCGCGCGCTTCACCATGGGCGAGGTCGCATCATCCAAACGCAACGGAGACACGGAAAAGGCGATCGTGGAACTCAAGCGCAAGATCGCGCAATCCGAACGCACGATTGCTGACTACGAGAAGCGCACGCGCCGTCCGCTCGCCACCGACCTGCAAAGCCTCAGCAATGGCAGCTGGAGCCATTGGGACGCCTACACCAGCCAGCGCAAAGCGGGGCCGCGGTCGCCCGGGCGCGGCTGATCGCCTTCTTTTGATCGACGTTCCAGCCCTTGCGCCGGCGACTGCGCACACCATCTGGTTGAGGCGCCATCAATAAGGGCGGTGACCCCATGACACCGCGCATCGATTTCACGAGCGAAGCCTTCTTTCGCGATCCGCCCAGGGGAATCGCGAAGCTGCGCGCCTCCGGGCCCGTGGTCGCGACCCGTTTTCCGCTCATCGGCGATGTCTGGGTCACCACCACCCACGATGCAACGGCGGAGGTGCTCAAGGACGGCGCGACGTTCACGCTGCGCAGGGAGGACGGCAAGGTCGCAGGCCTGCGCTGGTGGATGCCGAAACTCGTCACGACCATTGCCAGCAACATGCTGACGATGGACGAGCCAGATCACACGCGGCTGCGCAGCATCGTCGACGAGGCCTTCCGCCGCCGCGCGATCGTCGCGATGGAACCGCGTATCCGCGCCATCGCTGATGGACTTGCGGACGAGCTGTTCGCGGCGGGAAGCCCGGCCGATCTCGTCCAGCGCTACGCCCGGATCCTGCCGCTGTCGGTGATCTCCGAGCTGCTCGGCCTGCCGATGGCCGATCGCCCAAAATTCATTGCCTGGGCCAATGCGATGTCCTCGCTGACGAATGTCGTCAGCTTCTTTCGGCTGCTGTTCGCGTTCCGCAAGATGCGCGCCTATCTGGAGGAGCAGCTGGGGATCGCACGTGTCCAGGGCGGTGAGGGCCTGATTGCCGAGCTCATCGAGGTCGAGCGGGAAGGCGGCCGCATTTCGCCGGACGAGATGGTGTCGATGGTGTTCCTGTTGCTGGCCGCGGGCTCGGAAACGACCACGCACCTCATCAGCGGCTCCGTCTACGAGCTCCTCAAAAACCCCGACCTGCGCGATTGGCTGGAAGAAGACTGGACTCGCGCCGGCCTTGCCGTCGAGGAATTCCTGCGCTTCGTCTCGCCAGTGCAATTCTCAAAGCCGCGCTATGTGCGACGCAATCTCGAGCTCGAGGGTGTACGTCTGAAGAAGGGGGACCGTGTCATGGTCATGCTGGCCGCCGCCAACATGGATCCTGCGGTGCATGATGCTCCCGAGCGGCTCGACCTCGAACGCAAGCCCAACCGTCACATCTCATTCGGCACGGGAATCCATTTCTGCCTCGGGCATCAGCTTGCGCGAATCGAGGCGGCTTGCGCGCTCCAGGCCTTATTCACGCGCTGGCCGCGGCTTGGTCTCGCCGTCGACGCGTCGCAGATTCACTGGCGCAAGCGTCCGGGCATCCGCGCCATCGCGAAACTGCCGGTCGTGGCCGAGGATGGCGGGAACCGCGAAGCCAAATCCCGCCCGGCCGACGTCGAGCAATTGCTTGCAAATTGACATCGCCTGCCGGTGACACCGGAACTGCGTCGCGACGAACTTGCCGCGTACCCGCGAAACAATCGCTGCCGGGCAGGCGTTGGCTTAGGCGCGGATAGCAAGGGAGCAATCCATGCCCAGCGGAGGCAAGACGCATATTGGATCAGGTACGCATGGCAAGGGCGCGGGGAACGGCGCTTTCACGGAGGTTTCGAAAGACAAGATCGGCGACAACATGATTCTGTCGAACCGCGACAAGGCGCAGCATTCCGACATTCGCGGCATGGATGGAAAATATATCCAGACCGAGCAGTACCAGGACCACTCGGCTAACCGGCTCGCGGAGGACGAGGACGAAAGTTAGAAACTTACGAACCGGTCAGCTTCTTCGACGCAAGGAGGTCGCGCTCCCAGCCGAACACGGATCGGCCGTCGAGCTGCGGTGAAGCCGCGCGCTCGGCCGCGATGAAGGCCTCGACCGATGGACCGCGCGCGGTGCGCTCCAGCCGCCGCGCCTGGTTGTCGAGGCGTTTTATCGCCTGCATTTCCTCCTCGCGCCCAAGCCTTGCGTTCTCGATCGCGCCTTTGAGCACGCGAATGGTCTCGTCATAGACCTTGGTCGGAACGGGGTAGGGGTGGCGGTCCTTGCCGCCATGGGCGAGCGAGAAGCGCGCCGGGTCCTTGAAGCGATAGGGCGCGCCGTGCACGACTTCAGCGACCATCGCGAGCGAGCGCACGGTGCGCGCGCCGACACCGGGCGTCAGCAAAAGCTCGGGAAAATCGACCGGACCGCGCTCGGCGGCCGCAGCCAATGTGCCGTGCAGGCGACGCGCGAAGACATCCTTCGGCCGTACATCGTGATGCGCTGGCATGATGAGGTGCGGCAGCATGGCTTGTGCGGGTTCGACACCGCTCAGACGTTCGAATTCGGACACGATGCGATCGGGGCCGAGATCGGAGAGCAGCTCGAGTTGCGCCGAGCGCGAGACGTCGGCACGGTGGTCGGTGAGGTTGACGATCTCCCCCTGCGCGGGGCCGTCGATCGCGCTGTGCGGCGCATCGACGAAGCTCTTCAGCGCCTCGGAGTGCCAGTGATAGCGGCGGGCCTGCCGCTTCTCGCCGTTCATGCCCTGTTGCACCACCGTCCATTTGCCGTCGTCGGTGACGAAGAAGCCATGCAAATAGAGGTCAAAGCCGTCCTGCACCGCGGCACTGTCGACCTTCGCAACGAGGCGGCTCGCGCGCGTCAGTTTGGCACCGTCGAAGCCGACGCGGTCGCCGAGCGACAGAAGCTCATCCGGCGTCTTGCGCGAATGCTGGCCACGCCCGCCGCAAACATAAATGCCGAGCTCGTTCTGGAGTGGGGCAAGCCCGCGTTTCAGCGCGCCGATCACGGAGGTGGTGATGCCGGAGGAGTGCCAGTCCATCCCCATCACGGCTCCGAACGACTGGAACCAGAACGGATGCGACAGCCGCTGCATGAACTCGTCGCGGCCGTAGTGGTGGACGATCGCCTGTGTGACGATCGCGCCCAGCGACGCCATGCGGCTTGCGAGCCACGGCGGAACCCGTCCGGTGTGGAGAGGAAGATCGGCGCTGCCAGTGCGTCGGGTCATGCCTTCTTTGATAGCCGGATTCTGCCCCGGTTGCACGACGGGAAATGCTGTGAGGCAGGCGCGCAGTTGACGCCTACTGGTGCGCCGCCTTGACCGCGCCTCTCAGGCCAGCCCGCTGTTGAATCGCCTCCAGCTCACCCCCGGACTGCTCTTGCTCCACGAAATGGTTGAGGAAGGGCAGGGCAGCCTCGCGCCCCTTCGGGATTGCGATCGCCATGTGCTCCAGGCCCCAATTGCCGTCCAGAATGCGCGAGCCCGGCATCTGGTCGGAGATTTCGAACAGCGTCGGCTTGTTGGTCGCATAAAGATCGATCTCGCCGCGACCAAACATCGCGACCGCGACCTTCACGCTCTCGGCGGGCACGATGGTCGCGCTCCTGAATTTCTGCGGAAGCGTCCGCTCGGACGTCGAGCCTTTTGTCACCCCGATCTTCACACCCGGCCGGTCGATGTCCTCCACCTTGCCGATAGACGAGTTGGTCGGCACCAGGAAGCCGAGCTCGATCGCGAGCACGGGGTTGGTGAAGCTGACGTCGTTGGCGCGGACAGGCGTCGCGTTGGTGACGGTGAAGTCGACCTTGCCGTCATGGATCGCGGTGACGATGTCGGCCACGCGCTCGAACCGGACATAATCGACGGGTACGCCGAGGCGCTTTGCAAGCTCACCGCCGAGGTCGTAGCTCACCCCATGAGGCTTTCCGTTCGTGTCGGTCACCATCGAGGTCGGGCTTCCCGGATAGATGCCGACATGCAACGTGCCGGACGGCGCAAGAATTTGCGCCTCGCCGTCAGCCCGAGCGGTCGCGCCGGCAAGGCCGGACGCGACGACGGCAACGAGTGCAGTGCGTGCAAGGCACGTCAGACCAAGGCCGGTCATGTCATTGCGCCCGGATGTTGGCGGCCTTCAGCACCGGCTCCCATTTGGCCGCCTCCGCATGCATGTAGGCATCAAACTCCTTCGACGACGAGCCGACCGGCGAGGCGCCGATCTTGTCGAGGGTCGACAGTACGCCCGGGTCTTGCAGCGCCGTCTTCAAATCGGTTTCGAGCTTCGCCACGATCTCCGGCGGCATTTTCGCAGGGCCCAAAAATCCCCACCAGACCGAGACGTCATAGCCTGGTACGCCGGCCTCGGCGACGGTCGGAACATCGGGCAGGGCCTTTGACCGCTGCGCCGACGTCACGGCGAGTGCACGCACCGGGCCGCCGTCGAGCTGACCAATCGCTTCGGCAAGTGGGTTGAGGCTGACGGGGATTTCGCCCGCGATGACCGCGGTCAGCGCCGGTGCGCCGCCCTTGTAGGGAATAGAGACGATCTTCACGCCGGCCATGTACTTCAACAGCTCGCCGGCGAGATGCGCCGAGGTGCCGTTGCCGGACATCCCGTAGGAGAGCTTGTCCGGTTCGTTCTTCGCAGCAGTCAGGAGATCGCCGAGGCTCTTGTATGGGCTGTCCTTGGCGACGACGATGGCGAGTGGCGAGGAGGCGACCTCGCCGATCGCGGTGAAATCCTTGAAGGTGTCGTAGGGCACGCTCGGATAGATGAACTGGTTGAGCGGATGGCCGCTGGCGACCAGGATCAACGTATAGCCGTCGGGCGGCGCCTGCGTCAGCGCCTGCGAGGCGATGATGCCGCCGGCGCCGGGGCGGTTGTCGATCACCGGCTGCTGGCCCCAGCTCTTGGCCAGCGCCTGGCCGATCGTGCGGGCGAGCACGTCGACGGCGCCTCCGGCGGCATAGGGCACCAGAATGTGGACCGGCTTGCTCGGGAAATTGTCGGCCTGGGCGCCACTTGCGGCCAGCAGCAGGCTCGTGCCCAGCAATAGGCGTCCGATTTTCTTGTTCAAGCCCAGCATCTTTTAGCGCTCCTCGGGGCGAATGTCCGTCCGGGCGGCCATCTCGGACCGCCGGGCGCCGCCCATCGTTTTTGTTGACGAGACCTTATCTTTTGTACGATAGTACAAATCACATGGTACGCAAGCCCACCAGCAAAGACACGGCCCGCAAGCCGAACATGCGCGAGGCGATCCTCGCCGCGGCGGAAGAGTTGTTCGCGACCAACGGCTTCAACGCTGTCTCGGTACGCGACATCGCGCAGGCCGCCGGGGCCAACCCCGGCAGCGTCACTTATCATTTCAAGACCAAGGACGGTCTGCTGCTGGAGATCTATCGCCGCCATTGCGGTCCGATGAATCTCCGCCGGTCCGAGCTGCTCGCGGCCGCCAAGCGCGTGCGCGATCTCCAGGACCGGCTGGAAGCGATCGTGCGCGCCTATGTCGTGCCGGCCTTCACTTCGGGCAGCGATCTCGCCGGCGGCGGGGCGCGGTTCACGCGGCTTCGTGCCGTGATGTCCGCCGAGGGTAACGAGGTGGCGCGGCGCATCATCGCGCAGACCTTCGACGACACCAGTCACGCCTTCATCGACGCGATCCACGAGAGTCTGCCGCATGTGCCGCGCACCGAAATCGTCTGGCGCAGCCATTTCCTGCTTGGTGCACTCTACTACTCGCTGGTGACGCCGGAGCGCGTCTCACGCCTGTCGCGTGGCGAAGCCGACGGCAGCGATGCGGCTGCTGCGATAGAGCAACTCGTTCAGGCGACAGTGGCGTCGTTCCAGGCGCCGGCACTCGATCAGGCCGCGCCGGCGCGTCGGCGCGCGGCGGCAAGCAACAAGACGTAGACGACCGCCGGCGGACGAGGAGCGTCAAGCTCGCGTTGTCCGCAACCGGTGGCATTTGACTGGGGATGCGGGATGAACAGGCGTGACTGCTTGCAACTCTTGACAGGCGCCTCGATGGCCGCCTGGGCTTCGAGCGCGCGCGGGCAGGCGGCAGAGCCGGCCAAAGCGGTCCCGACCATCGACCCGCCGGACCCGAATCCCAAGACGCCGGCCTTCAGGCTGCCGCCGAAATCCTGCGACGCGCACACGCATATCTTCGGGCCGGCAGCCAAGTATCCGTTCTCGGACCATCGTCCCTACAACACGGCTGATGCGCCGCTGGAGGCCTTCCGCGCCATGCACGAGAAAATCGGTGTGGATCGCTGTGTGATCGTCAACGCCACGGTGCACGGCACCGACAACCGCGTCGTGACCGATGCCATTGCGCAAAGCGAGGGGGCCTATAAGGGCATCGCCAACGTCATGGATGAGATGTCCGATCACGAGCTCGAGGCGCTGGACAAGGGCGGCATCTGCGGTTGTCGCTTTGCCTTCCTGAAGCGGCTCGGCGGCGTCGGTGACATGACCAAGTTCCAGCGCATCGTGCATCGCGTCGCCGAACTCGGCTGGCACGTCGACGTCTATTTCGAGCCGGGCACGATCGCCGAATTCGCGCCGATCCTGACCGCGCTCCCGACGCGCTACGTCATCGATCACATGGGCACGGTGCAGGCGGGCAAGGGGCTCGATGATCCAGACTTCACCGCGCTGCTCGATCTGCAGAACAAAGACGAGAAGTGCTGGGTCAAGATCACCGGCCTTGAGCGTGCATCCGCCGTAGGCAAGCCGTTCCACGATGCCGTGCCGTTTGCGAAGAAGCTGATAGACAACGCGCCCGATCGCGTGATCTGGGGCACCGACTGGCCGCACCCCAACGTCAAGGTCATGCCCAATGACGGCGAGATCGTCGATCTGATCCCGCTCTACGCACCCGATGCCGCGATCCAGCAGAAGCTGCTGGTCGACAATCCCGCGCGCCTGTTCAAGTTCACCTGAAGACACCAGATGTACAAGCCGACCATTCCGCCGCCCGATCCGAACACGCGCACACCGAAGTTCAAGCTGCCGGCGCTCGCTTGCGACGCGCATTGCCATATCTTCGGTCCGGGCTCGAAATATCCGTACGCGCCGGACCGTTCCTACACGCCGCCCGACGCGCCGCTGGAGGATTTTCGCGCGTTGCACGCCAAGCTCGGCGTCCAGCGCGCCGTCATCGTCAATGCCAGCGTACACGGCACCGACAATACCGTTGCGCTCGACGCGATCGCGCAGAGCAACGGGGCCTACCGCGCCGTGGCCAATATCGACGACACCATTACCGAACGGGGCTTGCGCGAACTGCACGAAGGCGGTTTCCGCGGCTGTCGCTTCAATTTCGTCCGCCATCTCGGTGGCGTCCCGGACAAGAGCGTGTTCGACCGCGTGATCGCGATGGTTGCACCGCTCGGCTGGCACATCGACCTGCATTTCGACGCGATCGACCTGCCGGAATATGCCGCCATGCTGGCCAAGCTGCCGGTGCGCTACACCATCGATCACATGGGACGGGTGAAGGCGTCCGAGGGGCTCGACCAGCTTCCGTTCAAGATCCTGATCGACCTGATGCAGCGCGACGAGAAATGCTGGGTCAAGATCTGTGGTTCGGAACGCGTTTCGTCCTCTGGTCCGCCCTTCACCGATGCCGTGCCGTTCGCACGCAAGATCGTCGAGACAGCAGTCGACCGCGTCATTTGGGGCACGGATTGGCCGCATCCCAATGTCAAGGTGATGCCGAATGACGGCGACCTGGTCGACTTGATTCCGTTGTTCGCGCCGGAGGCGGAGTTCCAGGAGAAGATTCTGGTCAGCAATCCGGCCCGCCTGTTCGAGTTCGGGGAATGACAGCGCTCGCGATCGACAAGCCGCGGGGCCGCGCCTGGTGGAAGGAGCTCTGGGTCCAGGTTCTCCTCGCCATGGCGGCCGGTATTGCGCTCGGCATCGTCAATCCTGAGCTAGGCGCAAAAATGCAGCCGCTGGGCGATGCCTTCATCAAGGCGATCCGCATGCTGATCGCGCCGATCATCTTCTGCACCGTCGTGCACGGCATCGCGCATATGGCCGACATGGCCCGGGTCGGGCGCGTCGCCATCAAGGCGATCCTCTATTTCGAGCTCATGACGACGATCGCGCTGGTGATCGGGCTTGTCGCGATCAATCTGCTGAAGCCCGGCGTCGGCATGAACATTGACGCCGCCAGCATCAACACCAGCGCCATCGAGCCTTACGTCAAGCAGACCGGGGCGATCGGCTTCGTACCGTTCCTGATGAACATCCTTCCCGGCACCTTCGTCGGCGCCTTTGCCGAAGGCAACATCCTCCAGGTGCTGTTCATCTCCGTGCTGTGCGGCTTTGCCCTGGTGCAGCTCGGCGAGCGCGGAGCACCGCTGGTCAACCTGATCGACGTCGCTTCAAAGATGGTATTTGCGATCGTCGGCTTCGTGATGTGGGTGGCGCCGATCGGCGCATTCGGCGCCATTGCGTTCACGGTCGGCAAGTTCGGCGTCGGCTCGCTGGCCTCGCTCGGCAAGCTGCTCGGCGGCTTCTATCTCACCTGCCTGGTGTTCATCGTCATTGCGCTCGGCCCGGTCGCGCGGTTCTGCGGCTTCAGCCTGCTGAAGCTGATCCGCTATATCTGGGAAGAGCTGTTGATCTGCATCGCCACGACATCGTCGGAGACCGTGCTGCCACGGATGCTCTCGAAGCTCGAAAACGCCGGCTGCGAGCGCAGCGTTGTGGGGCTCGTGATCCCGACGGGCTACTCGTTCAATCTCGACGGCACCTGCCTTTACCTTGCGGCTGCCTCGGTCTTCCTGGCGCAGGCGACCAACACGCCGCTCGGGCTCGCAGAGCAGGTCGAGCTGCTGCTGATCCTGCTCGTGACCTCCAAGGGCGCGGCGGGAATTGCGGGCGCCGCCTTCGTCGTGCTGGCGGCAACGCTGTCGGCCACCGGAACCATTCCGGTCGCGAGCGTCGCGCTGGTGCTCGGGATCCATCGGCTGATGTCGCAGGGGCTGACGCCGACCAATCTGATCGGGAACGCGGTCGCGACCATCGCGATTGCAAGATGGGAAGGCGCGCTCGACGCGGATCGGTTGAAACGCGTGCTCGACGGCGAGTCGGTACCGGCCGCTGGGGTGTGATGATTTGGCTGCTTGCGCTTCGCTAGAAGCAGGTCAAGCTTTGAAGAGATGAAAGGGGAGTTTGTCCCATGAAGACAGGTCTTGTAATTACCGCCCATCCCGGCGATTTCGTCTGGCGCGCGGGCGGCGCCATCGCGCTGCATGCCAAGAAGGGCTACCGGATGAAGATCGTCTGCATGTCCTTCGGCGAGCGCGGCGAGAGCCAGTTCGCCTGGAAGGAAAAGGGCGCGACGCTCGAGTCGGTGAAGGCCGGTCGCAAGGACGAGGCCGAGCGCGCGGCAAAACTATTGGGCGCCGAGATCGAGTTCTTCGATTGCGGCGACTATCCGCTCAAGCTGACGGAAGCCCATTTCGATCGCATGGTCGACATCTACCGCGAGCTCAACCCGAGCTTCGTGCTGACCCATGCGCTGGAGGATCCCTATAATTTCGACCACCCGAATGCAGCGCATTTCGCGCAGGAGACCCGCGTGGTCGCGCAGGCCATGGGCCACAAGCCGGGTGCGCAGTACAAATATGCCGCGCCGCCGGTGTTCCTGTTCGAGCCGCACCAGCCGGAGCAATGTAACTACAAGCCGAACCTGATCTTGAAGATCGACGAAGTCTGGAAGGAGAAGTACGAGGCGTTCCAGATACTCGCCGCGCAAAAGCACCTCTGGGGCTACTATGAGCGCGTCGCGCTCAACCGCGGCATCCAGGGCAGCCGCAACACCGGCGTGCCCATGACCTATGGCGAAGCCTATCAGCGCCTGTTCCCGACTGTTGAGGAGGTATTGGCATGAAGCCCGTCGTCGTTCGCAACATCAAGCGCGCCGATCGCGGCGGTATGGCCGCCTATGGCGTCTCCACCGTGCACGAGGCGATGGGCCGTGTCGGGCTGATGAAGCCGTATATGCGGCCGATCTGGCCCGGCGCGCAGATTGCTGGCCCTGCGGTCACCGTGCTCGCGCAGCCCGGCGACAACTGGATGATCCATGTCGCGGTCGAGCAATGCAGGCCGGGCGACATCCTCGTGGTCGGCTGCACCACCGATAATACCGACGGCATGTTCGGCGAACTGCTTGCGACGTCGCTTCACGCGCGCGGTGTGCAGGGGCTCGTCATCGACGCCGGCTGCCGTGATGTGAAGGCGCTGCACGAGATGAAATTCCCGGTGTGGTCTCGCGCTATCTCGGCCAAGGGAACGGTCAAGGCGACGCTGGGCTCGGTCAACGTTCCCGTAGTCTGCGCCGGCGTCAATGTAGAGCCCGGCGATATCGTGGTCGCCGACGACGATGGCGTCGTGGTGGTGCCGAAGCGGCTCGCGGCCGAGGTTGCCGAGAAGGCAAGGAAGCGCAACGCGGACGAGAGCGGCAAGCGCAATCGTCTTGCCTCGGGCGAGCTTGGCCTCGACATGTACAATATGCGCGAGGCTCTGGCGAAAGCCGGGCTCGTCTATGTCGACAATCCCGAGGACGTCTGAGCAGGCGAAGAGCGGAGCGGGCTGATGGATCGTCTCAAGCTGCGGACCGTGCTCGGATCGCATCTACATGTGGAGGCGTTAAAGAGCGGAGAGCTCCGCTCCGATCGTTTCGACCTCGACTTCATCGAGTACACGCCGACCAACACGGCGTTCAAGCCGATGGTGCGCGAGCAGGCGTTCGATGTCTGCGAGATGGCGATCGTCACCTATCTGATGGCGAAAGCCCACGGCAAGCCGCTGGTGCTGTTGCCGGCGACCATGCTCGGCCGCTTCCAGCACGCTTACGCGCGGTATAATCCCGAGCGCGGCACGCTCGGCCCGTCCGATCTGGAAGGCAAGCGCGTCGGCATTCGGTCGTTCACGACCACGACCGGTGCCTGGATCAGGGGAATTCTCGCCAATGACTACGGGGTGAATCTCGACAAGATCAGCTGGATCACCTTCGAGGATCCGCACGTGGCTGAATATATCGACACCACCGAGCGCGCGCCGAAGGACAAGAAGATCCAGCAAATGCTGCTCGATGGCGAGCTCGACGCCGTGCTCGGCGAGACATCGAACGATCCGCGCCTCAAGCCGCTGTTTCCCGATCCGGCCGCGGAGGCCGCGAGTTGGTACGCCCGGCGTGGCGTGGTCCCGGTCAACCATCTCGTGGTCGTGACCGAGGCTCTGGCAAAATCGCGCCCCGACGTCGTCGCCGGCGTGTACGATCTTCTGACAGCCGGAAAGGCGAAGGCAGGCGTGTCCGCCTCGCCCGATCTCCTGCCCTTCGGGGTCGAAGCCAATCGCAGGCCGCTGGAGCTGATCATCGACTACGCCTACCAGCAGGCGCTGATCCCGCGCCGCTTTGCGGTCGAGGAGCTCTTTGACGACACCACGCGAAGGATGAACTGATGATGTCCGGTGATCCCAGGCGATGGCAGATAGGACTTGTCGGTTATGGCGAGGTCGGCAAGATCCTCGCGGAGGACCTGCGCCAGCAGGACATCAAGGTCGCGGCCTTCGACCTCAAGCTCGGGAACGAGCAGGGCGCGGCCTTGCGAGATCACGCCACGAAGCGCGGCGTTGCGTTGGTTGCCTCGCACGCTGATCTGACCGCAAAATCCGACCTCATCGTCTCCGCTGTCACCGCAAGCCAGGCTGTCTCGGTGGCGCAAGCCTGCGCAGGCGCGATCAACCAGGGGGCCTGGTTCCTCGACTTCAACTCGGCCTCGCCCGGCGCCAAGCAGCGTGCCGCCAAGCTGATCGACGACGCCGGCGGACGCTATGTCGAGGGCGCGGTGATGACCTCTGTGCCGCCTTATCGCATCAAGGTGCCGCTGCTGCTCGGTGGCCCCGGCGCACGGGAGCTCGAGCCGCTTCTCAATGCGATCGGCTTTGCCGCCAAGGTCGCGAGCGACAAGCTCGGCGTCTCCTCGGCGGTGAAGATGTGCCGGAGCATCATGATCAAGGGCCTGGAAGCCATGGTCATCGAGAGCTTTACCACGGCGCGCGCCTATGGCGTCGAGGATGCAGTGCTGGCGTCGCTCGCGGAAACCTTTCCGGGCATCAACTGGGAGAAGCAGGGCGCTTATTTCTTCCAGCGCGTGATCGAGCACGGCCGCCGTCGCGCCGAGGAAGTGCGCGAGGTTGCCGAGACCGTGCGAGAGGCGGGGCTGACCCCATGGTCGGCCCAGGGCACCGCCGAGCGGCAGGCCTGGGTCGCCGATCTCGCCGACGAAGGCCTGTTCGGCATCAGGGGCTCCAAGGAATTCGCCCGCAGCGCCGACTGGCGCACAGAGGCGGACCGCATCCTGGCAAAGATCAAGCGTGAGGGATGACGGCGCGCGGTTTGCCCGAGTTTGAGGGCGGAAACAGGACGGCTTGTTGCCGTTCAAAGACCGGCCGGCCGTTCTTGAAGCCCATCATGATCTCCGGCAGTTCGGCGACTGCAAAGCGGCCGTCGCGCGTATCGAGCACGACGAAATCGGCCGGGTTGCCGTTTTTGAGGCCGTAGTTTTTCAAGTTCATCAGTCGCGCCGGCAAATCGGTGACGAGATCGAGGCAGGTGTCGAACTCGCCGACTGATGCATGCGCGACGTTGGCGTAGAAGTTCGCCATCCGCAGCAGCGACGCATCGCCGAACGGCGTGAAGGGATTGAGCACATTGTTGGTCGCAACGGAGCACAGCACGCCGCTCGCGACGAGCTTGTGGGCCACCGTAATGCCGCGCGGCACGTTGTGCGTGGCATCACGGCCCATCAGATAGAGATCGGTCGCCGGCAGCACCGTCACGGCGACACCGGTTTTTGCGAGCCGTTCGACCACTGGTCTCAGGCGCTCCGGCGCTAGCGCGGAGAGCTTTGTGACATGGCCGATCGAGACGCGGCCCTGATAGCCGCGCTGTTCGGTCTGCCGGCACACTTCGTCGAGATGCGACCAGGACGCATCGAGATCGAAGTCGAGATGGAGATCGACATCGACATCGAATTCCTGGGCGAGGTCGAAGATGCGCTTAAGATGCGCGTTCGGATCGCTGTCGGTATAGGGACAGCCGCCAATCACCTCGCCGCCGTCGCGCAGCGCCTGGACCAAGAGCTCCTCAGCTCCGGGATCGTTGGTCAGCCCCTCCTGCGGAAAGACGCAGAGCGACAGATCGAGCGCCCAGGCATAGTCGCGCCTCAGGGCTTTGACAGCCTCGAGGCTGCGCAGGCCGATTCGCGGATCGATCTCGACATGGGTGCGCATCCGCGTCGTGCCGTGCACGATTGCGCGTTCCAGGACCCTGGCGCCGCGGGCATAGACGTCCTCAACCGTGAAATCGCGCTTCATCGCCGAGACGGCGCGGATGGCGTCGCTGAGACTGCCGTGGTCATGCCCGCAGCGGCCGAGCAGGCAGGCCTTGTCGAGGTGGATGTGGGTGTCGACGAAGCCGGGCAGCACGAGCCGACCTTGGAGGTCGATCTCGACGGCTTCGGCCTGAAGGCGCGGCTCGATCGCGGCGATCTTGCCTTGGGAAATGCCGATATCGGCGGGAGCGGTGGCGCCGCGCATCAGCGCGTTGCGGAAGATCAGGTCGAAGGCGGTTCGGCTCGTCATGGCACCAGCACTCTACGGCGTAAGCGTACGGGAGCGTGCCCTGCGGGGGCACCTCCAGATATCCAGCAAATGAGTGCGGGAATGTTCAAATTATATGCATGCAATCCAGCAGCCCAGGGTTAGTATCCCGCATCTTTCGGAGAAGCGCCATGTCCGTTGCCGCAAAAGTCCCAAGCAAAACCATGTCCGACGCCGAGATCGTCGAAGCCTATCTGACGGCCTCGATGATTCCCGACCCGGAGGCCGCGGCGGTCTACATGGCGCCGGGTACGGTGATCACCTTCACCGGTGGCCGCGAATTCGACCATCCGCGCGGGCCGACTGGCTTCAATGCCAAGCGCTATCGCTGGGTCAAAAAGAAGATGGACCGGTTCGACGTCTGCCCGGGCGAGGGCGAGACCGTTGTCTACAGTGTCGGCACGCTCTACGGCGAATGGCATGACGGCACACCTTTCGAAGGCAATCGCTACGTCGATCGTTTCGTAGTGCGGGGCGGCAAGATCACCAAGATGGACGTCTGGAACGACAGCGCCGAGCGCATCCTGGTTCAGCGCGGCATCGACGCCTGAGTCGTCCGGCGCCCGTCAGCCCTGCCGCCGCAGGAATCCCGTGATGGTGACCTTCTCCCAGATGCCGGCTGCGGCAAAGGGATCGGCGCCGTTAAAGGCCTCGACCTCGGCGCGTCCGGGCGCCTCGATCAGGAACAAGCTGCCGATCATCTTCTCGCCGTCGTCGGAGACGAGCGGGCCAGACATGACGATTTTGACCCCGAAGCGCGAGGTGTCGTTCAGGAACACCTTGTGCGCGTCGTAGTTGGCGAGCCGGGTCGGCAGCGCGCCGGCGCGGTCGACGGCGTGGATAGCGAACAGCATGATATCTCCGGTATCTTGGGACGGCCGTTCTGACGACCGTCCCTGATTGTCAACGATGCCTATTTCGAGCCGAGCTTTTGCGCTTCTTCCCACGTCGGGCAGGTTCGCTGCTCGAGCGGTTGATCGAAGGGCTGGTAGTTGTCCTTCGTGATCACGGTGGGCTTGAGCACGATCTCGGCGACGACGGGTTGCTCGCGCAGATTACGGATTGCCATCATGGTGCCGAGGCAGCCCTGCGCAAAGCCGTTATAGTCACCGCTCGCGAGCAGCTTGCCGGACTTGATGGCGTCGATGGCTTCCTTGGTGCCGTTGATGCCGATCACCTGCGCCTTGCGATTGGCGCCGTCCAGCGCCTCGATCGCTCCGACCGCCATGGCGTCGTTGGCGGCGAGCACGCCGTCGATCTGCGAGTTGGACTGCATCAGGTTCTCCATCACCTGGAGGGCTTGCAGCCGCTGGTAATTGGCGGGCTGCGAGGCCAGCAGCTTTGCGCCCGGAGCTTCCTTGATCGCATCGTTGAAGCCTCTGATCCGATCGACATTGGTCAGCGAGCCCTTGACGCCCTCGATGATGACGATGTTCCCCTTGCCGCCGAGCGTTTTCAGCAGATAGCGCGCGGTCTCGAGCCCGAGGCTGTAATCGTCGGCGCCGACGAAGGAGACGAACTTGCCGCCGGCGGAACGGTCGGTGATGTTAACGACGGGGATCTTGGCGTCGTTGATCTTCTCGACGCCTGGCACCATGGCCTTGTAGTCGACGGGAATGAAGACGATGGCGCTCGGCTTCTTCACCACGACGTCCTCGATCTGGCTGAGCTGCTCGGGAATCGAGTCCGGCTTGGTCGGGATGTAGTGCAACGTCTTGGCGTTGAGCGCCTTGGCTGCGACGTCCGCCCCGACGCGCACGGTCTGGAAGTAGGGGTTGGTCTGGTTCTTTGTGAAGACCGCGATGGTCTCGCCGTCGGCGCGGGCCTGCGTCGTGAACGCGGCTGCCATCAGAATCGGTAGTGCGAGGTGGCCCAATTTCGATTTCATGTAATCTCCATCCCTCATTTTGGTTTGTTGGATTTTCGCGAAAGAACTCATTGCGTGCGGCGGCGTGTCTTCATATCGAGCCAGACCGCGAGAACGACGATGACGCCGGTGACGAGCGGCTGCCAGTTGGCACTAACCGAGAGCAGGTTCATGCCGTTGAGCACCAGCGTCAGGATCAGCGCGCCGACGAAGGTGCCGAATACCGTGCCGACGCCGCCGAACAGCGACGTGCCGCCAATCAGCACGGCCGCGATCGCCGGCAGCGTCAGGCTTTCGCCGATGTCGGCCTCCGCCGAATTGAGCCGCGACAGGAAGATGATCGACGCAAGCCCCGCCATGGTGCCGGAGACGGCGTAGACCAGCAACAGCCGGCGCGCGACCGGAATTCCGGAGAGCCGCGCGGCAATCGGATTGGCACCGATCGCATAGATCTCCTGGCCCCAGATTGTCCGCTGCGCGAACAGTGTGCCGATCGCAAGGAAGATCAGGAGCAGGTAGACCGGGATCGGCAGGCCGAAGAGATAGCCGCTGCCGATCTGCCGGAAGCCGGCGGGGAAGCCGTGAATGGTGTCGCCGGCCATGTACCAATAGGTCAGGCCGTTCAGCACCCAGAGCATGCCGTAGGTGGCGATGAAGGAGGGGATGCGCAGCGCCGTCACCATGACGCCGTTAAGGAGACCAACGACGCCACCGGCCACCAGCGCGGTAAGGATGCCCAGCGCCGGCGAGCCGGTTTGATGGATCACGGTGCCGGCAAGGCAGGCTGAGAGAGCGACATTGGCGCCGACGGAGAGATCGAGCCCGGCGGTCAGCACCACCAGCGTCAGGCCCGAGGCAATGAAGAAGGTCAGGCTCGCCTGCCGCAGCACGTTGAGGATGTTGCCGAGGCTCAGGAAGGAGTCGCTGAGGACCGCGAGCACCGCACAGATCAGCAGTGCCGCGAGCAACCGGTAGAATACCTGGATCGCATCCTGCGACAGGAAGGAGCGGGGCGGCGAGATGGCCTCCTTGGTGATGTCGGTCATGAGCGGCTCCTGATGCCGTCCAGGAACAGCGCGACGATGACGAGGACGCCGACGCTTGCGACCTGCACAGAGGATGGCAACGAGATCAGATTGAGGCCGTTGCGCAGGACGCCCACCGCGATCACGCCGAGCACGGTACCGAGCAGCCAGCCATTGCCGCGCTCGAATGAGGTGCCGCCAACCGCAACCGCCGCAATCGCATCGAATTCCAGTCCGAGACCGGCGGTCGGGTGGCCGGAATTCATGCGCGCGGTCATCAAGAGCCCCGCGACGCCGGCCATGGTGCCGCCAATCGCGTAGACAGCGATCAGCAGCCGGTTCGGCGAGCGGCCGGCATATCTCAGCGCCTCGCGATTTCCCCCGAGCGCGAAGATGTAGGTGCCGAAGCGGGTGTGATAGAGCAGGGCATGAAAGAACGCGTAAGTCACGAGTGCCATCACGATCGGCACGGGCACGCCGAGCAAGGTGGATGAATAGATATCACGCACACTGTGGGGGATGCCGACGACGCTCTGGCCGTCGGAGACGATCAGCGACAAGCCCTGCGCCATGCCGAGCGTGCCGAGCGTCGCGACGAAGGGCGGAATCCCGAGAACGGCGACCAGCCAGCCGTTGATGGTGCCAAAGGCGGCGCCGACCAGCACGCCGGCGCCTAGCCCAAGCAGCATCGACTTGGTCGCGAGCGACACGATGGCGACGCAGAGGGAGGTCAGCGTCAGCACTGCGCCCATCGAGAGGTCCAGGCCTTCGGTCATGATGATCAACGTCATCGGCAGCGCGAGCATGGTCAGGATCGTCGACTGCACCAGCACGTTTGAGAGATTCGCGACCGACAGGAAGCCGGGTGCGACCGCCCCGAACAGCGCGATCAGGAGCACCAGCACGACAGCGACGCCGGGAATGCGCTGGAGCGGATTTGGTTGCGAAACGACTGCGGCCTCACGCATGATGCATTCCCAGTCGCACGATGTTCTCCTCGGTCAGCTCAGTGCGCGACAGATGCCCGGCGATGCGGCCCTCGCGCATCACATAGGCGCGGTCGCAGACATGGCAGATCTCGACCTGCTCGGACGAGATCATCAACGCAGCTGCGCCCTCGGCGACCAGCCGGTCGATCAGCGCAAAGATCTCTGACTTGGCGCCGATGTCGATGCCGCGCGTCGGCTCGTCGAAGATGAAGAGCTTTGCACCCGCGGCGAGCCATTTGCCGATCACGACCTTCTGCTGGTTGCCGCCGGACAGCAGGCCGACGGTCTGCCGGGCATTCGGCGTGGCGATCCTGAGTTGCCGGATCAGATTGTCTGACGTGCGCTGTGCGCGGCGTTGATCGAACAGGCCACTCGGGAACAGCTTTCTCAGCGCCGACACCACGAGATTGTCGCCGACCGAGCGGAGCAGAGCGAGGCCCTCGCTCTTCCGGCTCTCAGGAATCAGGGCGATGCCGCGTCGCGCGGCGACGTCGGGCTCACCGGAGATCGTCTTGCCGTCAAAAACGATCTCGCCTGATGTCACGGGATCTGCGCCGAAGATGGCGCGCGCGACCTCGCTTCGGCCGGAGCCGACGAGGCCGCAGAGGCCGACGATCTCGCCCTGACATACCTCGATGTCGATGTCGGAAATGCCGGTTGGCGAGGTCAGGCCCTTGACGCTGAGCAACACCTGGCCGGGCTTGTCGACGAAGTTGCGCGGATAAGTCATGTCGACGGTGCGGCCGACCATCATGCGCACGAGCTGGTCGGGCGTGACGTCGGCCGGCCGGACGCCGTCGATACGCCGGCCGTCGCGAAGGATGGTGATGCGGTCGCCGAGCGCGAACACCTCGGCCATGCGGTGCGAGATGTAGACGATCGCGACCCCGTCGGCCTTCAGCCGCGCGATCAGCGCGAACAGGAGCTCGGTCTCGCGGTCTGACAGCGCCGCGGTCGGCTCGTCCATGACAAGGATGCGCGCGTTCTGGCTGATCGCCTTCGCGATCTCGACCATCTGCTGCTGGGCGACGCCGAGCTTGTCGATGGTGATGGAGGGATCGATGTCGAAGCCGATGGTATCGAGCACGCGCTTGGCATCGGACAGGATCTTGCGGCGGTCGATGGTGCCGGGGATGCGGCCCTTCGGCTCGCGGCCGAGGAAGATGTTTTGAGCGATGTCGAGATAGGGGACGAGCGAGAATTCCTGGAAGATGACGGCAATGCCGAGCTTCTGCGCGTCGGCGGTCGACGACATCGCGACCTTCTTGCCCTTGTAATAGAACTCGCCTGCATCGGCGCGGTAGGCGCCGCACAGCACCTTCATCAGGCTAGACTTGCCGGCGCCGTTCTCGCCGAGCAGCATGTGCACCTCGCCGGGAAACACGGCGAAGGACACGTCGTCCAGCGCCTTGACGCCCGGAAACTCCTTGCTGATGCCGCGCAGCTCGAGCAGCGGTGTGTCAGCCTCCTCCATCGTCCGTCCTCTCCAAAAAGCTCGATTTGCCGGACTCTTGTCGGTCCTTTCAGCCGTGATCCGGCTTAAGCAGCTCTTGCGTTGCTCGCAACCTGCTTCAAGCCGAAATCATAGTTGAGATGAAAATACTCAGCCCCCACCATGCGGCCATCCGGCGCACGACCTGGTGGATGACGGACGAACTCGCGGATCAGGCTGTCCTTGACGCCGAACACCACGTCGCTGTCGAGGTACTTGTCGCCGGCGACGAACACATGCGTCACGAGCTGTTCGAAGCCTGGCGCGGAGATCATGAAATGCACGTGTGCCGGGCGCCAGGGATGGCGGCCCTGCGCCTCCAGCATCTCGCCGACCGGCCCATCATGCGGAATTGGGTATGCGGCGGGCTTGATCGACCAGAAATGGAAGCGGCCGTCGGCATCGGTGTGGAAGCGCGCGCGCATCGCGAGATCGCCGATCTCATCGAGTTGCTGCACGTCATAATATCCATCGCCGTCGGAATGCCAGACATCCACCACTGCGCCCACCAGCGGCCCGCCGTCCTCGGCCGAGACGGTGCCTGTGACCAGCATCGGATCACCTTCCATGGTGCCGGAGATGTCCTCGCCGCTGTTTTTCTCCGGGGCGGCCTGCACGAAGAAGGGGCCGAGCACCGTGGTCTCGGTCGCGCCCTCCGGCACCGGATGATTGATGGCGTCGACCAGCATGGAAACGCCGAGCGTATCCGATAGCAGGATGAACTCCTGGCGCTTGTCATCGCACATGTGGCCGGTGCGGGTGAGGAAGTCGATGCCGTACTCCCATTCCTTCTGGGTCGGCCGCACCTCGCGCACGAAGGCATGAAGGTGGCGCACCAGCGCCTCGCTCACTTGCTTGATCCGCGGATCGGTCGCGCCCTCGATCCGCTCGAGCACGGCGTCGGTGATCGTGTTCTCATTGAAGTTACGCAACGTTGCCTCCGTTGATCAGAGTTTTGGTTCGCCAAGCCCTGACAGCCGTTCGAGATGCTTGACGGTCGCGATGAAGTCGGTTTCACCATCGCCTTGCGCAACCAGTGAGCCATAAATCTCGCGCACCTGTGCCGCGAGCTGGAGCGGCACGCCGACGGCGTGGCCGGCGCCGAGGATGAGATCGAGATCCTTGGCCATCTGCTTGCAGGAGAAGGTCGACTCGAAATCGCGCGTCCTGAGCGGCGCGGTCTTGTACTTCACCATGGGAGAGGCAACCGCGCTGTCGTCGAGCACCTTCAGAATGTCATGCCAGGCGATGCCGCCCTTTCGAGCGAGCGCCAGGCTCTCGGCCATCATGGCGGCCGACACAGCAATCATCAGGTTGACGGCGAGTTTTGCGTAGCGCGCTTCTTCACCGGGCCCGAGATAGGTCTGCGCGCGCGTGAAGGTTGCGAACAGCGGCTTTGCGGCCCCGAAGACGTCCTTCGGCCCCGAGACGAAGCAGGTCAGCGCGCCCGTGTGGACGATGCTGGCGTTACCGGAGACCGGCGCGCGCAGATAGGCGACGCCGCGCGCCCGTGCGGCGGCATCGACCTCAGCGGAGGCCTCCGCGCTGACTGTGCTGGTTTCGATCAGCACGGCTCCCGGCGCCATCGCGCCGATCAGACCGGTTGGGCCGAGCATCAAAGCGCGCAGCGCGCCATCGTCAGGCAGGGAGGTGATCACCGCAGCCCGGCCGCTGACCGCGTCGGCCGGTGAGGCCGCAATGGCGATGCCCTGTTCGCGTGCGGCAGCGATGCGAGCCGCACTTGGGTCGAAGGCGGTCACGGCATAGCCGGCCTTGGCGACGAGTGCCGACATCGGCAGGCCCATCTTGCCGATGCCGATGAAAGCGATGTTTTTCGAAGCGTTCGTCATTCTTGTTGTCCGTTGGCGCCTCAGGCGGCGCGTCCTTGTCGTTCGATGTCCTGCACCAGACGCCGCCCCGATTGTGCGAGCAGCTCCTTCTTCCGCTCCAGTTCGTCAACCAGCAGCCTGCCGTTCCGCTTCTTCCAGACGCCGCCGATCATCACGGCCTCGATATTGGCAAGGCTCGTCTGCATCACGACGGTGGCGACGGGATCGTGGACCGGAAAGAGATTGAGATCGGAGGCATTGATGACCACGAGGTCGGCGAGCTTGCCCGGCATGAGCGAGCCGATCTGGCCGTCGCGGCCGAGCATGCGGGCGCCCTCGAGCGTGATCCAGCGCAGCGCCTCGCGCGCCGGAATCGTCGTCGTCGCTGGAATCGTGCCGCTGGCGTTGCGCGACTCGGCATTGTCGAGCGCCCGCTGTATCGATAGAGCGACGCGGGCGGCAGAGAAGAGATCGCCGGCCAGCACGGATTCGAGATCAATGCCGATCGTCGGTCGAACGCCGCGCTTCAGGAGCCGGCCGGTGATCGGAAAGCCGTGGCCCTGGATCATCTCGTTCTCCGGTGTCACCGAGAACGACACGCCGAGATCGACCAGGCGTTGCAGGAGGTCGTCGGAGAGGTCGTTGCCGTGAACGATGTTGACATTGGTCCCGACGAGGCCCGCCTCGATCAGCTTCTCCCAGCCGTCCGCAGTCTTGGCCGGACCGCCGCCCTGATGCATCGATGCGATCAGGTTAAGCTCTCGCGCCAGGCGGAAGTCACGCGTGGCGACGTCGAGCGTCGCATAATGCGGGCCGAGAATGGCAAGTCCAAGCGTGACAAGGCCGTTACGATCGGCGAGGGGACCCGCCAGCAACCGCTCGACCTCGCGGCGCGGATGCGGGATCTCCGAGAAATGCGGCTCGCCGGGTTTTGGCTCGGGTTTCGGCGAGCCATGAAAGAAGGCCGCGCGAATACCGCTCTCGATCAGGCCGCGCACGGCCGCGTCGGTGTGGTCAGGCGTCGGATTGTTGTGGCACCAGTCAACCAGCGTCGTGGTGCCGCAATTGATCTGGTTCAGCGCGCCGACCAGCGTTGCGATATAGATGTCGTCGGGCCGGAACACGGTCGCCAGCCCTGCATGCATGCGGCGGAAATATTCGAGCAGCGTCCAGTTCGCGGCAAACCCGCGCAATGCCGTCTGCCAGGTGTGCATATGGGCGTTGATCAGACCCGGAATGACGATACGCCCCGTGCCGTCGATGACCTCAGTCTCGGCCGCTCCGCTGCCAAGCTCGATGCCGGGGCGCACGTCAACGATCCGGTTGCCCTCGACCAGCACGTCGCCGGTAGGGAGATCGCCAACCGCATCATCCATGCTGATGATGGTTGCTGACTTGATCAGCGTGCGCCGCATCGCCTCAGGCCACCGCTTTGGTTGCGGCCGGCGGCTCGCCCGCCCAGGCGCGCGCGATCAAGTCGCGGATGGCGTTGCGCTCGAGGGGGCGCGGATTCCAGTAGGCGTTAGTGACCGCGAGATCAGCCGCCTTGTCGATGCCGCCCTCGGGCATGCCGATGTCGCGCAGCGCCAGCTTTGCATTCAGCCGCTTCGCAAGGTCGTAGAGTCCCCGCGATGCATCGGCCGCGCCGATCGCACGCGAGATACGCATCATCGCATCGGGCACGGCGGGCGCATTGTAGGCCAACGCATGCGGCAGCACGATGGTGTGGGTCTCAGCGTGCGGAAGATCGAATGTGCCGCCGAGCGTGTGGCAGAGCTTGTGATGAAGAGCCATGCCGACGGTGCCGAGGCAGACGCCGCAGAGCCAGGCGCCATACAGCGCTTCGGTGCGGGCCTCGCGGTCATCGCTCTTCGCGGCGATGGCGGGCAGGGCACGGGCGAGCGCACGGATGCCTTCTTCCGCCATCAGCGAGGTCACGGGATTGGCATCGCGCGCGTAAAGCGCTTCGACCGCGTGCGCAATCGCATTGATGCCGGAAGTCGCTGCCAGGCCGACCGGCAGCGTCAAGGTCAGGTCGACATCGTAGATCACGGTCTCCGGCAGCACGGCCGCATCGCGCACCGTCGTCTTGAGGCCATTCTCGGTCTGGCCGACGATCGGCGTCATCTCGGAGCCGGCATAGGTGGTGGGGATGCAGAGCTGGTTGACGCCGGTGCGTAACGCCAGCGCCTTGCCAAGGCCCGTGGTCGAGCCGCCGCCGAGCGAGACGACGCAGTCGGCGTCACAGGCCTTCATCGCCGCGAGCGCCTTCGCGGTGACCTCGACGGGGGTGTGCATCGTGGCGCCGGCAAAGAGGCCGGCATAGAGCGGGCCGAGTGCAACGCCGAGGTTTTTGCCCTGCGCCTCCTGCTGCGGCGTCGTCAGCACCAGCGCACGCTTGCCGCCGAGCCGCTCGACCTCGGCCTTGGCCGCAGCAAGCGTTCCGCTGCCGAATACGACGCGGCAGGGGAGGTTTTCGAAGGTGAACGAACCGATCATGCGCCGGTCTCTTTGATGGGATAATCGACCTGGAAGCGGCCGATCCGCAAGTCGCCGAGCTCCTCGCGGACGCGCAGGTGCTCCGGATGGGTTGCATAGGCCTGAAGCGCGGCCTGGTCGGCGAATTCGGAGAACAGCACGACGTCGCAGGCGTAGTCGACATCGCTGACGTCGAGGCCGACCTCGATATGGATGAGGCCGTCGATCTGCCCCTTCAGGCCCTCGAAAAGGGTTTTTACCTTGAGCCGGGCAGCGGAGCGCTCCGCAGGCGTCTCCCCGCGCAGCCGCCACATCACGATGTGCCTGATCGGGCCCGACATTTTCCTGATTTCCTCGCCGGTCATCTTGCTTTGTTGGAGGCATTTTGCCTTGCAGAAATCGGAAATAAAGGCCAAAAATCGTAAGTCTCTTTTCCGAGTTGCGCAAAAATGGACCGCCTTCTCCAGCTCGAAGTCTTCTCCAAAACGGCCGAACTCGGCAGCCTTTCCAAGGCGGCCGAGACGTTGCGGATGTCGAATGCGGCGGCGAGCCGGCACCTCAGCGCGCTGGAGGAGCGGCTCGCGGTGAGGCTGATCGAGCGCAACACGCGTCGGCAGTGGCTGACGGAAGCAGGGCAAGAGCTGTTGCAACGTTGCAGTACGCTCTTGAACGAACTCGCCGAAGCCGAGGACGCAGTCTCGGACCGCGCGCTGTCGCCGAAGGGCATGCTGCGGGTCACGAGCTCACTGTCGTTTGCCATGATCTATCTCGCACCGATGCTGCCGGCGTTCCGCGCGCTCTATCCAAAGCTCAACGTGCAGATCATCACCGCCAACCGCTATCCCGATTTCATCGAGGCGGGCATCGACGTCGCGATCCGCACCAGGGAACACGAGCCCGACTCCAACATCGTCGTCCGTCGCATCGGCCAGATGCGGCGCGTGCTGGCGGCAGCACCGTCCTATCTGGCAAGGCAAGGACGGCCGGAGCATCCCGCCGATCTCGCGCGCCACGACATGCTGATCTACAACCTCGCCAACGATCCCTATTCGCTGCGGCTCAGCAAGGACAATGTGGTCCAGACCGTCCGCATTGCGCCGACGCTCGACAGCAATGACGGCCAGGTGATCCGCGGCGCCGCGCTCGCCGGCCTCGGCATCCTCATCCAGCCACTTTATATCGTGCAGGGCGACATTTCCTCCGGCCAGCTCGTGCCGCTGTTGATGGACTGGGAGCTGCCTTTGCTTACGATGAACATCGCCTACCAGAACCGCGTCAGGCTCCCCGCCAAGATCAGGGTGTTTTCCGACTTCCTGGTCAACCACATCCGCGAGCATTCGCAGGCGGGAATCTGGATCGACGCGAAGGAGCGCTCGTCCGATTCGTCCAGCGCAATATAAATACGCGATAGCAGGTAGAAACAGCCGCTCGTACTCATCGCAGCCGATGTGGGCTACGATACACAGGGAATTGCGTATCGGCTCAGGGGCTCGTCGCGGCCTGGGCATAGATGCCCGAAGTCGACACGACGCCAGGAGAGATTGATGCGCCTCAGTGCCGTGCTTTTCGTCCTTGCCCTTGTGACCGGACCGGTTGCAGCCGAAGACCTCGGAGGCACGCTCGAGAAGGTCAAGGAGACGAAGAAGATCACGCTCGGCTACCAGGAAGCGTCCATTCCCTTCAGCTATCTGGACGGCGACCAGAGGCCCGTCGGCTTCGCGCTCGATATTTGCCTCAAAATCGTCGATGCCGTGAAGAAGCAGCTCGGTGTGCCCGAGATCGCCGTCGAGTTCACGCCCGTGACGTCATCGAACCGTATCCCGCTGATGGTCAACGGCACGCTCGATCTGCACTGCTCGGCGACCACCAATAACGCCGACCGCCAGAAGCAGGTGGCCTTCACCAATACGCATTTTCTGAGCGCGACGCGGTTCGCGGCCAAGAAGGCGGAGAAGCTCAATACGATCGACGATCTCAAGGGCAAGTCCGTCACAGCGGTGGCCGGATCGGTCAACTTGAACCAGCTCGCCAAGGTCAATACGCAGCGCAATCTCGGAATCAATATTCTTCCGGCCAAGGATCAGGCCGAGGGTTTTCTGATGCTGGAGACCGATCGCGCGCAGGCCTATGCGCTCGACGACGTGCAGCTCGCGGTAGCGATCGCGCGTTCGAAGGAGCCGTCGCTCTACATGATCAGCGACGAGAGCTTCTCAAAGGCTGAGCCATTCGGGATCATGCTGCGCAAGGACGACGCGCCGTTCAAGGCGCTCGCCGACCGCGCTACCGCCGAGCTCTACCAGAGCCCGGAGATCGAGGTGCTCTACAAGAAGTGGCTGCAATCGCCGGTGCCGCCGAACGGGATCAATTTCAACGTCCCGATGTCACCAGCGCTCCGCAACGCCTTCAGGAAGCCGAGCTCGAGCTACGATCCCGACGTCTACGAAGCCAACTGAGGCAGGCGCCTAGCGCGCCCGGGGCGAGGCGGGCAATCGGTAGGTCAGTGCCGCTCCAATTGCCGCGATGGCTGCCATCGCGAGCGCCCAGACGACGTAGAGCCGATGACCGATCAGCACGCCGCTCAGGAGCGGCGCGGTGATGTTGGCGCCCGACATCAGCGACTGGTTGAGGCCCATGATCATGCCTTGGCGGTTGATCGCGGCGCTGCGTGACAATTCCGCCGTCAGCGTGCTGCGGGTGAACATGGTGCCGATGATGATCAGGGTCAGGAATATGGCGAACAGGCTGTTGCTGTTTCCGATCGCGAGGCCGGAAAATCCGAGCGCCATGCACGCGAACGCCAGTAGTACGATGCCGCGGTCGGATGCAAAGCGGTTCGCGCGCGTAATCAGCAGGCCTTGAACAACCATGTTGATGAGGCCGGCATAGGCGAACACCCAGCCGAGCTCGCGCGCGCCGAATGGATGCCCGTCCCATGAGAACCGCGCCGACAGAAACAGGCCGATCTGCGACAGGAACATCGAGTTGACGAAGAAGAACACGATCAGGAGACCGAGCACCCGCCACGCATGACGCATGCCGACGATCGCACGCGTCACCTCGGCTTGGGGTACGCGGTGATGATAGAGCGGCTCGGAGGCGGGATGGTCGGGCGGCAGCAGGCTGACCGTCGCCAAAATGCTGATGAGCGATAGTGCCGCGGCGGCCCACACTGGCGCGGTGTCGCCGTAATGGACGAGAAAGCCGGAGAGCGCCGGTCCCAGCAGCAGGCCCGTGCCAATCGCTCCGCTGGTCATCCCGAGCGCCTGCTTGCGCGTCGACGGCGCGCTGTGCTCGGCCGCATAGGCATGCGCCACTGAGATGTTGCCCGAGGTCAGACCGTCGATGATCCGGGCGAGAAAGACCAGGGTCAGGTTGGTTGCCAGCGCGAGCAGAGCAAAGCCGACGAACGTACCGATCTGGCTGACGAGCAGGACCTTGCGGCGACCATAGCGGTCCGAGAACATGCCCACCACTGGTCCGGCTATGAGCTGGCAGACAGCGTAGGCCGAGATCAGCATGCCCAGCATGAACGGTGTTGCGCCGAGCCGCTGCGAGTAGAATGGGAGCAGGGGCAGGATGATCC
This sequence comes from Bradyrhizobium sp. UFLA05-125, assembly GCF_059803515.1. NCBI lineage: Bacteria > Pseudomonadati > Pseudomonadota > Alphaproteobacteria > Hyphomicrobiales > Nitrobacteraceae > Bradyrhizobium > Bradyrhizobium sp. UFLA05-125. The sequence goes on along the minus strand of NZ_JBANBJ010000004.1, from coordinate 193,057 downwards.
CCAATCCCGTGGCATCCACGGCCACCACGACGAAGGTCGGCACGAGCGACAGGCTGCTGCCGCCTTGCAGCGCCTGGCCTGCCTCCGTCGTGGAACCCGCGCTCATGATGTGGTCGGTCTCGTTCGCTTTCCTGTGATTGGTCGCAATATCCCGGTCTATATAGTTGCCTCCTAATAGTTTGTGTCCTATCTAATTTGCATGGCCCCCTCGCAGTCCCATATCCACGCCGAGATCGGCCGGCTGATCGCGCGCCTTGGCCGCATCTGGCGCCGCGAATCGGACCAGGCGCTGTCCGATCATGGGCTGTCCTATGCGACCGCGATTCCGCTCCTGCTGCTGTCGCGGCAGGGAACTTCGGTGCGCCAGGGCGTGCTCGCCGACGAATTGGGGATCGAGGGCCCTTCGCTGGTGCGGCTGATCGATCTTCTGCAGGCCGAGGGTTTCGTAGAACGCCGCGAAGACCCGACCGACCGACGTGCCAAAACGCTACATCTCACAGCAACGGGCGACGCCAAGGTCGAGGAGATCAACCGTGTGATGCGGCGGGTACGGGCGAGCCTGCTCAAGGATATCGGAGCCGAGGAACTTGCGATAACCTTCGCGGCGCTCCAGCGCATCGAGCAGCGCGCCAGCCGCCTGCATGACGCGAAGACTGGTTCAGAGGCGAAATAGTCATGCGCGCTGATGAGCCGTTCCTGGTCCGCCACGCGGGCCTCATCTTTGCCTTGAAGACGTTTGCCGCGTCGATGCTGGCGCTCGTCATCGCGCTATGGATCGACCTGCCGCGGCCCTATTGGGCGATGGCGACCGTCTACATCACCTCGCAGCCGCTCGCCGGCGCGACCAGTTCGAAGGCATTCTTTCGCGTGATGGGGACACTCATCGGAGCCACCGCGACGGTGGCCATGGTGCCCAATCTCGTCGACGCGCCGGAACTGCTATGCCTCGCAATTGCGCTTTGGGTCGGCCTTTGTCTTTATGTCTCGCTGCTCGATGGCACGCCGCGAAGCTATCTCTTCATGCTGGCCGGCTACACGGTTGCGCTGATCGGCTTTCCCTCTGTTTCCGACCCCGGAAACATCTTTGACGTCGCGATTGCGCGCGTGGAGGAGATCTCGCTCGGCATCATCTGTGCAAGCCTGGTCTCGACCATCGTGTTTCCCCGCAGCGTCGCCCCGGCCGTCGCGGCGCGGGTCGACAACTGGCTCAGCGACGCGCGCCGCCTCAGCAACGACACATTGCTCGGTCGCGGCACCGACGAAGCACGCCGCGCGCTCCGGCTGCGCCTTGCCACCGACATCGTCGAGATCGGCACGCTTGCGGTCCATCTCAGCTATGACCGCGTGGCGGACGCCGAAGCCGTGACCGGCCTTCGTGAGATCCGCGTGCGGATGCTGATGCTCTTGCCGGTGATCGCCTCGATCGAGGATCGGCTGGCCGCGCTTGGCGAACGGGGCCTTCAGGCACAGCCCGAGCTGAAACGCCTGCTTGAGGATATCGGCATATGGGTCGCGGAGGACGCGCGGCTGCCGGTCGGCCCGATCCGCGCCACGATCGAGGCGCGGCAGGCGGCGCTCGACGGCAACGCCTCCTGGGAGCGGATCATCACGACCAGTCTCCTGTCGCGGTTGCGCGAGCTCGTCGATCTCTCTTGTGACTGCCGCGTGCTGAGCGAGGCGATCGCCGCCGGCCGCCGGATTTCCACGGTCGATCTGGCCTACCATCCCGAGGCTGGCGTTGCGGCCGTGCGTCATCGCGACCGCGGTCTCGCGCTCTGGTCGGCGGCCGGTGCCGTTATCGCTATCCTGATCTGCTGCGCCTTCTGGATCGGGACCGGCTGGCCGGATGGCGCCTCGGCGCCGATGATGGCGGCAGTTGCCTGTTGCTTCTTCGCCGCCCAGGACGATCCCGCGCGCTTCATCCGCAGCTTTGGCCTGTGGTCGCTGGTCGCGATCGTCGTGGTCGCGATCTATCTGTTCGCGCTGGTGCCGGCGATCTCGCATATCGAGGTCCTCATCGCCGCGCTCGCGCCGACCTTCCTGCTCTACGGCCTCCTGATCGCGCGGCCGGCGACCGCAAGCAGCGGTGCGGCGCTCGCGGTCAACACCGCGACGCTGCTCGCGTTGCAATCCACTTACAGCGCGGAGTTTGGCGCCTTCGCCAATTCCACCATTGCCTTCTTTCTCGGCATCGTCGCCGCGGAGGTCGTGACCAGGATCGCGCGCGGGGTGGGGGCCGAGTGGATCGCCAAGCGCCTCGTGCTGTCGAGTTGGAAGACGCTCGCGGTTGCTGCCGAGCGCCGCGGCAAGCATGATCGCGCGGAATTCGCAGGTCTCATGCTGCACCGGATGGGATTGCTCGTGCAGCGTATCGCCTTCGTCTCGGAGGCCGACCGTCGCGACACCGAGAGCCTGGCCCAGCTTCGCATCGGGCTCAACATCATCCACCTTAGGCGGGCTCGCTATGGCCTAGCCGCGTCCACGCTCTTCGTTCTCGACGACATGCTGGACCAGCTCGCCGTCGCATTCCGCAGCTATACCGGCGGCGGCATGCCGACTGAGCTGCTGACGCGCATCGACGCTGCGCTCGCCGCGGCCGTCGAGGATCCCAACCCGCAGGCGCGGGAGGACGCGCTGCTCGGGCTCGTCGGCATCCGGCGCGGGCTGTTTCCGCTGGCGCCAGCCTATCGTCCGCAACGAGGGGAGAGCTTTGCGGCATGAGGTACGAGATCGACATTTACGGCGTGCTCGTTCCGGCGCTGCTCTTGTGGCTGATCGTGGCCTTTGCGCTCAGCGCTCTCTTGCGCCGGCTGATGCAGCGCTTCGGCCTCTACCGGCTGGTCTGGCATCGCGCGCTGTTCAATTTCGCGCTGTTCGTCTGCATTCTCGGCGGCGTCGTCTATCTTTCGGAGTTTCTGCCATGAAAGGGAGTTTTGGGTGGCTCGGTCGTGTGGCTCTGACCGTGCTGGTCGTCGTCGCGGCGCTCGCCGTCGGCCGCGGGCTTTGGGCCTACTACATGGAGTCGCCCTGGACGCGCGACGGGCGCGTCCGCGCCGACGTGGTCCAGGTTGCGCCCGACGTGTCAGGTTTCGTGACGGAGGTTCTGGTCAAGGACAACCAGAAGGTCCATCGCGGGGACGTCCTGTTCCGCATCGACCGCGAGCGCTTTGCGCTGGCGCTGCAGCAGGCGGACGCTGCGCTCGCCGGCCATCGCGCGACACTCGACCAGGCCAATGCCGACCTCAAGCGCTATAGCGCGCTGACCACCGACGCGGTCTCGCAGCAGAAGCAGGAGCAGGTGCTTGCCACGCAGTTGCAGGCCAAGGCGGCCTACGATCAGGTGGTCGCCGACCGGGCAGTGGCCCAGCTCAATCTCGATCGCAGCGACGTGCGGGCCTCGGTGAACGGTGTCATCACCAACATGGACCTGCGGCCGGGCGCGTATGTGACGGCCGGGAAGGGCGTGATGGCGCTCGTCGACACCGACACGCTGCATGTCGAAGGCTATTTCGAGGAGACCAAGCTCGCGCGCATCCGCATTGGCGACAAGGTGCAGGTCCGCCTGATGGGTGAGCCTGCCAGGCTCACCGGCCATGTCGAAAGCATCGCGGCCGGCATCGAGGATCGCGACCGCGCGGCGGGTGCGAATTTGCTCGCCAACGTCAACCCGACGTTCAGCTGGGTGCGTCTGGCGCAGCGCGTTCCCGTGCGGATCGCGCTCGACCAGATCCCCGACAACGTCGCGCTGGTCGCCGGTCGCTCGGCGACCGTCGAGGTGCTGAACTAGCTACCAGGTCGCGGTGAAGGCCTTCTGGAGCTCGGCCGGAGCGGTGACGCCGCTCGCGATGAGGAGTTGGGTGAGGACGCGCGCCTTCTGCGGGTTCAGGTCCTCGGAGACGACGAAGCCGTTCTTGTCGTCATCCACCTCGACATTGCGTGTGACGAAGCCCGAGCGGACGCGCGTGGCGCGGACGATGATGATGCCCTTCTTCGCAGCCGCCTCGAGCGCGTCGAGCGCGGGCTTCGACGTGTTGCCGTCGCCGACGCCAGCGAGCACGATGCCCTTTGCGCCGTGCGAAATCGCATCCTCGATCGGAACGGCATCCATATTGGCATGGGAGTAGACGATCTCGACGCGGGGTAGTGGATCGCTTGCCGGCAGCGTATAGGCCTTACGGTTCGCACTCGGCGCCTGCGCCATGAAGCGAACGCCGCCGGCGGTGTCGACATAGCCGATCGGCCCGTCGTTGGGTGACATGAACGTCTCGACGCTGGTGGTGTTGGTCTTGGTCACCGACCGGGCGCTCTGGATCTTGTCGTTCAACACGGCCATGACGCCGCGCCCGCGCGAGCGCGGATCGGCGGCGACCTGGAAGGCTTCATAGAGATTGCCGGGGCCATCCGCGCTGACCGCCGTGGCCGGACGCATCGAGCCCACGATGACGACCGGCTTGTCGCTCTTGACCACGTTGTCGAGGAAGAACGCGGTCTCCTCCAGCGTATCCGTGCCGTGCGTGATGACGACCGCATCGGCCTCGTTCTTGTCGAACGCCTGCTCGATGCGACGGGCCAGCGCAAACCAGACCTTGTCGTTCATATCCTGCGAGCCGATCGACGAAATCTGTTCGGCATTCACGCTCGCGAGCTTGTCGAGGCCCGGGACCGAGGCGACCAGTTGCTCACCGGTGATCTGACCGGATTTGTAGGCGCCGGCTGCCCGTGGATCGGCTTGGCCGGCGATCGTCCCGCCGGTCGCCAGCACGAGAACGCGCGGCAGATTGCCCGACTCTGCGGCATGTGCCGCCGTATCGATCGTGAATGATGATGCCGCCAGCGCGATCACCGGAATGGAGAGCATCGCGATCAGGCTTTGCCGGCGGCTTGCCGATGTCAGGGTGTCCTTCGTCATTGAAATGATCTCCCGTCAAGGCTTCGATGCCTGAATGGTCCCGCCAGCGGCCATCATGTTTTCCATCCCGCGACATTTTGTCAATCGATGATTGCTTTCCGGGACCGGTACGCGTCGCGACGATGGCTGCTGCATGTCGGAATACGACAGCACGACGTCCTCGAATGGGATCGATGATCCTTTCGCTGCGCAAAAACCGCGCCCGCGTTGCACATCCCGCCCTTTGTGGGCTAACTGGCATCAGTTGTCGGAAGAGCAACGTCCGCCCCGGAGGAAGCATCGATGTCATCGGACAATCACCGGACCGGTACAGCCGGCGCATCCGACATCGACATCGCGACGCTCCGGGCGCGCTATCGGGACGAACGCGACCGGCGTTTGCGCGCTGAGGGCAAGGCGCAATATGTCGAGGTGATCGGCGAATTCGGCCACTATCTCGACGACCCCTGGGCCGACCCCGGCTTCACGCGACAGGCGATCAGCGAGGAGACGGAGGTTGTCGTCGTCGGTGGCGGCTTCGGTGGCCTGTTGTGCGGCGCGCGCCTACGTGAGGCCGGCATCGACGATTTCCGCATCGTGGAAAAGGCCGCGGATTTCGGTGGCACCTGGTACTGGAATCGCTATCCGGGGGCTGCCTGCGATACCGAAAGCTACATCTATCTGCCGCTGCTGGAAGAGACCGGCTACATGCCCGTGCGCAAATATGCGCGCGCGCCCGAGATTTACGAACACTCGCGCCGGATCGGCCGTCATTTTGGCCTCTACGAGCGTGCACTGTTTCAAACCGTCATCTCACGGATGGAATGGCGGGAAGAGGAGGCGCGCTGGCTGGTCGAGACCGATCGCGGCGACGAGATCCGTGCGCGTTTCGTCATCCTCGCCGGCGGTCCGCTGAGCCGGCCAAAGCTGCCGGGCATTCCCGGCATCGAAACGTTCAAAGGTCACAGCTTTCATACCAGCCGCTGGGACTACGCCTACACGGGCGGCACCGCGGACGGCGGGCTCACGAGACTGGCCGACAAGCGCGTCGGCATCATCGGTACCGGCGCGACTGCCGTGCAATGCGTGCCGCATCTCGGCCGCGCGGCAAAGGAGCTTTATGTCTTCCAGCGCACGCCGTCCGCGATTGGCGTGCGCGACGACCGGCCGACGGATGATATTTGGGCGAAGAGCCTGAAACCCGGCTGGCAGCGCGACCGCATGGACAATTTTACGGCGGTGATATCAGGCGAGCCGTTCGAGGAGGATCTGGTGCAGGACGGCTGGACGGGCCTGCTCGGCGAAATCCTGCTCGCGCCGCGCCGTCAGCCGGAGCCGGTCACATCCCTCGAACAGGCGCTCAAGGTGATCGAGCAGGCTGACTTCCGGAAGATGGAGGAGATCCGCGCCCGCGTCGATGCGTTGGTGAAGGACCCCGCGGCGGCCGAAGCACTAAAGCCCTGGTACAAGGCGTTTTGCAAGCGACCGTGCTTCCACGACGAATATCTCGACACCTTCAATCGCCCCAACGTGCATCTGGTCGATACCAGAGGCCACGGCGTCGAGCGCATCACCGAAGGCGCCGTCATCGTCGATGGCAAGGCTTTTGAGTTGGATTGCCTGATCTATGCCAGCGGTTTTGAAGTCGGCACCGATTATGCCCGCCGCATGGGGTTTGAGCTCTATGGCCGAGGTGGCCTCAGCCTGACCGAGCGTTGGCGCGAGGGCGTGAAGACGATGCACGGCTTCTACAGCCGCGGCTTTCCCAACTGCTTCGTGATCATGACGGTGCAGGCCGGCCAGAGCGCCAACTTTCCGCATATCATCGACGAGCAGTCGCGCCACATCGCCTATGTGATCAACGAGGCGCGAAAGCGCGGCGCGAGAACGCTGGAGCCGACGCTCGCAGCCGAAAACGCCTGGGTCGAGGAGGTCGTCAAGGCCGCGATCGGTCGGCAGACCTATCTCGCTGAATGCACGCCGGGCTATTACAACAACGAAGGTGTGTTCGATCCGATCGCCGCGCGCAACAGCCAGTATTGGCGCGGTCCGGTGGCCTTCCTGCGGCTACTCGCCAGGTGGCGCAAGGAGGGCAATCTGGAGGGACTGGAATTGACCTATGGGACCGCTGCCGAGACCGGCGGCTCTGTGGTGCCGGCTTGAGTGGCGTGCCTTTGACGCTCAGCGGCGCGACGCGGCTTCATGTCATCGTCGGCGACCCAATCGCCCAGGTGCGCTCGCCAGCAGGGCTCACGGCCGCCTTTGCTGCACGTGGTCATGATGGCATCCTCGTCCCCGTCCAGGTCGCGCCAGCCGATCTGCTCGATTTCCTCGCGGTGGCGACGCGGCTGAAGAATCTCGACGGCATCGTTGCAACCATTCCGCACAAGTTCGCCTGCTACCAGGCCTGCGCCAGCGCCACCGACCGCGCGCACTTCCTGCGCACCGTGAACCTGATGCGCCGCCGTGCGGATGGCGCTTGGCATGGCGACATGGTGGACGGGCTCGGCTTCGTCGGTGCGGCGCGCGCCAAGGGGATCGACCCTGAGGGGATGCGCGCGCTGCTGGTCGGTGCTGGCGGCGCGGGCTCGGCGATTGCGCTCGCGCTGGTCGAGGCTGGCGTCCGCGAGATCGCCGTTCATGACGCGTCACCTGAGCGGCGCGACGTGCTGATTGAGCAGCTCAACAGGCTCGGCAAGGGCCGCGCGCTGGCCGGCTCAGTCGACCCCACAGGTTTCGACTTCGTGGCCAACGCCACGCCCGCCGGCATGCAGGAAGGCGACCCGCTGCCGGTCGACGTCGCAAAACTGGTGTCGTCGACCTATTGCGGCTGTGTCATCACCAAGCCGGAGGTCTCGCCCTTCATCGCAGCCGCGCGAACGATCGGCTGCGTCACGGCGACCGGCACCGACATGTACCAGCAGCACCAGGGCATCATGGTGGATTTTCTGCTCGGCGGATGACATCGCGATTGTCAAGCGCCGGGCCACGCGTTGTTTGGGCGCGGCGGGGCTTGAGCGATCCGAGCTGGCGTAGGATCATGCCGTGAAGGCAGGCGAATGCCGGCCGTCGGTTGGTTGCGAGCAGGGCGCATGCCCCGAACAGAGGAATGAAAATGAACAGGGGCAGCATCATTGCAACGGCCGCGCTCGGTGCGATCGCACTGTTCGCACATCTCGGGACGGCCAGCGCCGCGCAGTGTGGCAGCGGGCCCGGCGGCTTCGAAGGCTGGAAGCGCGAGTTCGGCGAGGAGGCCCGTGGCAAGGGCATCGGCGCGACCGGCGTCGGCGCGTTGATGCAGGCCAATTACGCCAGCGCGACCATTGCGGCCGATCGCAGCCAGCACAGTTTTTCGCTCTCCCTCGACCAATTCCTGGCCAAGCGCGGCGCCGCGACCATCGTGGCGCGGGGACGCTCGCTGAAGCAGTCGCAGGCTGCTTTGTTCGCCTCGATCCAGCAGCGTTACGGCGTGCCGCCGGGGCCGCTGATCGCGATCTGGGGGATGGAGACGGGCTTCGGCAGCCAGCGCGGCAATCAGAACATGCTGTCGTCGATCGCGACGCTCGCCTATGACTGCCGCCGGCCAGAGTTCTTCACCGACCAGCTCTATGCGGCCCTGAAGCTGATTGATCGTGGCTCAATGTCGCCCGGCCAGCGCGGGTCCATGCATGGCGAGGTCGGCCAGACCCAGTTCATGCCCAAGAACATCCTGGCCTATGGTACCGGCAATCTCGACAACGCTTCTAATGCGTTGAGCTCGACGGCGAATTTCCTGAAAGCGCATGGCTGGCGGGCGGGCGCCGGCTACCAGCCGGGCGAGCCGAACTTTGCGGCGATCGAAGCCTGGAACGCCGCCGGCGTCTACCAGAAGGCGATCGCGCTGATGGGGCGGCAGATCGATGGGGAGGGGGCGCGTTAGCGTCCCGTCTCAATAGTGCGAGGTACGGTAGGCGTCGAGCGCGTGCGCTGCAAAAACGCCGATGCTGCAAAGGGCGAGGAAAGCGGAGATCAGCTCGATCATAGCTCATCCTCCCGCTCAGGCAGGGCAACGAGGTATTGGCCGCAGGAATAGTCCCAGATCAGCTCGAGGAAGAATTGCATGGTGGCCGTCCCTGTATGATTTTGACGGCCAGCATAGGGGGCGGACTGTTTCAGGCGTGTTTCGCCGGTTCAGGAAAGGGTTTCGTCGGAACCGCCGAGACGCGGCGAGTGGCGCGGGCCTTGGTCGACCGTTAATCACGCTATTAAAGGTTGTGCCGTCAGGGCGTCTCACCGCGCCAGTGAACGAACTCCTCCTAATGGGGCTAGGAGCTTGGTCTTCACTTGTCCCGTCTCGCCGCGCAACGAAGGACTGAAGGCGTTACGGCGCGCGATCGAGACGCGAAATCGACAAGACTTGTCCGTTGGTGGCTGGAACAAACTTGTTGGCGACCAGACCGGCGTCGCTTTCAGGCTCCAGCAGTGCGACGGCAAGGCCCGATAAAGGCTGATTGAATGGAATGAAGACATCGTCTGGCCTCAAAACGATGTCGGCTTTCTCCAGCGCAAAAGTCCCCTTGATGATCGCTCCGGCACCTGTGTCGTCGCCGCGCACATCTTCCTTCGCTCCCGAAGTAACGTCGGTCACCCGATAGTGCTCGCCTGGAACCACCGCAGCATTCGCAACGATCTGAAAGGTCAGGCCAGCCCGCTTGATAGCATCGATGGCCTGGGTGTTATCACGGCTGACGAGATAGCCGGCTGGTCGGGGACGAGTCAGCGCCGGGTCGATCTTCAGCGCGGAGACCCACGTTACCGTGACGGGTTTATCCGCACCGGTCTTGGGATCGACGAACACCATCTCTCGCGATTCGTGATGTCCATGCGCGACGATGACGACGGGCTTGTCGGACGTCGTGGCCTCGATTGAAGCCTGCTTCGACAACTGCATGAATGCGCCGGGATCCTTGGCCGCCAGTTGCAGGATGGCTTCGGCCGCAACGACATGCGTCTCGACCCTCCGCGCCAGATGCGCGCGCCCAAGCCCCACGCCGCGGGTTTCCAGCAGGAAACTGACGGCATTGCGCAAGCCGGCGACGTTGCGCCCGGTATCCGGTCCGATTCCGCCCATCGCGATGGGCGAGTCGCGACGACTGCCGTCGGTCGTGTGATACCAGTCATGCGTCAGGCCATGCGTATCGAAGGCCTGCAAGATCGCCGGAAGGAAAAGCTGGGATTCGGCCTTCTCCAGGCTCGGCGGAAGATTGGGGACCGTGGCGTATTGGATCATCGCGTCGATGCGTTGGACGCCGCCGACTTTCTCGATCCAGCGGCCGCCCACGGTGAATTCATGGCAATCCAGCACGAGTTGCGGATGGAATTGGTTGAACAGAGCGCCGATCGTCTGGATTTCCGGTGTTCGCAGCAGCGTATGATCCCGGTTGGCGTCCATGCCGTTCGCCAGTCCGCGGACAAATGCTTCAGCACCATCCGGATTGGCGCGCGGGACAATGATGACGTCGATCGCGGAGAGGAGATCGGCAAGATCGCCGGTGCCGAGGCGCTGCGCCAGAACCAGGGCCGCTTCACCGCCGGCAGGTTCGTTGCCGTGCTGTTGGCCAATGATGAGAACCACCGGCTTCGCTCCATTGCCTAGCGCGTTCTGATCGCGGGAGAAGAACAGGACGGGTAGCACGCGTCCTTGCTGGGAGCGGGCGTCAATCTTCATCCGCATGTTCGGCGACTCGGCCGCGAGCGTCTCCAGGAAGGCCATCAACTCGTTATGCGAGGTGAAGTCCTGCTTTCCGGGCGCAAAGGCCGGCGTGGTGTAGTGCACCTCCGCATCGGGATAGCGCACGGCGACTTCCGGAGCCTCCTGATAGACGGATGCGGGATTGAATCCCGCAAGCGACATGGCGGAAGAGGCCAGAAAGACTGCTGCGGCGAACGTGCCGCGAACATAGCGCCGAAAAAACATTGATCACCCCCAGCGACATCGCAACTCTAAAGCAATTGCCGCAGCAGCGCGCCGGGTGAGGCGCGAGCCATTCTCGGCAGCATCTCTGACTAAATTGAAGAATTTCGCTGGCTGGGGAACCTGGATTCGAACCAAGACAAACAGAGTCAGAGTCTGTTGTGCTACCGTTACACCATTCCCCAACGGAATTGCCTAACGAATTCAATGGTTTATTGAACTGTCGGGCGACGGCCGAAGGCGCGCGCGGCGCAAATCACGGCTCAGGCGTGGTGGGGTTCTACCCGCTCGCCTCCAGCCTTGCAAGCGCTGCTGTGGAGGGGATTTTCGTGCCGCTCCAAGGGCGCGAACCCAGGTAACCAAAGCCGCGGCCGGCGCGGGCAGGCAAGGTGGCGGCGCGCGCGACGGTTTGCCCCATCTTCAAACCCTGAGAGCCGGGTCGGGACGTCGCCTCCTCGATCGTCCTCGGGTGAGGCAACTCGCAGAAGGAGATTTGGGATGGCCTATGTCGATGGTTTCGTGCTCGCCGTGCCGAAGGACAAGATCGACGCCTACAAGGCGCTGGCGCGAACGGCGTGCGAGGTCTGGATGGAGCATGGCGCGCTCGATTATGTCGAATGCATCGGCGACGATGTTCCCTATGGCGAGGTTACCTCGTTTCCGCGCGCGGTGATGGCGAAGGAGGACGAGATCGTCGTGTTGTCGTGGATCGTCTACCGCGACCGGGAGAGCCGTGATGCCATCAACAAGAAGGTGATGGAGGATCCCCGGCTGAAGAACGCCGACATGCCCTTCGACGGCAAGCGCCTGATCTTCGGCGGCTTCGAAACGTTCATCGAGGTGCATCGAGCGGTGCCGGCCTGACCGCCGGCAAAGATCGAACGAAACGCACCGCAAGCGCGAAGGCGTCTTCGCGATGGGGGCGGGCATGATCTGCATTTGCCAATGCGGCATTGTGCAATCGCGTTTCACCTTGCTGGTTCCAGACTGCCATGCCATCCTCCGCGCGCCAGGAAAATCAAATGGAAGCAGGCTGCTCGCCGAAGCCTTCCAAGCCTTAAGAATCTGGTCGGGGAAACCCTTTGGGAGGTCTGGTTCATGACATGGAAGCTCGCTGCCCGGCTGCTTTGCGCGGCCGCGATGTCCGTCGTGCTTGCGGGAGGCGCGCAGGCTGAGGACAAGGCCGTCAAGATCGGAGTCACCTTGCCGATGTCCGGCAGCACGGCGTCGATCGGTGCGCATGCCAAGGCCGCGCTCGAAGTCGCGACCGACATCATCAACAACGCCCATCCCGAACTCGACAAGCTGCCGCTTGCGAAGAACGCCGGGCTCGCAGGCCTCGGCGGCGCCAAGGTCGAGATTGTCATCGCCGACAACCAGGGCAGCCCGGCCACCGGGCAAAACCAGGCACTGCGCTTGATCACGGAAGAGAAGGTAGTCGCGATCCTCGGCGCCTACCAGTCCGGCATCACGCTGACATCGAGCGCGATCGCCGAGAAATATGGCATTCCGTATCTGACGCCGGAATCGGTCGCCGCCAATCTCACCGAGCGCGGCTTCAAATGGTTTTTCCGCACCACGCCGATCGCGCCGGACTTCGTTCGCATCTACGACGAATTTTTGACCGACATGAAGGCGGCCGGAGCCAAGACCGACACCATCGCAGTGGTCCATGACAACACCGAATACGGCACCTCCGTTGCCAACACGATCGCCACCGGCTTCAAGGCGAAGGGGCGCACCGGTGTCATCGACGTCGCCTATGCCGTCAACGCCACCGACTTGCAGGCGCAGGTGCTGCAGCTCAAGGAGAAGAAGCCCGACGTCGTGCTGATGATCTCCTACACGTCGGATGCGATCCTGTTTGCGAAAACCATGCAGTCGCTCGACTACAAGCCGCCGATGCTGCTGGCTGATGATGCCGGCTATTCCGATCCGTCCTTCATCAAGGCGGTCGGAAAGCTCTCGCAGGGCGCGTTCAACCGCTCGTCCTGGGCGGTTGGCCCCGCCGGTTCGCCCACTGCCGTCATCGCCGACATGTACAAGAAGAAGAGCGGCGAGGAGATGGAGGACACGGTCGGGCGCGAGATGCAGGGCTTCTTCGTGCTGGTCGACGCCATCGACCGCGCGGGCTCGACGGATCCAGCGAAAATCCAGGCGGCGCTGAAGGCGACGGACCTCAAGCCCGAGCAGCTCATCATGGGCTACAACGGGGTGAAGTTCGACGAGAAGGGGCAGAACGTGCTGGCGTCGGCCTACATCATCCAGCTTCAAGACGGCGAGAATTACGTCTCGGTGTGGCCGAAGGGCAATGCCGAGAAGGCGCCGGCGATGCCCTACAAGGGCTGGTGACGATTTCGGAGGCGGGACCGGCGGTCTCGCCTTTTTCGTTGGCTTGATAGAGCAGCGCGGCTCATGTCCTTTGTCCTCGTGCAGGTGATCGTCGGCGGGCTCCTGCTCGGTGCCGTCTACGCCCTGTTTTCCTCCGGCCTCACCCTGGTGTGGGGCATGATGAACATCGTCAATTTCGCGCACGGCGATTTCGTCATGCTCGGCATGTACGTCGCCTATGTCGTCTACACCCTGATGGGCGCCGGGCCGCTTCTGGGCGCGCCGCTGGCGGTGCTGGTGCTGGCGACGCTGGGTGTCGTCGTCTATTTCGGCCTGATCCGCGACATCATGAAGGGGCCGATGCTGGCGCAGATCCTCGGCACCTTCGGTCTCGCATTGCTTCTGCGCTATTCCGTGTTCTGGTGGTTCGGTGCCGACTTCAAGTCGTTGCCGCAGAATATCGTCGGCGGCACCTATGCGGTGGCGGGGCTGCGCCTCGAGGCCTCGCGACTGCTCGCCGGCGTCGTCGCACTGCTCGTGACGCTCGGCCTGCACCTGTTGCTCACGCGCACCTCGCTCGGCTCGAAAATGCTGGCGGTGGCGGAGGATGCAACCGCGGCCCAGCTCATGGGTATCCGGCCCGACACCATGCAGGCGATCGCCTGGGCAATTGCTGCGGGCGCGACAGGACTTGCCGGCGCGCTGATCGCGAACTTCTTCTACATCGTGCCGACAGTAGGCGAAACGCTCGGCATCGTCGCCTTCGTCACGGTCTCCCTCGGTGGCTTCGGCAGTGTGCCGGGCGCGCTGGTCGCAGGCCTTCTGATCGGCGTCATCGAGTCGCTGTCGGGATTCCTGATCGGCGCGGTCTACAAGGATATCGTCGTCTACATCCTGTTCCTGTTCTTCCTGTGGCTCCGGCCGCAAGGCCTGATGGGGAAGATGTGATGCCGCGCTTGCTCTGGCTGTCGGTGCTGTCAGCGGTCGCGATTGCCTATCCTTTGCTGCTGTCCTCGCCGTTCCAGCAGCGCCTCGGCGCGCTGGTGCTGCTCTATGCGATCGCGGCCTCGGCCTGGAACATCGTGGGCGGTTATGCCGGGCAGGTCTCCGTCGGCCATGTCGTGTTCTTCGGCTGCGGCGCCTATGCGGCGATGGGGGCCTACGCCAAGTTCGAGCTGTCGCCGTTGTTCGGCATCCCCGGTGGCATCGTGATTGCGGTAGCGCTGGCGGCCGTCATCGGTGTGCCGACGCTGCGCCTGTCCGGCCACTATTTCAGCATGGCGACGATTGCGGTTGCCGAGACGATGCGGCTGATCGTCACCAACACGGACTATCTTGGCGCGGCGGTGGGATTGAGCGGCCCGACGGTCGCTCGCAACATCTTCGATCTCTCGTTTATCTCGTCGCTGCCATACTACTATCTGTTCCTGCTGGTCCTTGTGATCACGCTCTTCATCACCTGGCGGATGACGAACAGCCGGACGGGATTCTATCTGCGCGCGATCAAGGATTCCGAGCGAGCCGCGCGCTCGCTCGGTGCGCCCGCGAGCCGCACGAAACTTTACGCGTTCATGCTGAGCGCCGCGCTGACGAGTGTCGCCGGCGCGCTCTATGCGATGATGTTTGGTTTCGTCGACCCTGAGTCCGGCCTCGGCATCCTGATCTCGGTGAAGATCCTGATCATGGCCGCGCTCGGCGGGGCAGGGCTTCTGTTCGGTCCGCTGGTCGGCGCCGCAATCCTTGTGCCGCTGGAGGAAATCTCCAACAGCGTGCTTGGCGGCAAGGGCGCAGGCCTCACCTTCGTGGTCTACGGCGCGATCATCGTGCTGATCGCGCGCTTCCAGCCCGGCGGCATTTTGAGCCTCTTCAATCGACGAACCAAGCCGGGAAACGCAGCGGGAGCGCCTCATGCTCCTTGAAGCGCGCGGCATCACAAAGGCCTTCGGCAACTTCAAGGCGGTCGATGATGCCTCCGTGACGTTGGAGCAGGGCGATATCCTGGGCCTGATCGGGCCGAACGGCGCCGGCAAGTCGACCTTTTTCAACTGCCTCACCGGCGATCTCAGGACGACCTCGGGCTGCGTCCTGTTCGAAGGCCGCGACATCACCGATCTCGCGCCGGAGCGGCGCGCGCAGCTCGGGCTCGCGCGGACCTTCCAGGTGCCGCAGACGTTCGAGGGCATGACAGTGCTCGAGAACGTCATGATCGGTGCCTTTCTGCGCGCCACGCATCGTGCCGAAGCCGAGGCCAAGGCACGCGCGGTGCTGGAGCGGGTCGGGATGATCAGGCTGGCGGATGCGCCGGCGCGCTCGCTCGGCACGCCAGGCCGCAAGCGCCTGGAGATTGCCCGCGCTCTTGCGACCGAGCCGAAGGTGCTGCTGCTCGATGAAGCCATGGCGGGCCTCAATGGGCACGAGGTCAAGCTCGCGATCGACCTCGTGCGCGACATCCATCGCGCCGGCATCACGCTCGTCATCGTCGAACACATCATGGAAGTGATCATGTCGCTGGCGAGCCGCGTGATGGTGTTTCACCAGGGCAAGGAGATTGCCCACGGCAGCCCGCGTGACGTAACGGCGAACCCGGCGGTGATCGCGGCCTATCTCGGCACGCGCGCCGCCAAAGCGGCCGCCGGCCACACGCCGATTGAATTGATGGGCGGCCCCACATGAGCGGGCTTTTGCTTCGGATCGAGCACCTCGAGGTGCGCTATGGCGACCTGATCGGCGTGTCCGACGTGTCGCTGGAGGTGCCCGAGGGCAGCATCGTCGCGCTGCTCGGCTCCAACGGCGGTGGCAAGACCACGACGCTGAACGCGATCGCAGGCCTGATCCCGGTACACGCCGGCACGATCAGCTTTCGCGGCGAGGCGATCGCCGGGCAAAGTGCCTTTGCGATCGTGCGCAAGGGGCTTGCACTGTCGCCGGAGGGCTGGCGGTTGTTCGTGCAGCAGAGCGTCGAGAACAATCTCCTGCTTGGCGCGACGCCCTTGCACGATAAGTCACGCAAGGCGGCGTTGCTCGAGCGCGTCTACGAGATTTTTCCGCGGCTGAGGGAGCGCCGCAACCAGCGCGCCGGGACCATGTCCGGCGGCGAGCGGCAGATGCTCGCGGTCGGCCGCGCGCTGATGAGCGACCCAAAACTGTTGATGCTGGACGAGCCGTCGCTCGGGTTGGCGCCAGCGGTCGTGGAGTCCATGTACGAAACCTTCGGCCGCCTGCATCGCGAGGGCCTGACGATCCTGCTCGCCGAGCAGTCGATCGAGCTCGCCCTCGAAGTCTCCGATTTCGCGACGGTGTTGCAGGTGGGCAGGAGCGTCTTGGCCGGCACCGCGACTGCGCTGGCGAACGATCCGCAGGTGCAGAAGGCTTATCTTGGCGGAGGGTGAGAGGACAGCCCGTTACTTGATCTTGTCGTAGGCGGCGGCGAAATCATTCAGTGGCATCGGAATGTTGATGGTCTCCTTGGACATGTTCTG
The DNA here is from genome assembly GCF_059803515.1 of Bradyrhizobium sp. UFLA05-125. Lineage (NCBI taxonomy): Bacteria > Pseudomonadati > Pseudomonadota > Alphaproteobacteria > Hyphomicrobiales > Nitrobacteraceae > Bradyrhizobium > Bradyrhizobium sp. UFLA05-125. The sequence continues at coordinate 176,406 of NZ_JBANBJ010000004.1, read as the reverse complement.
GAAGGAGACCTTCAGCTGCTTGCCGGATTTCAGCGCCGCGAGCAGGTCTGCGGAGATCGGCGTCGAGACGTAGCAGCCGCGATTCTCGCAGGTCTGGATCGGCAGATCGACCGTCTTGCCCTCGTCGACCTGGAGCTTGGCCCCGACGGGGATATTGAGGCCGAGCGGCAGCTGGATCAGAGCCGTGGGCACGTGGGTGTCGGCAGGCACGCGGATGTTGATCAGCACGATGAGCTGTCCGGTCTTGGTCAGCACCGCGTTCTGCTCGATCGCGCATTCCAGCGGGGCCTCGCGGCTCGCGCTGGTGCAGCGCGCGGCCCAGCCTGCTTGCGGCGCCGGCGCAACATCGGTCTGCGGCTGCGCGGCGGGCTGCGCTGCCTGGGGCGGGGCAGCCTTGGATTTGGTGCCCTGCGCGTATGCGGATCCGCTCCACAACAAGGCAACCGACAGGAGGGCGGCAAGATTGGAGCGCATGGACATGAAATATCGCTTTGGCTTGAAAGGAGGGAAACGCGCCGGAATTGGGATCGCGGCGCTGGCTTACTCGGCCGCTTCCTTGACCGTGCCATGTTCGGTCGTCTCGTGCTCGCTCTCCTTGGAACGGCCCCAGCCTGAGAACCAGTTGGAGAGTTCGTCGAGATAGAGATAGACCACGGGCGTCGTGAACAAGGTCAGCGCCTGGCTGACGATCAAGCCGCCAACCATGGCATAGCCGAGCGGCTGGCGGATTTCGGCGCCGGTGCCATGCCCGAGCATCAAGGGCACGCCACCGAGAAGGGCCGCCATCGTCGTCATCATGATCGGACGGAAGCGGAGCAGGGCGGCCTGGCGAATCGACTCCGCCGGCGTCTTGTGCTCGTCGCGTTCGGCCGCGATCGCGAAGTCGACCATCATGATGCCGTTCTTCTTCACGATGCCGATCAAGAGGATGATGCCGATCAGCGCGATCAGGCTGAAGTCGAAGCCGGCCGCCATCAAGATCAGCAGCGCGCCGACGCCGGCCGACGGCAGGGTCGAGAGAATCGTGATCGGATGGATGTAGCTCTCGTAGAGAATGCCGAGGATCAGATAGACCACGACGAGGGCGGCCAGGATCAGCAGCGGCACGGTGCCGAGCGACTGCTGGAACGCCTGCGCGGTGCCCTGGAAGCTCGAATTCAGCGTCGCCGGCGCGCCGAGATCGGCCATCGCCTTCTGCACGGCTTCCGTGGCCTGTCCCAACGCCACGCCTTGCGCGAGGTTGAAGCTGATCGTGATCGCGGGGAATTGGCCCTGATGGCTGATCGAGAGCGGGCGCACCGGATCGGTCGTCCAGGTCGCAAACGTCGACAGCGGCACCTGGTCGCCCGTTAGCGGCGACTTCAGGTACAGCTTGTTCAGGCTGTCGAGATTACCCTGCATCTCCGGCAGGATCTCGAGGATCACGTGATAGCTGTTGAGCTGCGTGAAGTACTGCGTGACCTGGCGTTGCCCGAATGCATCGTAGAGCGTGTCGTCGATCAACTGCGGCTGGATGCCGTAGCGCGAGGCGGTGTCGCGATTGATCTTGAGCTGAACCGTGGTGCCCTGGGTCTGCTGGTCGGTCGCGACGTCGCGCAGTTCCGGCAGCGTCTGCATCTTGGCGAGGATCTTGGGCGCCCAGCCATTGAGCTCGCCGAGATCGGCGTCCTGCAACGTGAATTCGAATTGCGTGCGCGTCGGCCGGCCGCCGAGCCGAACGTCCTGGGCCGCCTGCATATAGAGGCGGGCGCCCTCGACCTTCTCGAGCTTCGGACGCAACCGCGCGATGACCTGCTGCGCCGACGCCTCGCGAGCGTTGCGGGGCTTCAGAGTGATGAACATGTTGCCGTTGTTGCCGGCCCGGCCGCTGCCACCGATGTTCATCGCGATAGAGGCGACGTCAGGATCAGCCATCACGATCTTGCCGAGTTCCTGCTGCTTCTTCTGCATCTCCGCGAACGAGATGTCCTGCGATGCCTCGGAGGTCGCGGTGATCAGGCCGACGTCCTGCTGCGGGAAGAAGCCCTTCGGGATCAGGATGAAAAGGTAGACCGAGAGGGCGAGGGTGGCGAAGAAGATGGTGAGCGTGGTGCGGCGCCAGCTCAGCGCGTGGTCGAGGATGTATTCATAGCCGCGCAGCATCGCGTCGAAGGCGCGCTCGCTCCATGCATAGAACTTGCCGTGTTTCACCTCACCATGGGCGCGCAGGAAGCGCGAGGCCATCATCGGGGTCAGCGTCAGCGACACGAACATCGAGACGAAGATCGTCATCGCGAGCACGACGGCGAATTCGCGGAACAGGCGCCCGATGATGCCACCCATCAGCAGCAGGGGGATCAACACCGCGACCAGCGAGATGCTGATCGACACGATGGTGAAGCCGATCTCCTTGGCGCCCTTGTAGGCCGCGGCGAGGGGCGAATCGCCGTTTTCGATGTAGCGCGTGATGTTCTCGAGCATCACGATGGCGTCGTCGACGACGAATCCGACCGCGATCGTGAGCGCCATCAGTGACAGATTGTCGAGCGAATAGCCGAACACCCACATCAGGGCGCACGCGCCGAGCAGCGCCAGCGGAACCGTGACGGTGGGGATGACGGTCGCCCAGAAGCTGCGCAGGAAGACAAAGATGACCATGACCACCAGGATGATGGTCAAAAGCAGCGTGAACTGGACGTCCTCGACCGCGGCGCGGATGGTCGTGGTGCGGTCGCTGATCACCTCGATCTTGATCGCCGGCGGGATCGCCGCCACCAGCCGTGGCAGGGTTGCCTTGATCCGGTCGACGGTCTCGATGACGTTGGCGCCGGGCTGCTTGAACACCACCAGGAACACGCCGCGCTTGCCATTGGCCCAAGCGGCCTGCTTGGCGTCCTCGGGCCCGGTGACTGCCTGGCCGATATCGCGGATCCGCAACGGGCCGCCGTTGCGGTAGGCGATGATGACGTCGTTCCAGTCCTTGGACTGGAGCAACTGGTCGTTGGCGTAGATGGTGTAGGCGCGTCTCTCGCCGTCGATGTTGCCCTTGGGGCTGTCGACCGTCGTGATCGCGATAGCGCTGCGGACGTCCTCGAGTGACAGGCCCTTGGCGACCAGTTTCGCCGGATCGATCTGCACGCGGACCGACGGCTTCTGCTGGCCGCCGATGAAGACCTGTGCGACGCCCGAGATCTGGCTGATCTGCTGGGCGAGCTGGGCGTCAATCGCATCGCTGACGGTGGTCAGCGGTAACGCCTCGGACGTCGCGGATAACAGCAGGATCGGCGAGTCCGCCGGGTTGACCTTGCGATAGGTCGGCGGCGAGGGCAGGTTTTTCGGCAACTGGCCGCTGGCCGCGTTGATGGCGCCCTGCACGTCGTTGGCCGCGCCGTCGATGCTGCGATTGAGGTCGAACTGGATGGTGATCGAGGCCGTGCCCAGATAGCTCGTCGACGTCATCTGGGCGATGCCGGGAATCTGGGCGAATTGGCGCTCCAGCGGCTGGGCGACCGAGGAGGCCATCGTCTCCGGGCTGCCGCCAGGCAGGTTCGCGGTGATCTGGATGGTCGGGAAGTCGACCTGCGGCAACGGTGCGACCGGCAGCAGGGGGTAGGCGACGAGGCCGACAAAGAGAATGCCGGCCATCAGCAGCGAGGTGCCGATGGGATAACGGATGAAAGGTGCCGAAATCCCGCCGTCGTTCATTCCTGTCGAACCTTGTCCTGGCCCGGATTCGAACTCGCGACCGCCGTGGAGACGAGGCTTCCGGGCTGCACCTTGAACTGACCGCCGGTGATCACTTGTTGTCCCGGGCTGAGTCCTTCGTCGATCACAGAGCGTCCATCGATGGAGTAGCTGACCTTGAGCTTGCGCAGTTCAGCCTTGTTCTCCTGATTGACCGTATACGCGTAGAGACCGTTGGTCGAATGCTGGACCGCGTCGTCGGGGACCACCGTGGCGTCCTTCAGCGTTCGGATCAGAAGACGTGTCGAGACCGATTGGCCCGGCCACAGCGTGTGGTCCTTGTTGTCGAACACCGCCTTCAGCCGAATAGTCCCGCTGGTCGTGTCGACCTGATTGTTGATGACGGCGAGCTTGCCTTCCGCGAGCGTCTTCTTGCCGTCGGTCGTCAGCGCGATGACCTTGAGCTCACCGGTCTTCTGGCCCTCATTGATATAGGGCAACTGGTCTTCGGGCGCAGTGAAGATCACCGTGATCGGCTCGATCTGGGCAATCGAGACGATCGCCGTCTGGCTGGAGGCATTGACGATATTGCCGATATCGACCTGGCGCAGACCCGCGACGCCCGTGATCGGCGACTTGACCTGGGTGTAGTCGAGCTGGGTCTGGGCATTGAAAATCGCGGCCTCGTCGGCAGCGATCTGCGCGGTGAGCTGGGCGACAGTGGAGCGCTGGGTGTCGGTCTGTTGCCGGGTCGCGAATTCACCGAGCTTGGTATAGCGCTGGAGGTCGAGATTGGCGTTGGCGAGGTTCGCCTCATCCTGCTGTTTCTTGGCTTTGGCCTGATCGAGCACAGCCTGGAAGGGGCGGGGATCGATCTCGACCAGCAGGTCGCCCTGGTTGACGATCTGGCCCTCGGTGAAGGCGATCTTGTCGATCTGGCCATCCACCCGGGTCCGGACCTGTACGGTATTGAAGCCCTGAACCGTGCCGAGCCCGGTCAGATAGACCGGAAAATCAGCCTGCTGGACCGGTGCGATCGTGACAGGAACTGCGATCGGCCGCGGCGGGCCTTTCTGTGCGGTCTGGGTCTTGGCGGCCTCGGGACCATAAAAGCGTTGCCAGCCAAAGTAGCCTGCCACGGCCACGGCTGCGATGAGGGAAAACCACATAATCGGCCGCGACTTTTTCATATTGGCTTCGTTATCGGCTCGTTTGCCCAAAAGGTTGAATTATGGGTCTTTGAAAGGGTTCCGGCGCGGAGCCTGTATAATACACGCCAAGTTCCAGTGTAAACAACACTGTCGCTTGAGAATCCTAAACAATCGGAAAGCTTTGCATCCGATCCGGGCGGCGTGCGCACGTCTTGAACAGCCGTTCTCTTGGAGAGCCTGTCGGGCAGGAGCATCGATCAACGTGCAAAGGTTTCGCGAGTCGCGTACCGCGTGCGCGATCCGCTACGCTCGCGCAGAAAGGGGAGGCCCCGCACCGTGCTCGCAAGAACGGTTCTAAGTTGATCGCGCCGTGTTTCCGTTGTCAGCACATCCGACGTCGTCCATATCACCGCCGCACAACGGGAGCGCATGATGGACGAGTTGAACGGCAAGCTGATCGCGTGTCAGATTCTGATCACGGGCCTGATCGCGCGCGTCGCCAACGAGCAGGGCGATCCCTTGCGCTTCCTCACCGACTTTCGCGACGAGATCAAAGCCGTCGTAAAGGGCGTCAACATCGCCGGCATGGACAACACCGATCGCGTCCGTTCGGTCGCGCAAGCGACAGTCGACGAGTTGTTCTCGCTGATGAAGCCGCCGAGCAGCGACTGATCGGCTGCTACATGTGAGTGTGCAAACGCAAGATGCGCATCGGCCTGCTGCATCACTTTGTCGCGCGCACCGCCATCAACGATCGGACGATGTGAAGGAGAATTCGGCAGACATTTCATCAGCCGGTTTAGAACGCTTACAAACTCCAGTTTAGAAGCGTTTCAAACTGAAGTTTAGAATCGTTTTGATCTGGATGGATTCAAAGAGCTCTCCGCCGTGATCGCGTTGACCCTCTCATCCCCGCTCGATACCAACATTGCGTCGCGTTGTCGCAATGCGACAAATTGCAGAAACAAAGTGGGGCGTGGAATGGGCACGGCAAAGGCTCCGCGGTCGTTGCGATCGACTGCGGCACGAACTTCATCCGAAGGGAACCTCGAAAGCGCAACCGGCAAGACCGTCTCGGCGGTGGCGAGCCTGATCGCGGTCGCGTCGGTTTCGAGCGGCGCGCAGGCGCAGCAGTCGAACCTGCCTCCCGTGTCAGTCGAGGCGCCCGTCGAGCGACCGCGTCCGGCGGCGTCAAAGCCCTCGCCCGAACAGGTCCGCGCGCGCACCGCGTTGCGACGCGCGGCGCAGCGCCAGCAGGCGCAGCAGGGGCCGGTGCCCCTTCCCAGCGCAGGCGGCTTGGCCGCGGATCGCGATCCTTACGCGAATCCGGCTGCGCCATACATGGCCACCCGGGTGCAGGCATCAAGTAAATTTCCCGAGCCGATCCTCAACACGCCAAAATCGATCACCGTGCTCACGAAGGATGTCCTGGAGGACAAGAACGCGACCACGCTGAAGCAGGCAATTTTGAGCACGGCGGGGGTGACGCTCGGGACGGGCGAGGGCGGCAACGCCTTCGGCGATCGCTTCTTCATCCGCGGCTTCGACGCCCGCAACGACGTCTTCATCGATGGCGTGCGAGATTCCGGCGTCAGCGTGCGCGAAAACTTCTTCACCGAGCAGGTCGAAATCCTGCGCGGCCCCGGCTCGTCCTTCGCGGGCCGCGGCACCACCGGCGGCGCGATCAACATCGTGACCAAGCAGGCGACGACGGAGAACAGCTTCTACAACATGGACACCACGTTTGGCACTGACAAGACCAAGCGCGTGGTACTCGATGTCAATCAGGTGATCAGCCCGACGCTCGCCGTTCGCGCAGGCGGCCTGTTTCAGGACGCGGGCGTCGCCGGCCGCGACTACGTGAAGGACAATCGCGACGGCGGGTTTGTTGCCACGACCTGGAAGCCGGTGGATGCAGTCAAAATCACTGCGGGCTATATCCACACTGAGTTGACAGGCCTCCCGGATTTCGGCGTGCCTTACTACCGGCCGAGCACAGCCAGCACCGCCGGTGGACCTTTCCCGGATTTCGGCTCGAACCGCAACAATTGGTATGGCTTCGTCAACCGCGACTTCTATCGGACCGGCCAGGACATCGGTTCGCTCAATGCCGAAGTGCAGGTCACGCCAGACCTGCTGATCACAAACAAGTTCCGGGATTCACACTCCACCCAGAACTACATCGGAACGCTGCCTGAATCGCCGGTCCTCACGACCCCGCTATCGGCCTCGACGCTCACCGCCAATCCGCAGAGCCGCTACCAGGCGACCGACGTCATCGCCAACCAGACTGAGGCGACCTACAAGTTCAACGACGGAGCCGGCTTTAGGCACACTGCGCTTGCCGGCTTCGAATATGATCACGAGACGTCGTCGATCGATAAATATGTTGGCTTGAGCTCGGAAGTCCTTCCTGGGGGATTCACCGGGGCGGGGTCCTTGACCGGCGTGAGCGTCTTCAATCCGCAGTTCACGAACATCCCCTTTGGGATTCCTGGTGGTCTTTCTGGATTGCCAACGAACATCAAGATCGACACTAAGTCGGTCTACGTGCTGGATTCGGCGAACTACAATGATTTGCTGATCCTCAACGGTGGCGTCCGTTATGACGACTACAACATCAAGGTGAACGGTTACGGCACGGTCAACGGCGTCGCCAATGTCTTCGGTCAGCAGCAGCAGGACTACGGGATGCCGAATTTCAACCTCGGCCTTACCCTGAAGCCGTTGCCGAATGGAAGCGTCTATGCCGCCTACGCGACTTCATCTAATCCGGTAGGCGCGGAATTCGACGGGACAAGCGTCCAGTACGGCGGCCTCGCGCCGGTGCTGAACGGAAACGTTCCTCAGATCTTCGGTCCGGAAAAGAACAAGGCCATAGAAGTCGGTACCAAGTGGGAGCTGTTCGACAGACATCTGTTGTTGACGGCTGCACTTTTCCAGACCGAGAAGGAGAATGCGCGCGAGTCCCGGAACATCACCGCCGCGACTGCGACCGCAACCTGTCCTTATCCTGCCGGTACGACAGGGACCGTCTCCTGCATCACCGCCGGAGCAGCCTATCGCATCCGCGGCATCGACCTTGGCGTGGGTGGCAAGATCACGGACAAGTGGAGCGTTTTCGGCGGCCTTGTATTGATGCAGTCGGAGGTAACCAAGTCGCTGATCCCGCCGGCCAACACGACACTGTATACGACGAACGTCGGTTTGCCGCTCTCCAACGTCGCTCACCAGTCCTTCAGTTTGCTAACCAAGTACCAGCTCACTGATGTTTGGGAGCTGGGCGGTCAGGCCGTCTATCGCTCAAAGATCTATGGTGGCACGTTCCTCGCAGCCAACCAGGGCACGTCGATCCCAAGCTACTGGCGTTTTGACGCGTTCGCGGAAGCCAAGATCAACAAGAACTGGCAGGTCAAGCTGTTCGTCAACAACATCTTCGACAAGCGCTACTACGACGCGTTGTACCAGAGCGCTGCGCCATTCGTGCTGGAAGCACCGGGACGCGCCGCCTATCTGGTGCTATCGGCCCGTTACTGAGGAGACGACGCGAGGTGCCATGCTGACATGCATAGAGGGCGTCCTGAGCAAGGATGATGTGGCGGATTTCCGCCGCATCATGGACGCCAGCGATTGGGAAGACGGGCGTTCCACCGCGGGTGCGCAGTCGGCGATGGTCAAGCGCAACGAGCAACTGCCGCCGGACGGCGAGGTCGCGCGCAAGCTCGGCAACCGCATCATCTCGGCGCTGACGTCGAACCCGCGTTTCCTGGCGGCGGCGATCCCGCTCCAGATCTTCCCGCCGCTGTTCAACCGCTATGTGGCAAGCGGCGGGCACCATTTCGGCCTGCACGTCGACAATGCGATCCGCGGCGATCGCCTGACCGGCCTTCGCATGCGCACCGACCTGTCGGTCACGCTGTTCCTCGCCGAGCCTGAGGAATACGACGGTGGCGAACTCGTGATCGAGGACACCTACGGTTCGCACGAAGTTAAGTTGCCGGCCGGCGACTGCGTGCTGTATCCCTCGACCAGCTTGCACCTCGTCACGCCGGTGACGCGGGGGGCGCGGGTGGCGTCTTTTTTCTGGCTGCAGAGCATGATACGGGATGACCAGGCCCGCAGCCTGATCTTTGACCTCGATACCGCCATTCAGGCGCTGGCGCAGCGGCTTGGACGCGACGACCCCGAAACGGTCAAATTGACGGGTATCTATCACAACCTCATTCGCTACTGGGCCGAAGTATGAAGACCACATTTTTCCGGACAAGCCTTGCCGTATCCGTGATGATCGCGGCCGTCGGGCTCGCGATCCCCGTTTCGGCACAGCAGCAGCCGGCAACGCCGCCGGTGGCATCTCAGCCGAGCAATCCGGCGCCGGCAGCAGTGCCCGTGACTGCTGCGCCCGCAAGTGCTGCTCCGGCTCCTGTGGCTGCCGCCCCGGCAGCGCCAGCCCCTGCGACAGCTTCACCCACGGCGGCTGCGCCGGATGCGGCATCGACGGATGCCGGCCGCGCGCCGAAATCGACCGGGCCCGTGATGAAGGAACTGTCGCCCTGGGTGATGTTCATGTCGGCGGACATCATCGTGAAGGCGGTGATGATCGGGCTTGCCTTCGCGTCCCTCGTCACCTGGACGGTCTTCATCGCGAAATCGATCGAGCTGACGCTGGCGCAGGGCAGGCTGCGTTCGGCCCTGAAGAAGATCGCCGACGCTCGCTCGCTTGCAGAGGCCCAGTTCGCGCTCGGTGCCAAGGAAGGGATCTTGCCGTCGTTCCTTGCGGCCGCGCTGCGCGAGGCGCGGGCGTCCGCAGGAATCTCCAGCGACGCCGGCATCAAGGAACGCGCCGCCTCGAGCTTTGCCGAGATCGCCCGCGCGGAGGCGCGGCGGATCCGGATCGGCATGGGCGTGCTCGCGACCATCGGCGCCACGTCGCCCTTCGTCGGCTTGTTCGGTACCGTCTGGGGCATCATGAACAGCTTCATCGGCATCTCGAAGTCGCAGACGACGAACCTTGCGGTCGTCGCGCCCGGCATCGCCGAAGCACTGCTCGCGACCGCGATCGGTCTCGTCGCGGCGATCCCGGCCGTCATCATCTACAATCATTTCGCGCGCATGACGAAGGGCTATCTCGAGCTCGTCAGTCGCGCCTCGGGTGCGGCGGCGCGGCTGCTCTCGCGCGACCTCGACCGCAGCCATGGCAGCGTTCATTCGCGCGCAGCGGCGGAGTAGGCGATGGGCGTTTCGCTCGCAGACAACGATCTCGACGACGATGCGGACTTCTCCGAGACGCATGAGATCAACGTCACGCCATTCATCGACGTCATGCTGGTGCTGCTGATCATCTTCATGGTCGCCGCGCCCCTGTCGACGGTGGACCTGCCTGTCGATCTGCCGACCTCCACCGCCACACCGCAGAAGAAGCCGGACAAGCCGACCTATGTCAGCATCAAATCCGATTTGACGCTTGCGATCGGGGAGAATCCGGTCACGCGCGCCAATCTGGCCGCCTCGCTCGACGGCCTCTCGGACATGAGCAAGGACAAGTACGTCTTCCTGCGCGCCGATCGCACGGTGCCTTATGGCGAGCTGATGGGCGTGATGGAGTTGTTGCGCTCGGGTGGCTACTCCAAGGTGAAGCTGGTGACGCTGGAAGGTGTCCCGGCCTCTCCGGCGGCACCCGCGGCAGAACCTGCGAAGCCCTAGAGGCTGCTGCTATGCCCGATCTCGATATCGAACCGAGACCATCCCGGCGGCTGTGGGTTCTCGCCGCAGTGGCGGCGCTTGCGCTCCACCTCGGAGGCGCGGCGTTGGCGCTGGCGCATTTGCGGACGGATGGTGGCGACGATGGTCTGGGGGCGGCAGGTGCGGACTTCGCCGTCGAGATGGCTTCGCCCGATGCGCCGGAGTCCGAACTTCCGCCCGGACCTGACACCGATGCCTCCCAGGAACAGCGGGCAATGCCCGAACAAAAGGCGGAGGTGAAGGAAACGGAGCTTCCCAAGGATCAGCACCAGGACGTCGACGATGCCGACCGGGTCGTCACCGACAACAACGCGAAAAAGCCGGACGACGAGAGCCAGAAGGTGGCAGCCATCGAGACCCCGGCTACCGAGGCATCGCCGCAGTCGGTTGCCACGGCGCGGCAGAAGCTCGACGAGGCTGCGCGGGAGGCCGAGAAGGCCATGGCGCCGGTGCTCGGGATCGGCAAGGACATCCTGAAGCTGACTGCCGACTGGAACCGCAAGATCAGTGCGCATTTCAAGCTGCACCAGGTCTACCCGGAGGGAAGGGAACCCAAGTCCCAGAAGGTCAAGGTCACCCTCGTCCTCAACCGCAAAGGCAACGTGCTTTCGGTCGACGTGGTGGAGTCTTCGGGAGACGCAGCCTTCGATGCGGCCGCGGTCTCGATGATCCGTCGCTCGGATCCCGTGCCGCAACCTCCGGCCGGACTGACGGATGAAAAATTCGAGCGCACGCTCGACGTGACCTTCCCGCCGCGAGAGACGAAGAAGAGGTCGGCTCAGCGCCAGTAGTAGCGGATCGCGACGTAGACCACGACCAGGCAGGCGAAGATCAGCGCCACCGGAAGCGGCCGCTTCTCGGTTCCACCACCGAACGTTACCCCGAACGTGCTGGCCTTCTTCGGCTTGGGTGGGGGGCGGCGGAAGGCGGTAACATTGTCCTTCACGGGCTCGCTGGCCCGGGGGCGAACGTCGGGCGCGGTGCCGGCGCCGCCCATTTCGGCATAATAAGCCTTGTAGACCGAGGCGATGGTGGCCTCGGTGGCCTCGTCCTCGCTCGTCCGCTCCAACAGCGTCTTGTAGCTCGCGAGGAACTCCTGGGCCTCGGGAGGCAGCGCGGATAACCCGTTGAGCTTGGCCATCATCTTCCAGGTGGCGAAATCGGCGCGGGCGCGGGTGTCGGCTCGTCGCGCGATCAGCATGTCGGCAGCTTTGACCAAGTTGGCCTCGGGCCCTTCGGGTTTGTCCTGGTTCAACTACGCGTTGCCGGTCAGGAAGAGAACGGCCTTAATCACATATCCGGTCAACGTTCGCAGTATTGCCGAGATAACATCAAGATTTAGACCGAACTGCGAACCTGCAAGGGGGAGCAGGATCAGGATGGCGATCAGGATCAGCATACCGAACGGCTCGAGCCGCGCCAGCGGCAGGGCGAGCGGCCGCGGCAACAGGCCGACCGCGACCCGCCCGCCGTCGAGCGGCGGTATCGGCATCATGTTGAAGACGGCCAGCACCGCATTGATCAGGAGCGAATTCTTCAGGTTATCGAAGATCCATTGCGCCGAACTTGCCGGTGCGAAAGGCAGAGCGTGGAGTGCGAGGGCCGCCAGCAGCGCCAGCAGGATGTTGGTCGCGGGGCCGGCCAGCGCCACCCAGACCATGTCGAGTTTCGGGTTGTTGAGATTGCGAAAGTTCACCGGCACCGGCTTGGCGTAGCCGAACAGGAACGGCGAATGCGCAAACAGCAGCATAGCCGGCAGGATCAGGGTGCCGAACGGGTCGATATGCCGGAGCGGATTGAAGCTGACGCGGCCGAGCTGCCAGGCGGTGTTGTCGCCGAGCCGGTAGGCGACAAAGCCGTGCGCCGCCTCGTGGAAGGTGATGGCGATCACCAGCGGCAGCACCCAGACGGAGAGGTCGTAGAGGGAGACGTTCAAGCGGTTGCCCCGGTTCGTGCCCGATAGGGCCGAACTATCACGATTCAGCGCCGTGGCGAAGGCGGAGGCGACGTGGAGCCATCAGGACGGGATGGTGGTCGGATATTGCGGCAGGCCGTCGTCGAGCGTCAGCCAGTTGAGCTTTTCCTGTACCCAGATGTGCTCGGTGGGCGCGAAGGCGTTGCGGTCATCGAAAGTCGCGAGCGCCACGCCCACTGCCGTGCCGTTGCGCCGCCATGCGAAAAGGCGTGTACCGCACTGCTTGCAGAAGACGCGGTCGATGTTTTCCGACGATGGGTAACGACCGGTCTCGCCTTCGACGGTCAGCGCTGCGGGGAGAAACTGCGCGCGAGCGAAGAAGGGCGAGCCCATGGCCTTCTGGCAGATACGGCAATGGCAGGCGCGGACGTTGAGCGGCTCGCCTTCGGCCTTGAACCGCACCGCGCCACACAGGCATCCGCCTTCCCTGGTCATGACGCCCTCAATAGGTGGCACGGCCGCCGGAGATATCGAAGACGGCGCCGGTCGAGAACCCGCAGTCTTCCGATGCAAGCCAGGCCACCATCGCGGCGAGTTCCTCGACCAGCACGAAGCGGCCCTTCGGGATCTTCGACAGCATGAAATCGATGTGCTGCTGCGTCAGCTGTTCGAAGATCGCGGTCTTCGCGGCTGCCGGCGTCACGGCGTTCACCAGGATGTCGTGCGCGGCAAGCTCCTTGCCGAGCGACTTCGTCAGCGCGATCAGGCCGGCCTTGGAGGCCGAGTAATGCGCCGCGTTCGGATTGCCTTCCTTGCCGGCGATCGAGGCGATGTTCACGATCCGCCCATATTTCTGCTTGAGCATCGTGGGCACGATCGCCTTGCAGCAGATGAAGGGGCCGTCGAGGTTGATGCGCAGCACCTTGCGCCATTCCTCGAGATCGGTCTCCCAGACCGTCTTGTTGATACCGGCGATGCCGGCATTGTTGACGAGGATGTCGATCCTGCCGAAGGCGGCGAGGGTCGCGTCGCGGACTTGCTCCACTGCGGCCGTGTCGGCGACGTCGACCTTGAAGACTCGAACCTCGCCGCCGATTTCCTTGGCCGTCTTCTCGGCGAGCGCCGCGTCGAAATCCCAGATCGCGACCTTGGCTCCAGAGGCGACGAAGCGTTCGGCAATGGCGCGGCCAAAGCCTTGCGCACCGCCCGTGACGATCGCGCAGCGGCCGTTGAGGTCGATCTTGTTCATGCAAGAATTCCTTCCGCGTGGGATGAGGATCAATCAGAGCATGAAGCCGCCGTCGACGACGAGGTCGACGCCGGTGGTGAACGCGCTTTCGTCACTGCCCAGATAGACCGCCATGGCCGCGATTTCCTCTGCAGTGCCGAGCCGGCCCATCTTCTGGCGGGCGATGAACATCTCTTTGCCCTGCGGGCCGACGGCGGCGGCGCGATCGAGCATCGAGGGTGTCTCGACGGTGCCGGGGCAGATGCTGTTGCAGCGGATTCCCTGCGTGATGAAGTCGAGCGCAACCGCGCGCGTGAGCAGTGACACCGCGGCCTTGGAAGCACTGTAGACATAACGGTTGGCCGGCGGCCGCAGCGCGGCGCAAGACGAGATGTTGACGATGCTGCCGCCACCGCCCGAAATCATCGCCGGCAGAAATGCCTTGATCGTCCGGTGCATGGATTTGACGTTGAGATCGAACGAGAAGTCCCAGTCTTCTTCCGAACAGTCCAAGATGGTCCCGTTATGAACGAAGCCCGCGGCATTGAGCAGGATGTCGATCTTGCCGATGCGCTTGGCGAAGGCGTTGACGTCCGCAGTGTTGCGAACGTCGAGCTTTGCCGTCTCGGCGATGCCGTCCTTGCTTAAGGTGGCGATGCCGCCTTCATTGATATCGGTGGCGATGACGGTTGCGCCTTCACGCGCGAATGCGATGGCGCATGCGCGCCCGATCCCCGCTGCCGCGGCGGTGACAACAGCGCGCTTTCCCTTGAGGCGGTCTGCCATTTTGTTTTTCTCCTTGATTTCCTCAGTGCCGTAGCCCGGATGAGCGCGTGAGCGCGATATCCGGGAAATGTCCCGGGTGTCGCTTCGCTCACCCGGGCTACGTGTCGCTAACTCAGTGGTTATCCCGCGCCACGCCAAACGTGTTGGCCACGTTCTGGTAGCGCGTGGCGAGCTCCATGCAGGCGCCGGTCGACTGCTGGCCGACGGTGTTGCGATAGATCTCCTGCCAGGGCGTCTGGTTCGGCGGATGCTTGAAGCCGCCATTGGCCTTCAGCTCGGCGTGGCGCTTCTTCACTTCCTCGTCCGAGATCAGGATGTTGGCGCTGCCCTTGTTGAGGTCGATGCGCACCTTGTCGCCGGTCCTCAGGATCGCGAGGCCCCCGTCGGCGGCGGCTTCCGGCGAAGCGTTGAGGATCGAGGGCGAGCCCGAGGTGCCGGACTGCCGGCCGTCGCCGATGCAGGGCAGGGCCAGGATGCCGCGTTTGATCAGCGCCGCCGGCGGCTGCATGTTCACGACCTCGGCGCCGCCGGGATAACCGATCGGGCCGGCGCCGCGGATGAACAGCACGCAATGCTCGTCGATGTCGAGCGAGGGATCGTCGATCCGCTCGTGATAGTCCTCCGGCCCCTCGAACACGATCGCGCGTCCTTCGAACGCGTTCAGGTCTTTCGGGTTGCTGAGGTAGCGATCACGGAACTCCTTGGAGATCACGGAGGTCTTCATGATCGCGGAATCGAAGAGATTGCCGCGCAGCACCAGGAAGCCGGCATCCTTCACCATCGGCTTGTCGTAGGCCCAGATCACGTCCTGGTCGGGCTTGGGCGCATTGGCGCAGTTCTCGCCGATGCCGCGGCCGTTGACGGTGAGCGCATCGTCGTGGATGCGTTTGTGCTTCATCAGCTCGCGCACCACGGCGGGCACGCCGCCGGAGCGATGGAATTCCTCGCCGAGATAGAAGCCGGCCGGCTGGAGGTTCACCAGCAACGGCACGTCGTGGCCGTATTTCTGCCAGTCGTCGATCGAAAGCTCGACGCCGATGTGGCGGGCGAGCGCGTTGATGTGGATCGGCGCATTGGTCGAGCCACCGATCGCCGAATTCACCACGATGCAGTTCTCGAACGCCTTGCGGGTCAGGAAGTCGGAGGGTTTCAGATCCTCCCAGACCATCTCGACGATGCGCTTGCCCGTCTCGTAGGCGATCTGGCCCCGCTCGCGATAGGGCGCGGGAATCGCAGCGCAGCCCGGCAGCGAGAAGCCGAGCGCCTCGGCGAGCGAATTCATGGTCGAGGCCGTGCCCATGGTGTTGCAATGGCCGACCGAGGGCGCGGACGAGGCCACGATCTCCATGAACTCTTCGTAGTCGATCTCACCGGCGGCGAGGCGTTCGCGCGACTTCCAGACGATGGTGCCGGAGCCGGTGCGCTCGCCGTCATGCCAGCCGTTCAGCATCGGGCCGCCCGACAGCACGATCGCCGGCAGGTTGACGGTCGCCGCCGCCATCATGCAGGCAGGTGTCGTCTTGTCGCAGCCGGTGGTCAGGACCACGCCGTCGAGGGGATAGCCGAACAGCACCTCGACGAGGCCGAGATAGGCGAGGTTGCGGTCGAGCGCCGCGGTCGGCCGCTTGCCGGTCTCCTGGATCGGATGGGTCGGAAACTCCAGCGCGATGCCACCAGCCATGCGGATGCCCTCGCGGACGCGGTGCGCGAGCTCGATGTGGTGACGGTTGCAGGGGGAGAGGTCGTTGCCGGTCTGGGCAATGCCAATGATCGGCTTGCCGGACTGGAGTTCCTCGCGGGTGAGACCGAAATTCAGATAGCGCTCCATATAGAGCGCGGTCATGCCGGGGTTATGCGGGTTGTCGAACCATTCCTGGGAGCGAAGGCGCCGGCGGCTGCCATTGGTTGAGGGCGCATGCCCGTTGGTTGGCTTTTTTGTCATTGATGTCTCCTAGAATGCGAACGCACAGGCGTCGGTCAGTCGTATCGGCTTGTGCGATGCCCGACAGCGCAAGGCTGCATTCCGCAACTCGCCTGATCGCGGTCGTTTCCTCACAAGTGCGATACTAGTCATGGGTCCTTGGTAACGCTATCATTTTGTTCGGCCGGCCACCATTCCGGAAAGCGTCGTTTGGCTGTCGGCGCGCTGCGCCAGCGTGCTTTGCCGCTCGATCACCTTGAAGCCGAGATCGAGCACCGGCTGTTCCGGGCGGCGGCCTTCGATGGCCTCGATCAGCATCGTGGCGGCGGCCCGACCCATCTCGTAGCGGTTGGTGCGCACGCTGGTGAGCGTTGGGACCGCGCTCGCCATGAATTCGAGGTCGTTGAAGCCGATGATGGCGATCTGATCCGGAACGGTGATCTCTCGGCGCCGGCATTCGAAGAGCACGCCAAGGGCGAGATCGTCATTGGCGCAAAACACCGCATCGATGTTCGGCTCCCGCGCGAGCAGGTCGGCAAACAGCGTTCCCCCCAGCGTCACCGAGGTCGGTGTCGCCGTTGTCACGACGAGCCGCTGGTCGAACAGGCCGGCGTCCTTCATCGCCGTGACATAGCCATCGAGCCGCCGCTGCACCCGCGGATCCATCCGCGCACCCACGAAACCGATCCGGCCGCAGCCCTGCGCGAACAGGTGCGCAATCGCCGCGCGCGCCGCCTCATAGTGCGAAAAGCCGATCATCATATCGACGGGGGCGGGCCCAAGCTCCATGATTTGCACGATCGGGCAATCGGCCGCCTCCAGCATCACGCGCGATTCGGTCGTCTGGTCGATGCCGGTGACGATCAGCCCGGCCGGCTTCTGCGCCAGGAACAGGCGGAGAAGCTTTTCCTCCTGGAGGATGCTGTAGCGGGTGTTGGAGAGCTGAATCGAGTAGCGGCTGCCTTCGGACGCATCATAGATACCGCGAAGCACGTCGGAGAACACGTTGTTGGTGAGGGAGGGGATCAGGACGCCGATCACTTCCGTGCGCTGCGAGGCCAATGCACGTGCCGCGAGATTCGGCACATAGCCGAGCTCGCGTGCGGCGCTCTCGACGCGCGCCCGCTTGGCGTCCGACAGCGCCTCGGGATTCCTGAAAAAGCGGGACGCGGTGATAGGGCTCACGCCGGCGAGCTCGGCGACCTCAGCCAGTCGGATCTTGCCCGATTTGGTGCGTTTTCGTCCCATTTGTTGCTCATAGCACAGCCCATCCTGCAAACAAAGGAACGTTGACAGCGCTACCAGCTCCGACTAACCAAAGACAAATTGCCAAAACCGCGCAAACTGCAGACAATGCCGCCTGTCAGATGGGGCCTCGTTGGGTGGAGCCTCGGAAGAAAAGGCGGTAGCGGTGCTCGATTAGGCGCTGCGGACCAGTGAGGAGGGAGCTAGATGTCGTCTGTGCACATCCGCGACGTGCGGAAATCGTTCGGCAATTTTGAAGTCCTGCACGGCGTGACGATTCCGATCGAGGACGGGCAATTCGTCGTTCTCGTTGGTCCCTCCGGCTGCGGCAAGTCGACGCTGCTGCGCATGCTCGCAGGGCTTGAGAACATCACCTCAGGCACGATCTCGATCGGCGAGCGTGTCGTGAACAATGTCCAGCCCAAGGAGCGGGACATCGCGATGGTTTTCCAGAACTACGCGCTCTATCCGCACATGACGGTCGCCGACAACATGGGCTTCTCGCTCAAGCTGCGCAGCGCGGGCTCTGACGAGATCAACAAGCGCGTCAAGCGCGCCGCCGAGATCCTCGCGCTGACGCCGCTGCTCGATCGCTATCCGCGCCAGCTCTCCGGTGGCCAGCGCCAGCGCGTCGCCATGGGCCGCGCCATCGTGCGCGATCCGCAGGTGTTCCTGTTCGACGAGCCCTTGTCGAACCTCGATGCCAAGCTGCGCGTCGCCATGCGTACCGAGATCAAGGAGCTGCACCAGCGGCTCAAGACCACGACCGTCTATGTCACCCACGACCAGATTGAGGCCATGACCATGGCCGACAAGATCGTGGTCATGCATGACGGCATCGTCGAGCAGATGGGCACGCCGCTCGAACTCTACGACAAGCCCGAAAATCAATTCGTCGCGGGCTTCATCGGTTCGCCGGCGATGAACTTCCTCAAGGGCCATGTGCGCTCGAACGGGGCGGCGACCTTCGAGGGGCCGAACGGCGTCAAGCTGCCGCTCAAGAGCGCGCCGACCGCGTCCGACGGACGGCCCGCGGTCTATGGCGTACGGCCGGAGCATTTCACGATCGCTGACGACGGGGCGGAAGCCGAGATCGTCGTGGTCGAGCCGACGGGCTCCGAGACGCAGGTGTTCGCAAAGCTCGGCGGCGAGCAGGTCGTCGCGGTGTTTCGCGAGCGGCACATGTTCAATCCTGGCGACAAGGTCCGGCTGAAGCCGGATCCGTCGCTGGTCCACTTGTTCGACGACGGGACGGGAAAACGGCTGAACGCATAAGACAGACTTAAACAAATCAAAAAAATCACCATTGGGAGAAACGACATGCAAGACTTTACCCGCCGGGCATTGCTCCAAGGCGGAACGGCGCTGGCTGCAACCGGCGCACTGACTGGGCCTGCACTGTTCGAGTTCGCGAAGGCTTGGGCGGCGGACTCGCCGTGGAAGGCCGAGTCGGGTGCCAAGCTGACGGTGATGCGCTGGAAGCGCTTCGTGCCGGCGGAAGACGATGCGTTCAACGCGATGGTCGCGGCGTTCAAGGCCGCAACTGGCACGGAGATGAACGTCTTCAGCGAGTCCTTCGAGGACGTGCAGCCGAAGGCGTCGGTCGCTGCGAACACCGGCTCGGGTCTGGATCTCGCGTGGGGCCTCCACACCCTGCCTCAACTGTTCCCGACCAAAGTGCTGAAGATGAACGACGTCGCCGATTACCTCGGCAAGAAGTATGGTGGCTGGACGGATGCCGCAGCCAAGACCTGCAAGCTTGGCGACGACTGGCTCGGTATTCCCGTAGCCACCAACGGCGGCTACATGACCTACCGCAAATCAGCGACCGACAAGGCGGGCTTCAAGGAGTTTCCGAAGGACTTCCCCGGCTTCCTCGAGATGTGCAAGGCGCTGAAAGCGAACAACACGCCTGCGGGCTACGCGCTCGGGCATGCCAGCGGCGACGCCAATGGCTGGTTGCACTGGATATTGTGGGGACACGGCGCCTACACCGTAGACCAGAACGACAAGATCATCATCAATTCGCCCGAGACCATGAAGGCGCTGGAGTACTGCAAGGCGCTCTACGAAACCTTCATCCCCGGGACCCCATCCTGGAACGACTCCTCCAACAACAAGGCGTTCCTGGCCGGTGAGCTTTATTGCACCCTCAACGGTATTTCGATCTACGTCGCGGCCAAGACCGACCCGACCAAGAAGGAACTTGCCGAAGATACCTATCATGCGCTGCACCCCGTCGGGCCCATCGGCAAGCCGACTGAATTGCAGCTTGCCCTGCCGATCCTCGCCTTCAACTTCACCAAGTACCCGAACGCGTCGAAGGCCTTTATCGCCTTCATGCTGGAGAAGGAGAACTACGAGAAGTGGCTGGACGGGGCACAGGGTTACCTGACACAGACTTTGAATGCGTATGAAACTGCGCCGGTCTGGACGGCCGATCCAAAGAACGCCGTCTTCGCGCAGGCGTCCAAGCGCACCCTGCCGGCGTCCGGCATCGGTACGGTGGGTGAGAAGGCTGCAACGGCGATCGCCGACTTCATCGTCGTTGACATGTTTGCCAACTACTGCACCGGCACCAAGGACGCAAAGGGTGCAGTTGCGGAGGCAGAACGGCAATTGAAGCGCATCTATCGCTGATGATCTCGACGCGGGCGGCTGTCTGGCCGCCCGCTCGTTCGCACTCTGATCAGGGGTATCGGGCATGGCTGATGTCGTAGTTGCTTCCCAAGCCAAGCCTCGGTTTCGCGAGGCCAACGCCTGGGACCAGCTCAAGCACAATCGCAACTGGCTCGGTTTCTGGTTCATGCTGCCGGCCATGGCCTTCCTGATTTTCTTCCTCGCCTATCCGCTGGGGCTGGGCGTCTGGCTATCCTTCACCGACACGCGCATCGGCAGGGTCGGGCAATTCATAGGCACCGAGAATTACGAGTGGCTGTGGGACGACTCGATTTTCTGGCTGTCGGTGACCAACACGCTGCTGTACACGTTCGTGGCCAGCGCCTTCAAATTCGCGATCGGTCTCTATCTCGCGCTCCTCTTGAATGAGAACATGCCGTTCAAGGCGATGCTGCGGGCAATGGTTCTGATCCCGTTCATCGTGCCTACCGTCCTCTCGGCGCTGGCGTTCTGGTGGATCTTCGACGCGCAATTCTCCATCATCTCGTGGTCGCTGAAGAATCTCGGCCTGATCAGCCAGAACATCAATTTCCTCGGCGACACGACCTGGGCACGCATTTGCGTGATCTTCGCCAACATCTGGCGCGGGGTGCCCTTCGTGGCGATCACGCTGCTCGCCGGCCTTCAGACGGTGTCGCCGTCGCTCTATGAAGCCGCAACGCTGGATGGCGCCACGCGCTGGCAGAATTTCCGGTACATCACCTATCCGCTGCTGACGCCGATCATCGCAGTCGTGATGACCTTCTCGGTGCTGTTCACCTTCACCGACTTCCAGCTGATCTGGGCGATGACCCGTGGCGGCCCGGTCAATGCCACCCATCTGATGGCGACGCTGTCGTATCAGCGCGCGATCATCGCGGGGCAGCTTGGTGAGGGGGCGGCGATCTCCAGTGCTATGATTCCATTCTTGCTTGCCGCAATCATGATCTCCTGGTTCGGCCTGCAGCGTAGAAAGTGGCAACAGGGAGAGAACAATGACTGATCTTCCTGCCTCCAAGGTCAGCCTCAAGTCCATCCTGTCGACGCCCGCGCGGGTCGATAACAGCGAGGGCATGAGCTATTTGCAGTCGGTGCCGCGCCGGATCGTGACGCTGTACTTGCCGCTCACGATCATCGTCGTGATCCTCTTGTTTCCGTTTTACTGGATGGCGCTGACCTCGGTGAAACCAGACGACCAGCTGCTCGATCTCGACAAGTACAATCCGTTCTGGACCTGGAATCCGACCTTCAAGCATTTTCACAAGCTTCTGTTCGAGAGCTACTATCCGCACTGGCTCTGGAACACGATGTACGTGGCGGTGTGCGCCACGGTGCTCTCGATCATTGCATCGGTGCTGGCGGCCTATGCCATCGTGCGCTTGCGCTACAAGGGGGCCAATCTCGTCGGCGGGCTGATTTTCCTCGCCTACCTGGTGCCGCCGTCGATCCTGTTCATCCCGCTCGCCACCGTCGTGTTCCAGTACGGCCTGTTCGACTCGCCGATGGCGCTGATCCTGACCTATCCGACCATCCTGATCCCGTTCTCGACCTGGCTGTTGATGGGCTATTTCAAGACCATCCCCTTCGAGCTCGAGGAATGCGCGCTGATCGATGGGGCGAGTCGCTGGCAGATCCTAATCAAGATCGTGCTGCCGCTGGCAATCCCCGGCCTGATCTCGGCCTTCATCTTCTGCTTCACGCTATGCTGGAACGAGTTCATCTACGCGCTGACCTTCCTGCAATCGACCAGCAACAAGACTGTGCCGGTCGCGATCGTCAACGAATTCGTGGACGGCGACATCTACCGCTGGGGCTCGTTGATGGCGGGGGCGCTCGCGGGGTCGCTGCCGCTGGTTATCCTTTACGCGTTCTTCGTGGAGCATTATGTGTCGGCGATGACCGGCGCCGTGAAGGAATGATTGCGGGCCCGCCGTAAGAACGCGTCCGAACGGGCGCGTTCAAGACCAACAAGAAGGAGTAGGCTCTTGCACATTCTGGTTCTCGGCGCTGCCGGCATGGTCGGCCGCAAGTTGTGCGAACGGCTGCTGCGCGACGGCCGGCTCGGCAAGAGCGACATCACCAAGCTGACCATGCATGACGTCGTCGAGCCGAAGAAGCCCGAGAAGGCCGGCTTTGCCGTCGAGACTGTGTCCGGCGATTTTGCCGTTCCCGGAGCCGCCGAGAAGCTGATCGCGGGCCGGCCCGACGTGATCTTCCATCTGGCCGCCATCGTCTCCGGCGAGGCCGAGCTCGATTTCGACAAGGGCTATCGCATCAATCTCGACGGCACGCGGATGCTGCTCGACGCCATCCGCCTCACCGGCGGCGGCTACAAGCCGCGCGTGGTCTTCACCTCGTCGATCGCGGTGTTCGGCGCGCCGTTCCCGGATGCGATCGGCGACGAGTTCTTCCACACGCCGCTGCTCAGCTACGGCACCCAGAAGGCGATCGGCGAGCTGCTGCTTGCCGACTATTCCCGCCGCGGTTTCCTCGATGGCATTGGCATCCGCCTGCCGACCATCTGCATCCGGCCCGGCCTGCCCAACAAAGCGGCATCCGGCTTCTTCTCCAACATTTTGCGCGAGCCGCTGGCCGGCAAGGAAGCGATCCTGCCGGTCTCCGAGGACGTCCGCCACTGGCACGCCACGCCGCGCTCCGCTGTCGGCTTCCTGCTCCATGCCGGCACGATGGATCTCGCCGCGGTCGGCCCGCGCCGCAATCTCACCATGCCCGGCCTCTCGGCGACCGTCGGCGAGCAGGTCGCGGCCTTGAAGCGGGTCGCAGGCGAGAAGGTCGCCGCCCGCATCAAGCGGGAGCCGGATCCCTTCATCGTCGGCATCGTCAGCGGCTGGCCGCGCAATTTCGATGCGCGACGCTCGCGCGAGCTCGGCTTCACCACCGCCGAGAACAGCTTCGATGATATCATCCGCATTCACATCGAAGACGAGCTCGGCGGCAATTTCGTCGCCTGACGTAACCGGTGAACAGTGTGGGTCGAGTCATGGCGAGCGTTGCTTGCATCGGTGAATGCATGGTCGAACTCCGGCAGGCCCAGGGAGGTGGGCAGGGCGGCGGGCTCTACTCGCGCGGCTTCGGTGGCGACACTCTCAACACGGCCGTCTATCTCGCGCGGCTCGAGGTCAAGGTCGACTATCTCACTGCGCTCGGCGATGACTCATTGAGCGATGAGATGGTGACGGCCTGGACGGCGGAGGGCGTCGGCACCAGGCGTGTCTTGCGTCTGCCCGGCAAGCTGCCCGGCCTCTACATGATCCAGCTTGATGCCAACGGCGAGCGGCAGTTCTTTCACTGGCGCGACAGCGCGGCCGCGCGCCGGCTGATGGATCTGCCGGAGACGGACGAGATCCTCAACTCGCTGATGAGCTACGACATCGTATATCTCTCCGCGATCACGCTCTCGATCTACGATCAGGCCGGGCGCGAGCGCCTTTTTGCGGCGATCAAGCGCGCGCGTCTGCTTGGCACCCGCTTCGTGTTCGACACCAATTTTCGCGCCCGCGCCTGGCCCGATCGCGACATCGCCCGCGCGGTGTTTGCCGCGGCATTCGAGGCCGCCGACATCGTGCTAACCTCGACGGAGGATCTGCTCGCGCTGTACCCCGGCGAGAGCCATGCCGAGCTGATGGCGCGCATTCCCACTCCCGAGCTGGTGTTCCGTCTCGCCGAGCCTGTCAGCCTGTTGCGCTTGCAGGGCGGCACCAGCGAGGTGCGTGCCGAGCCGCTGACCAAGCCGGTGGTCGACACCACCGCGGCCGGCGACAGCTTTGCCGCGGCCTATATTGCAGCCCGGCTTGCCGGTTCCGATCCGGTCGAGGCCGCACAGGCCGGCCATCGCCTTGCGAGCCTCGTGATCTGCTATCCCGGTGCCATCATTCCGGTCTATGCCATGCCGCCGAAGAAGCGGCCCCGGCCGGCAACCTCACGCCAAGCCACAAAGTGAAAATCGAAACGCAATGACCACGACTGCCAAACAGGAAAAGCTCGCCGCGTTGTTCAAGGGCGCGACCGTCATCCCCGTCCTCACCATCGAGCGTATCGAGGATGCCGTGCCCCTGGCGCGCGCGCTCGTTGCCGGTGGCGTCAAGACGCTGGAGGTGACGCTGCGCACCTCCGTGGCGATCGAGGCGGCGAAAGCGATGGTATCAGAGGTGCCGGAGGCGATCGTCGGCATCGGCACCATCCTCAACCCGGCCGACCTCGCGCGCGCCGAGAAGCTCGGGGTCAAATTCGGGATCAGCCCGGGCGGCACGCCCGATCTGTTGAAGGCCGCCGCCGACAGCGCCTTGCCCTTCGCCCCTGGCATTGCGACCGCATCCGAGCTGATGCAGGCGCTGACGTTCGGCTTCGATCTGGCGAAGTTCTTTCCCGCCGAGCAGGCCGGCGGCATCAAGGGCCTGCGTGCCCTCGGTGGTCCGTTCCCCAATGTGCGCTTTTGCCCCACCGGCGGCGTCGGCGAGGCCAATGCGGCGACCTGGCTTGCCGAGCCCAACGTGCTGGCGGTCGGCGGTTCCTGGCTATGCCCGGCGGCGGAGATCAAAGCGGGGAACTGGGCCGGCATAACTGCCATCTGCCAGCGCACCCTGAAAGGCCTCAAAGCCGCGTGAAGTCTTGGGCCCGATGGGCTAAGAATCGGCAAGGGGAGACAAAGAAAGACCTGAGGAGAGTGACCATGACCGCCAGCATCGTCGGATGGGCACATACGCCTTTCGGCAAGCTCGACACCGAGACCGTCGAGAGCCTCGTTACGCGCGTCGCCAATGAGGCGCTTGCGGATGCGGGCATCTCGGCCAGCGATGTCGATGAGATCGTGCTCGGTCATTTCAACGCCGGCTTCTCGCCGCAGGATTTTACCGCCTCGCTGGTGCTCCAGGCCGATCCGCATCTGCGCTTCAAGCCGGCAACCCGTGTCGAGAACGCCTGCGCCACCGGCTCGGCCGCCGTGCACCAGGGCCTGCGCGCGATCGCTGCCGGTGCTGCCAGGATCGTGCTGGTCGTCGGCGTCGAGCAGATGACCCGCACGCCGGGTCCGGAGATCGGCAAGAACCTGCTCAAGGCCTCGTACTTGCCGGAAGATGGCGACACCGTCGGCGGCTTCGCCGGCGTGTTCGGCAAGATCGCCAGCGCCTATTTCCAGAAATACGGCGACCAGTCCGATGCGCTGGCGCTGATCGCGGCCAAGAACCACAAGAACGGCGTTGCCAACCCGTTTGCGCAGATGCGCAAGGATTTTGGCTTCGAGTTTTGCCGCTCCGAGAGCGAGAAGAACCCTTACGTCGCCGGCCCCCTGAAGCGCACCGACTGCTCGCTGGTCTCCGACGGCGCCGCGGCACTGGTGCTGGCCGATGCCGAGACAGCCAAGGGCATGGGCAAGTCGATCGGCTTCCGCGCCACTGCGCACGCCCAGGACTTTTTGCCGATGAGCAAGCGCGACATCCTCCAGTTCGAGGGCTGCACGGTTGCCTGGCAGCGCGCGCTGGAGAAGGCGGGCGTGTCGCTCGCCGACCTCTCCTTCGTCGAGACCCACGACTGCTTCACGGTCGCCGAGCTGATCGAATATGAAGCGATGGGCCTGACGCCAAGGGGGCAGGGCGCCCGCGCCATCAAGGAAGGCTGGACGCTGAAGGATGGCAAGCTGCCGGTCAATCCGTCCGGCGGGCTGAAGTCGAAGGGCCATCCGATCGGCGCCACCGGCGTCTCCATGCATGTGATGACCGCGATGCAGCTTGCAGGGCAGGCGCCCGAGGGCATGCAGATCAAGAACGCCAGGCTCGGCGGCATCTTCAACATGGGCGGCGCTGCCGTCGCCAACTACGTTTCCGTCCTGGAGCCGCTGAAGTAACCCGTAAGGGTGGGCAAAGGCGCGAATGCGCCGGGCCCACCCTTCCTTGCGCTATGTCAAGGTGGCCCCATTTCGCTTCGCTCACCCTCCTGCTCTTGATTGATTTCCGGGGAATGCATCATGAGCAATGATAGCTCGCTATCACTCGACGAACTCAACGATCGCATCGCGATCCTCGAGGGCAATATCAGGCAGCTCATCGAGCAGGCCGCCGCCGCGTCCGGCGAGCAGAGCGAGGCGCGTATCGCCGATCGCATCAACCAGCAGAACGATGAGCTTGAGCGGCTGCTCAAGATCCGCGAAGCCCGCCTGAAGAAATAACCGGAGTTGGCCGCGCCGCGCTCGCAGGCGGCGCATGCGGCCATACGCCCGCCGCCCTTGCTCGGGTCCCGCCGCTGCCGTTAGCTGGACCGAAATCGCGGGCGGCAGTCAGCCCCGCGCAATCGGGAGTGAACGATGGGGCCGTTGAAGGGCATCAAGGTCATCGACATGACGACCGTGCTGATGGGGCCGTATGCGACCCAGATGCTCGGTGACTATGGTGCCGACATCATCAAGGTGGAGTCGCTCGAGGGCGACGTCACCCGGCTGATCGGCCCGATGCGTCATGCCGGCATGGGCCCGGTATTCCTCAACACCAATCGCAGCAAGCGCTCGATCTGCCTCGACCTGAAGAAGCCGGCCGGCCGCGACGCCGTGCTGCGGCTCATCAGGGACGCCGACGTCCTCGTCTACAACGTCCGACCGCAGGCCATGACGCGCCTTCAACTCGGCTACGACGTGGTCTCCGCGATCAACCCGCGTCTCGTCTATGCCGGCGTGTTCGGCTTCGGTCAGGACGGGCCCTATGCCGCTAAGCCCGCCTATGACGATTTGATCCAGGGCGCAACCGCGCTGCCCGCACTGATGGCGCAGACCGGCGACGGCGTGCCGCGCTACGTGCCGAACGCGCTGGTCGATCGCATCGTCGGCCTCACCGCCGTCGGCGCGATCTGCGCCAGCCTCGTGCATCGCGACCGCACCGGGCGCGGCCAGCGCGTCGACATCCCGATGTTCGAGACCATGGCCGGCTTCGTCATGGGCGATCACATGGGCGGGCTGACCTTCGAGCCGCCGCTCGACAAGGGCGGCTATGCGCGTCACCTGTCGCGCGACCGCAGGCCTTACAAAACCGCGGACGGTTACCTCAGCGTGATCGTCTACAACGACAAGCAGTGGCAGAACTTTTTCGAGGCGACCGGCCGCGACGATCTGCGCGCCGACAAGAGGTTCGCGACCTTTGCGGGCCGCGCCGCGAATATCGATTTCGTCTATGCCGAGCTCGCGCGCATCTTCGAGACGCGCACGACCGCCGAATGGATCGAGATTTTGACCAAGGCCGACGTGCCTGTCATGCCGATGCACGATCTGAAAACGATCCTGCATGATCCGCATCTGGAGGCGACGGGCTTCTTCCCGGTGGTCAACCATCCGACCGAAGGTCCAATCCGCAGCATGAAGGTCACCGCGACCTGGTCGGACACCGACGCCGAACCGGCGCGGCTCGCACCGCGCCTCAACGAGCACGGTGCGGAGATCCTGAAGGAGATCGGCTATTCCGCGGATGAGATTGCGGCTCTGATACGCGACGGCGTGACCCGCTCGCCGCCGGAGTAGGGGAGAGCACCATGAGCTTCGTCACCGGCGTCGGGCTCACGCCTTTCGGCAAGCATGAAGGCTCATCTTCGCTCGACCTGATGAGCCGGGCGGCGCAGCTTGCGCTCGACGATGCCGGGCTGACGCGCGCGGAGATTGACGGCGTCCTCTGCGGCTATTCGACGGTGTCGCCGCACATCATGCTGGCGACCGTCTTCGCCGAGCATTTCGGCATACGCCCGAGTTACGCCCACGCCGTGCAGGTCGGCGGCGCGACGGGCCTCGCGATGACCATGCTTGCGCATCATCTGATCGAGGCCGGGGCGGTACGGCATGTGCTCGTTGTGGCCGGCGAGAATCGCCTCACCGGGCAAAGCCGCGATGCCTCGATCCAGGCCTTGGCACAGGTCGGACATCCCGATTACGAGGTGCCGCTCGGCCCGACCATCCCCGCTTATTACGGCCTCGTCGCGTCCCGTTACATGCACGAGTACGGCGTGACGGAGGAGGATCTCGCGGAGTTCGCCGTGCTGATGCGCGCGCACGCCTGCGCCCATCCCGGTGCGCAATTCCACGAGCCGATCACGGTCACGGACGTGATGGCGTCCAAGCCGGTGGCATTGCCGCTAAAGCTGCTCGACTGCTGCCCGGTCTCCGACGGCGGTGCCGCCTTCGTGATCAGCTGCGAGCGGACTAGCAAGACGGGCGTGCGGATCCGCGGCTGCGCGCAGGCGCACACCCATCAGCATGTGACCGCAGCGCCGGCGCTCAGCGAGCTTGGCGCCGAGATTTCGATCGCGCGCGCGAAACACGCTTCGGGCCTTGCGATATCAGATGTGCGCTATGCCGCAGTCTATGACAGCTTCACCATCACGCTTGCGATGCTGCTCGAAGACCTCGGCCTTGCCGGACGTGGCGAGGCCGCCGCGCGCGTGCGGGCTGGATATTTTGGCCGTGACGGCCGCATGCCGCTCAACACTCATGGCGGCCTCCTCAGCTATGGCCATTGCGGCGTTGGCGGCGCGATGGCGCATCTGGTGGAGGCGCATCTCCAGATGACCGGGCGCGCAGGCAATCGTCAGGTCCGCGACGCCTCGATCGCGCTGCTGCATGGCGATGGTGGCGTGTTGTCCTCCCATGTCAGCATGTTCCTGGAGCAGGTGCGATGAGCGCGCGAATCGCGGACTGGACCAAAGGGGATGCGGCGATCGTCTTTCAATGCTGCGAGGCATGCGGCGGCGTGCAGTACTTCCATCGCACCTTCTGCGCGGCCTGTGGTGCGCCAGATCTGCGGGAACGTCGCGCGAGCGGCAAGGGCACGGTCTATGCAACGACACTCGTCTGCCGCGTCGCAACGCCCGAGATGCGTGCGCATGTGCCCTACAACATCCTGCTCGTCGACTGCGCCGAGGGCTTTCGCATGATGGCGCACGGTGAGAAGGGCCTCGCAATCGGCGACGAGGTCGCCGCGCAGTTCACCTCGTTTGCCGGAAGATTCGTTCCGTTTTTCACCAAGGTTTAAGTACTGGTTTTCGTCATTCGGGGGCGGTCGAACGGACCGAACCTGGAACGGAATTCTGGGTCTGGTTACCGGGCCGCGCGCTTTGCGCGGTCCCGTACGCACCACCCCGGAATGACGAAATCTCTTTTCAGCGCCCGTAGAACAATATGCTGGCGATGACGAGCATCGCCGTCACCGCCAGCATATGCGCGAACGCTTCCGAGGCCGCCCTCCTGGTGGCTTCCTTCATGCCGTTTACTCCCTAGACTTGGGCGTGACTCATCGTTGCGCGCGCTGCGCAAACGACGGTCATGTTTTTTTACTCGGAACACCCCACTTCGAGTATTCGCTGCGATTTGTCCCCACGCGGCGAATATCGACGGTTGCAAAGGTCGTTCAGCAATAAGGCGGCAATTTGACTCGATAATGTTGCTCTTGCGTCGGCGCAAGAATAGTCTTGAGAAACTGCCCGTAAGAGCCGCAACAAGAGCAATACCCAAGGTGACTGATGGCCCGTATCGACTACGCCGATCCTTCCAAGGCGTCCGAGCGTACCCGCGATATCCTCGCCAAGAATCGCAACGCCAATATCTTCCGCATGATGTCGCATTCGCCCGATTATTTCGTGCAGTATTGCCGGTTGGGCGGCGCGATCCGGAGCCGGGGCGAGCTTGACCCGATCGTGCGGGAACTTGCGATCACGCGGACCGGGATTCTCTGCGAGGCGCCTTATGAAGTCATCGCGCACAAGCGCATCGGCAAGAATGTCGGCGTCACTGACGAGCAGAACGAGGCGCTGTCCGACTGGCAGGCGGCGACGTGTTTTACCGAGACGCAGCGCGCGGCGCTCGCGTTCACGGATGAAATCGTCAAGCTCAACAAGCCGACGAATGCGACGTTCAAGGCGATCGCCGCAAAGCTCACGCCGGGTGCGCTGGTCGAATTGCAGCTTTCGGTCGGCTTCTACATCATGACATCGAAGTTTCTTGAGACGTTCGAGATCGATCTCCAGCCGGTGACGGAGGTCGTGGGCTGATCCAAAAAAAACGGCGAGGAATGCCGATGACGATCGATGAATATGCAGCCTGGGCCGCGACGATTGCGAAAGTCGATGAGCACCCGACTAATGAACGTTTATCCTATCTCGGGCTTGGCCTCGCCGGCGAAGCCGGAGAGGTCGCCGAGCATATCAAGAAGCTGTTGCGCGATAGCTGGCTCGACGAGGCGGGACTCGTCGATGAACTCGGCGATGTCATCTATTACTGGGCCTGCTTGTGTGCGGCGACCGGCCAGAAGCCATCCGAATTGCTCAAGGCAAGCGCAGCCAAGATCAACAGGCGCCTGCGTGAGGCGGCGAGCCGCTGACGGCGCTACGTCGACGTCAGGATGTCCACCTTGGCGTTAGCGACGATCAGCCGATCGGCGAGGAGTTGCGCGAGGTTGCGCATGATGCGTTCGCTGGCATGCGGATGCTGCTGACGAAAACGCTCGAAATCCTTCAGCGGCACCTCGAAGGCGGTCGCCGCCATATCGGCCAAGACGTCCGCGGAGCGGGTCGATTCCAGCAACGCCATTTCGCCGAAAGCCATGCCGGCCGTCAGCGTTGCCAGGCGGACGCCGTCGGGCAGCGTGACGTGCACGGCGCCGCTGCGCAGGAAGAACAGGGAATCGGCGGGATCGCCGGCCGCGACGATCCTTGCGCCGGTCTGATAGGTGCGGATCGTGCAGAGCGAGCCGAGGTCGGTCAGCTCTTCCTCGCTCAGGCCCGCAAGCAGCGGCTGCTCGACGAGCTCCGTGGTCTCGTGAAAATCGATCGCGCCGCCATAGCGATAGACGATCTGGTCTTCGGCCCATTCGATCGCGGTGTCGAGCAGGTAGAAGTCGCGAACGTTTTTCAGCGTTGCCGTCCATTCGCGAAGCGTGGTCCATTCCCGCGAGGTGCGCTGGACGCCGGACAGGACCACAGTGACATTCAGCGCGGCGAGATCTTCGAAGGCCTCCGCCACGAGCCGCGCGCCAGCGCGTGTGGTCGAGGTAACGCGATGCAGGTCGAAGATCACGAGCTGTGGCCGCGGCCGCGCAGCGAGCCGCCGCGAGACGTAATCGACGGCGGAGAGCGACAGTGTGCCGACGAGCTCGATGACCCGTACCTCCTCCTCATGGGCAGCGAGGATCTCGCGTTCTCCGAGGCGGCGGACGCGGCGCGACGGGATCTGGCCGATGTGATAGTCGGCGATGACCGCGTTGCGCGCGTCGTCGCTGCGGTTGAGCATGTGCAGGTCATAGTGAGACGACAGTGTCTCGCAGACCTTGATGCCGCGTACGCTGTTGCCGTGCTTGTCGAGCTTTGGCGAATAGCTGCCGAGGCCGAGTCTGGCGGGGAGCGCGGCGAGGATGCCGCCGCCGACACCGCTCTTGGCGGGGATGCCGATACGGTAAATCCATTCGCCGGCATAATCGTACATGCCCGACGACGTCATCACCGACAGCGTCCGCGAGATCGCGTAAGGAGTCACCACCTGCTCGCCGGTGACCGGATTGACGCCGCGGTTGGCAAGCGTTGCCGCCATCACCGCGATGTCGCGCGCGGTCACGAGCACCGCGCATTGACGGAAATAGACGTCGAGCACTTCAGCGACATTGTTCGCGATCACCGCATTGGTTTTCAAGAGATAGGCGATGGCGCGGTTACGGTCGCCGGTCTGGCTTTCGGACCTGTAGACGGCCTCGTCCACGTCCAGCTCGCGCCCGGCGAAGCGACCGAGTGCCTTGCGAATCTCCTCGAACGCCGCCTCGCCCTTGCCCTCATGGATCAGTCCCGTGCAGGCGATCGCGCCGGCATTGACCATCGGGTTGAACGGGTGGTTCTCAGCATTGAGCCGGATCGAGTTGAAGGGATCGCCGGAGGGCTCGACGCCAATCGCGCTCTCGACCCGCACCGCGCCCAGCATATCGAGCGCCAGCGCGAACACGAATGGCTTCGACAGAGACTGGATCGTGAAGGGCACCCGGCTGTCGCCCGCTTCGTAGACATGGCCATCCAGCGTCGCAAGACTGATGCCGAAATGGGCAGGATCGGCCTTGCTGAGCTCGGGGATGTAGTCGGCGACCGCGCCGGAGGCCTCAGTGGCGAATTCGGCGTAGCAAGTGTCGAGGAACCGCAGCAAAGGCGGCTTCGATTGTGTCCAGGAGCTGGCAGGTGATGATAGCGGTGTCATGCCCTCCTTGTGCAACGCCATCAGGGCACACGCAACCGGTCTGGAAGAGCGCGAGCCGCCGAAAATTCGGTCACTAGCGACTCGACGAAAGATTTCATCCATCAGTTCGAGCAGATTGCCACGATTGCGATGCTGATTACGGCCTCAGCTCGCGATGATCGCGATCGCCTGGCCTTCGGCGACGACGTCGTCCAGCTTGACGAGGAGCGATGTGATCGTGCCTGCCGAAGGTGAGGGCACCGGGATCTCCATCTTCATGGCTTCGACGAATGCAACGTCGTCGCCATCCGTAATACTTTTCCCAACTTCAACGGGAATCGCGCAGATGCGCCCTGCGACTTCCGTGACGATCTTAATTTCTGGCATGCCAATCGCCTTTTTGTTGTCGTCGCAAGATGCCTGAGGTAGCGTGCCCTTCAAGCGGAATTTAATTCCGCAGAGCGAAACACAACTGGTAGGGAACATGGGACGACGATCGGAGCGATTGAGTAGGCAAGGCGTGCTCGCGGGCGAGGCCGGCGAAAGTGACGTCATCCAGGTGGTGTCGCGCGCATTCGATGTGTTGCGATGCTTCGAGGGCCACGAGGCGCGGCTCGGAAATCTCGAAATCTCAAACCGCTGCGGCCTGCCGCGCTCGACGGTGTCGCGGCTCACGCATACGCTGACGCGCATGGGGCAGCTGGTTTATCTGCCGCGCGATCAGAAATACCGGATCGGGCCGAGCGCGGTCGCAATGGGCGCCTCGATGATGAAGGGCGCGCAGCTGCGCAACCTCATCCGCCTGCGGCTCGAGGATGTCGCCGAGCAATTGCCGGGGACGGTGGGCTTCGTCATCCCCGATCGGTTCCATCTCGTCTATCTCGAGTTCGCCCGCTCGGCGAGCGCGCTCGGCCTGCACGAAGGAACCGGCAGCCGGATCGCGATGGCCTCGACCGCTGCGGGGGCCGCTTATACGGCGGCGCTGCAGCCGGAGATCGGCGATTCCCTGGTTGCGGAGATGGAGCGCGAGGCGCCGGAGGCGGCCCGGCTGCTGAAGCCGCGCATCGAGGCCAATCGGCAGTTCCTGCGCGAGCATGGCTATGTCGTGGCCTGCGGCCTGTGGAGCCCGCACATCAACGGCGTCGCGGTGCCGATGTGGTCGCCGCAATATCAGACCGTCGTGGTGGTCACGATCGGTTTGTTGGCAGCGATGTATGACGAGGAGCGGCTGCACAGCGAGGTCGCGCCGCTGATGGTCAAGCTCGGCAAGGCGGTTGGCGACCTGCTCGAAGGCGCCGAAGGCGACTTCCTCAACAACCGTCTCGAGCGCAAGCCCATCGCGATGGCCGTGCGAAACAACAACAAGCCGATCGCGCCGGAGGGACTGAATGAACTGGAAGCCGGAACTCGACGAGCTCGCCCGGCGCGAAGCCTTCGCGCGGGAGATGGGCGGCGTTGACAAGGTCAAGCGACAGCATGACCAGGGCCGGCTGACTGTTCGGGAGCGCATCGACGGGCTGATCGACAAAGGTAGTTTTCACGAGATCGGTGCCGTCTCCGGCATCGGTGAATACGATGCGCATGGCGAGCTCAAGCATGTGACGCCGGCCAACTGCGTGTTCGGCCGCGCCAGGGTCGACGGACGCACGGTGGTGGTGGTCGGCGACGATTTCACCGTGCGCGGCGGCTCGGCGGATGCCTCGATCTCCGCCAAGCCACTGATGGCGGAGGAGATGGCGCACGACTTCCGTCTGCCCATCATCCGCATCATCGAAGGCTCCGGCGGCGGCGGCTCGGTCAAGACGATCGAGACCAAGGGCGCGGCGAACCTGCCGGGCGGCATCGGCGGCACGCGCTGGTACCGCTTCACGACGGAGAACCTCGCGCGCGTGCCCGTCGTGGCGCTGGGGCTCGGTTCGGTCGCAGGCCTCGGCGCCGCGCGTCTTGCCGCCAGCCACTATTCCATCATGACCAAGGCGTCCGCGATGTTCGTCGCAGGACCGCCGGTGGTGAAGCGCCTCGGGCAGGATCTGTCCAAGCAGGATCTCGGCGGCGCCGAGATCCAGACCCGCGCCGGCGCGGTCGATCATGCCGTCGAGACCGAGGCCGAGGCGTTCGCCTGCGCGCGGCGCTTCCTGTCGTATCTGCCAGCGTCGGTCTACGAATTGCCGCCGACGCTGCCTTGCCATGACGATCCGGAACGCATTGACGAAGCCCTGACGAAGGCCGTGCCGCGGAGCCGCCGGCAGGTCTACAAGATGCGCCCCATCATCGAGTCCGTCGTCGACAAGGGCTCGTTCTTCGAGGTCGCCGGCAATTTCGGCAAGCCGGTCATCGTTGGCCTCGCGCGGCTCGAGGGCAGGGCGGTGATGCTGCTCGCCAGCGATCCCTTTCACTATGGCGGCTCATGGACCGCCGATGCCTGCCAGAAGGTGGTGCGCTGGGTCGACTTCGCGGAGACCTTTCATCTGCCGATCGTCTACCTCATGGATTGCCCGGGCTTCATGATCGGGCTGGACGCCGAGAAGGCGGCCACCATCCGCCACGGCGTGCGCGCCATGGCCGCGGTCAACCAGACCACGGTGCCCTGGTGCACGGTGATCCTGCGCAACGCGTTTGGCGTAGCCGGCGTCGTGCATCAGCCGGCCGATCGCTTCTCGATCCGCTACGCCTGGCCGTCGGCCTATTGGGGCTCGCTGCCGCTCGAAGGCGGCATCGAGGCGGCCTATCGCGCCGATATCGACGCGGCCGAGGATAAGACGGCGAAGTTGAAGGAGATCGAGGAGCGCCTCAACAAGCTGCGCTCGCCGTTCCGCTCGGCAGAAAAGTTCTGGGTCGAGGAGATCATCGACCCTCGCAAGACGCGGTCCCTGCTGTGCGAGTTCGCGAGGCTGGCGGAGCCACTCAGGACGCCGGGCCCGCCTGCGAATATGACGATCAGGCCGTGACGCAAAAGGCTGTTGCGCCACGGAAAACTTCGTTCTGACGGCGATTGAACTTTACTCGCCCCGCGCTTTCGCGAAAGCGCGACGGCCCCGCCAGAACATGAAGGCGGCCATCGCGCCAATACCGATCAGGCTTGGCAAGCTGCCCCCGATGCCGGAGGCAATCGCGGCAAAGCCCCAGATGATCGCAAAGAAGAAACAGAACAGGCCAATGACGGCCTGTCCGCTGCGGCGCGCGACGCCGACGCCCGTGGTCGCGACTGTTGAAGTCATGCGGATCGTTCTGACGGCTGCGCCCTCGTCGATCCGATCCCATGATGCTGGCGGTTTGCGGATCATCAGGCGGCCTGACCGGCTTTCAGCGCGGCCAGCCGTTCGGCCACTGTCGCGCTCTTCTGCATGCCATCAATCTCGGCGACGCGGTTGATCGTGCTTGCGTCGGTGCGAGTGAAACCTACGCCGCCGGCCCCGACCATGGCGCGATCAAAGGCCTGTTCGGCCGCATCGAGCTTCTTCTCTGCAGAGCGGTTAGGCTGAGCCGGGCCATCGCCGCCAAGCGCAGCCTGCTGCCGCGAAATCAGGAAGGCCTGCAGAGTGTCCTCCATCTGACGCTTGCGGGCGTGCAGCGCGGCGAGACTGTCTTCCAGACGCTTCTCCAGCTCACGCGCCTGTTCCTGCACGGCGTCCAGCTTCTTGGCCTGTGCTTCGAAATCGATCTGGCGGGACAACGCGGCTTCGGCGAGATCATCCCGTTGCTGGTTCACGGCGAACTGGGCCTTGGCGGTGAGCTCCTCGACACGCTCGCCGAGCATCTTCTGCTGACGGGCGGCCTGCAGCCGGCGCGCCATCGTGGATTCGAGCTCCGCTTTCACCTGATCGATCGCACGATCCGCCTCGCGGATCGCCTCGCGCATCACGGCATCGCTGCCGGCCTGCTCCATACGGTCGACAGTGTCCTCGACGGTCGCCGACAGCAGACGGGACACACGCGCGAAAATCGATTCAGCCATGACAAAACCCCTGTGTGAAAATCCGCGTCGAGTAGACACCCGATTCATTTAAGGTGGCCTTATGCTTTTCAGCAACTTTTAGCTGTTTCTTGCAACGTTTCCGCAACCGCCTGACGCTACCTTGGGATGCACCCCAAGGGAGAGCGGGTCATGCTATTGACGGTCATATTTATTTGCCTGGCGACATTATTGATGACGATTGCGATACCGGCCTACGTCGCCTACGCGACGCATAATCGTCTGGTCGCGCTCGATCAGCGCTGCGAAACTGCGTTCGGCGACATCGACGTTCATCTCAAGCATCGCCACAATCTGATCCCGCCACTGGTCGAGACGGTGCGCGGTTTCGTCAAACATGAAAGCGACATTCTGATCGGCGTCACCAAGGCCCGCGCCGAGGCGCTCTCTGCAGCCGGCCCGGACGTGCGGCTCAGCGCCGAGAACAATCTGACGCAGAACATCAACGCCCTGATCGGCATGGCCGAGCATTTTCCCGAGCTCAAGGCGTCCACGCACTTCGCCGAGCTGCGGCGCGAGCTCGTCGACGCCGAAAACCGCATCACCGCCTCGCGCCGCTTCTACAACCTCGCCGTCGAAGAATACGCCACCACGCTGCGCCAGTTTCCCGGCAGCTATATCGGCCGTCTGTTCAAGATGGACGCGCGCACGCCCTACGATCTCGGTATCGAACGCGTTCTGATCGACGAACCTCTCGCGGTCAAATTCTGATCGAAGACAGATTTCTGAAAGACATGGGATATCGCCATGGCGGTTAACGGGCTCTATGGCCACGTCCGCAGCAATGATACGCGCTCGCTGGCGCTGTTCGCGGGCTTTGTGCTGGCGTTTCACCTGCTCGCCATGCTGGCGCTGCTGGTGCCGTTGGCCATGCACGATCCGGAGCATGCGCCGCTCTATGGATGGACCGGCTATTTCATCCGCTGGGTGCCGGTCGTCACGATCGTCGGCGCCTTGCTGTTTGCGGTGCAGATGGCATGGCACGTCCGCACCATCAGGCGGAAAACGGAATTTCGCTTCGTGGACGATCAGGACGAGCCGCGGCTCTGCCGTATCGTCGAACCGCTGACGATCGCGGCCGGCCTGCCGACCCCCTATGTCGCCGTCATCGACAGTCCGGCGCTGAACGCGTTTGCCTGCGGAATCCGGCAGAAGGATGCCGTGCTGGTCTTCACCAAGGGCCTGATCGACGCACTTGACGACGATGAGCTCGCGGCGGTCGCTGCGCATGAAATCATGCACGTGGTCAACGGAGACATCCGGCTGATCGCGGCCACGAATGTCTGCCTCGATACGCTGAGCCTGCTGCAGCCTCGCAGCAATGGGAAGCAGGCCAACCGGATCTCGCAGGCCTTGGCACTGCCGGTCTTGGCTCTGGTATTTCCGATGATGGTCGTGCTCTTTCTCATCGTCTCGTTCCTGCACCGTCTGGCGCATGACGGAAGTCACCTCGTGCGGCTGCTGATCGCGTCGGCACGCGAATTCATCGCCGATGCGGAAGCCGTCCGGCTGACCCAGAATCCTGCCGCGCTCGTCTCGGCGCTGCAACGCATCGAGGGGCGCAGTGCAATTCCGGGGCTCGCGGCCGGCCAGGACGCCATGATGATCGACGGCGCGCACAAGGGAGCTTTCGCCACCCATCCCACGATCGCCGAGCGGGTCGCCGCGATCGTCTCCGTCACCGGTTCGATGGCCCTGATCGCGCCTGCGCGGCGCGACACGAGGCCGCAGACAGTCGGCGCCGCGGCCAGCTTCGGTCGCCGATCGTCGTCTGCTTTCGATGTCACACGTCTGCGCAGTTCACTGCGCGAGGCCAGTCTCGAGACCTCAGAGGCTTCGTTCGATGCCGAGTTCAACCGGTTCGGGCTGACGCGCGAGACGACGGTGGGAGCAGTCATCGCGATCGGCCTGTTTCTGTGGGCCCACAGCGCCGACCTCACCAGGCCCTCCGCGCTCGTGCAGGCTCTCGACCCCGGGTCGCTGCGAACCGTTTTCGCGGCGGCAGGAGAGGGGGCGCGTTGCCAGAGACAGGGAATCGGCGGGGCCTTGTTCGGGAGTACGCCGCCAAGTGGATGCGACCAGGAAGCGATCGAGGACATGCTCGCGGCCCGCAGTCACGAGGCCGGCATCTTCGGAGCGCTGATGAAGAAATTGCGGCCGGATATCCCCTTTGGCTCCCAAGAGAGCGGGGTCAAGAGACGGCCGAACGGAACGTTCAGCAATGTCGCGACGGCGGATGAGCAGATTGCCGAAGTCCGGCGGGCACGCTGCTTTCAGACCGACCGCTATGCGGTTGGCGACCGCGGCCTGCATTACGTCACGGAGGTGCCAAAGGCCGGCGAAACGATCTCGCTGCCGCGCTATCTGGATGTGAGTGCCACCGCCGCCCGGCTCGCGAGCGAAGCCGGCCCCGCCGGCCGCGACGCCATGCTCCTGCAATATTTCAAGACTCGCAAAAGCCTCGGCGAGGTCATCCATCGCTTCTTCGGCGAGCCCGGTCTGATGGTTGCAACAACGGCCTATGCCAACTCGGACCACCAGGCCGCCATCGCCGTCTTGCGCCAGCGCCTGGCCGATCCCGGCTTCGGATCCGCGCTAACGCCTTTGGAGCGGGCGGAAATCGAGCTGCTCGCCAGCGACCCGCTGGATTTCGTGTCCTGCACCGCCCGTCGCGGACGCCCAGGCAAGGACGCTTGATGTGGGGAGCGGGGCTCTAGGGCAAGAGCGTCATGCACAACGCCCTATGATGCCATAATACCCCCGATCTGCCCGACGTGTCACATGATTTCGTAAAATGCGAAGATCGTCCCCGCCGGCCGTCGGCTACTGTGCATGGGGTTGTTTTCACACTTTTGGTCGGAGCGTCACCAAAGGGGGCGCGCTCCTGCACGGGCGAAGGCGGTTTCAGTCCTTACGCGCTCTCCGTCTCTCGGTGCACGTCGTGGACGACCAGCCCCATGCCTTCCTCGGGCATCTTGATCCAGTCGCGGCGCTTCAGCGTGCGCTTGGTATCCTCGTAGCCGCTCGTCCAGTGCTCGCGCATGGAGGTGCCGGAGAATTCGTGGTCCTTGGCGTCGCCCTCATAGGCCTTCTGCTGATAGATCAAATGCAGGATCGCGATCTCCGGCATGTTGCGCAGGCTCGCCTTGAGCTGGCGTTCCTCTTCGGACAATTGCTCGTCGGGAAGCTTCGCCAGCGCCTTGTAGAGCAGGACCTTCAGATTGTGCGTCCGGCGGTAGACGTCGGTGTTGTGGCGCGTGCGCGAGGAATACATGATGTCCTTGTGGCGGGCCATGACGTCCTGGATCGAGCGCGGCAGCACGCCGCGCGCGCTGAACAGGTCGACCTGGAACACCAGCGAATTGAGATCGTCCTCCTGGTCGAGCAGGTGCTGGAGCGGCGTGTTTGAGACGATGCCACCATCCCAGAAATGATCTGTGCCGATCCTGACCATCGGCAGCGCCGGCGGCAGCGCGCCGGAGGCCATGACGTGCTCGGGGTGGATCTCATCATGGGCATTGTCGAAATAGATGAAGTTGCCCGACAGCACGTTCACCGCACCGACCGCGAAGCGGATCTTCTTCTCGTTGATCAGGTCGAAATCGACGAGCTCGCGCAAGCTGTCGCGCAAGGGAGTCGTGTCGTAATAGCTGGTTGCAGTCCTGGCGCCGACCGGGCTGAACCAGGGATTGACCTGGTGCGGGGTGAAGAAGCCCGGCTGGCCCATCGCCGACGTCATCCACGCGCTGGTGAGATTGCGCCACTGGCGGAAGACGTCGCCATCAGGCGTGTAGTGCCAGATCTTGCGGTTGGTGATGCGCTCCCAGAAAATGCGAAGCTGATCGAGCCGCTTCTCCGGCTTGTTGCCCGCGATGATGGCTGAGTTGATCGCACCGATCGAGACGCCGCAGACCCAGTCGGGCTCGATGCCGGCCTCATGCAGCGCCTGATAGACGCCGGCCTGGTAGGCGCCAAGCGCGCCGCCGCCTTGCAGCACCAGCGCGACGCGATCGCAGCGCTCGGGCCGCCAGCCCCGCGAGGGAGGCTGATTTGTCTGATATGTCGGTTGCGACGTGCGGGCGTCCATGGCGCTGTCTCCCTGCCTCGCCCGGACGATTGCGCCCCGCAATGACGGCGTGATGACAATTGCG
The DNA here is from genome assembly GCF_059803515.1 of Bradyrhizobium sp. UFLA05-125. NCBI lineage: Bacteria > Pseudomonadati > Pseudomonadota > Alphaproteobacteria > Hyphomicrobiales > Nitrobacteraceae > Bradyrhizobium > Bradyrhizobium sp. UFLA05-125. The sequence goes on along the minus strand of NZ_JBANBJ010000004.1, from coordinate 135,780 downwards.
GCGCCGATGCATCGCGGACATGCAGGCCCATCGCGCCGGGAATGACGGAGGGGTCACGCGCCTGACGGAAATCCATCACATCGCAGTCAATGACGGCGGCTAGCAATTCGCGTTAGGCTTGCAGCTGCCAGGCGGACATCACACCAGCGTCACACAGGAGATCAAAGATGCGCAGGGAAGACGTTCTGAGACTCCCGTCCATGCCGGCCGCCGGACCGAGTTATCCCGCCGGTCCCTATCGCTTCATCAACCGCGAATTCCTCGTCATCACCTACGAGACCGATCCGGACCTGATCCGCGCCGGCCTGCCTGAGCCGTTGGAGCCGATCGACCAAGCGATCGTGCATTACGAATGGATCAGGATGCCGGACTCCTCCGGCTTCGGCAGCTACACCGAGTCCGGTCTGGTGATCCCCGCGCGCCTGCACGGCGAAGAGGTGAACTTCGTCTCACAGATGTATCTCGACGATGATCCGCCGATCGCGGCGGGGCGCGAAATCTGGGGCTTTCCCAAGAAGTACGCTCACCCCAAGCTCGAGATCGTCAAGGATACCCTGACCGGCACGCTGGAATATGCCGGTCAGCTCGTCGCCATGGGCACGATGGGCTACAAGCACGAGAGCATGGCCGGCAACGGTGATCTCACCCGCGCCACGCTGTCGAAGACACAAATCAATCTGAAGATGATCCCAGGCGTCGACGGCCAGCTCGAGGTCTGCCAGCTCGTCGCGATCAACCTCACCGACATCGTTCCGAAGGGCTCCTGGATGGGGCCCGGTCGCCTGCACCTCGTGCCCCACGTCAATGCGCCGGTTGCGGATTTCCCGGTCCGCCGCGTGGTCGGCGCGCATCACTATATCGCCGACCTGACCCTGCCGTTCGGCCGCGTCGTGCACGACTACATCAAGGAAGCCCAGGCGGCGGCCGCGACGGGGTTGGCCGCGGAGTAGGGCGGCGGATCTCGTCGGCTCGCATCATCAAACTGTAACACTGGTGTAATCCAATTAAGTACCCGCGAAGGTCGGGAGGAGGCAAACAGCCCCCGGACCTGGGCTGCATTGACGTGGGGGTGAGCATGGTTGAGCAAGTAACGCTTGCCAGCGTAACGGATGATTCTGCGCTGGCTATTCCCGGCCTGGTCTGGGCGTTCCGCCTGCACAGTGACGGCAGCGCTGAGGCGCTGCCGATCGACCAGCCGATCGAGTTCAGCCATGATGGCCGGCTCTGGCTGCATTTCAATCTGACCGATGCGCGGGCGCGGCCGTGGATCGCGGCCTCCGGCCTGCCGCCGCTCGCGCGCGAGCTGCTCCTGTCCAAGGACACGTTTCAGCAGCTCCACGTCATCGATGACTGCGTCTACGGCGTGTTTTCCGACCTCGTGCGCGACATCGAGAGCCCGACCGAAGAAACCGCGTTCCTGCGCTTTGCGATGACCGGACAGCTTCTGATCAGCGGTCGCCATCAGGCGCTGTGCTCGGCCGATGCGACACGTCGGATGCTCGAGGGCGGCTACCGCGTCGCGAATGTCGCAGCTCTCTTGGAGAAGATCGTCGACGAGGTCGCCGACACCATGGACCGCATGGCCGACAGGATCGGTCAGGACATCGACGGCATCGAAGAAAAGATCGCGGCCGATGATGCCAAGCCGGAGATGCGCAGCATTCTGAGCCGGCAGCGTCGCACTTGCGTCCGGCTGCATCGCCAGTTGACGGGACTTCGAATCCTGTTTCATCGACTTGACCAGAAGCATGGGGACGATCTGCCCCCGGAGTTGCGAATTCAGGCTGGCAAACTCGCGCAACGCCTGGACGGCCTTGACCACGACATTGTTGAGCTCCGTGAACGGACCCGCCTGCTTGAGGAAGAGCTGCACTTCAAGAATGAAGAAGAGAGCAACCGGCATCTTCATACGCTGTCGATCGTGACCACGCTGCTGCTGCCGCCGACACTGATCACCGGAATCTTCGGCATGAACACCAAGGGCCTGCCGCTGACGGACGTCGAGGAGGGCTTCATCTATGCGGCCTGCCTGATGGTCGCCTCTGCGGGCCTCGCCTATTACTTCATGCGGCGCATGGGCATTCTCAAATAGCACGCGATCCGGCTTCAACCATGTGTGCAGAGTAATGTCTCCGTTGCGAAGTGTGCTCGCAATCGTGACGGCGTGCCTTGCAGGCGCGTGGGCAAGCACGAACGCATTCGCCGGTGCCAAGGATGAGAGCGTGGCAGATTGGTTGACGCCAAAATGGTTCAACGACTGGCACGATGGGCTCGCCAACAAGGGCCTGAATTTCGGCCTCACCTATATCGGCGACAACATCGGCAATGTATCCGGAGGCGTCGCACGGGGCGCCATCCATTTCGGTCGGTTCGATTTCTCCGTTGACGCCGACCTCGACAAGCTCGTTGGCTGGACGGGTGGCCGCTTCTACGCCAACGCCTTCGAGATCTACGGTCGCGGGCTGACGCGCAACTACATCTACAATCTCGCCACCATCAGCGAGATCGAGGCGTTGCCCGACACCAGGCTCTACAACGCCTATTTAGAGCAAAGCCTGTTCGACGGCAGGTTGAACATCAGGGCCGGCCAGCAGGCGGCGGACGTCGAATTCTTCGACAGCGAAACGGATGACCTCTTCATCAACGGCACCTTCGGCTGGCCGGCAATCAAGGCCACCAACCTGCCGGCGGGCGGGCCAGCCCCGCCGATTGCGGTGCCGGGAATTCGCGTCAAGGCCGCGGTTTCGGACAACGTGACCCTCTTCGGTGCCGTTTTCAACGGCAATCCGGCGCGGCCCGGTGACGGCGATCCGCAGACGCGCGACAATCATGGACTGGCGTTTCGCGTCAATGATCCGCCGTGGCTCATCGGGCAGGTTCACTTCGACTATCATCTCGATATCGGTGGGAGCTCGCTCGCCGGCAATTTTACGCCCGGTGGCTGGTATCACCTTGGCGATTTCAACAGCCAGCGCTTTACAGCCGAGGGCCTTTCTATCGCCGACCCCACCGGGAGCGGCATCCCGGCCCAGCTGCGCGGCAACTATGGAATCTACGCGGTGGTGGAGCAGACCCTCTGGCGGCCGCCGGGGGTGACCGAGAAAACCGTCTCCGCGTCGATACCGGGCGTCACGGCGTTCGGCCGGATCGCCTACAGCCCGCCTGACCGCAACCTGATCGACCTCTATCTCGACGGCGGCGTCGGCTTCGTCGGCTTTACCCCCGGCCGCCCCCTCGACCGGTTCGGGGTCGGGATGGCCTATATGCGGATATCGGGCTCTGCCCGAAGCCTCGATGTCGACACGCAGTTCTTCAGTGGAATCCAGAGCCCCGTACGCAGCAATGAGACCCTGCTTGAAGTGATCTACGAGGCGCACATCAAGCCGGGCTGGCTGCTGGCCCCTTATTTCCAATACGTGTGGCGGCCGTCCGGCGGCATCCCGAATCCAAATGACTCGACCGGCGTCTCGCGCATCGGCGACGCCGCAGTGTTCGGTCTGACCACCACGCTGAAGTACTAGATCCGCACCACCATCATTTGCTGGCTGCCAGTGCCATCGCAGGCTTCGGCTGTCGCGCGAGCGCCAGCACGATCAGTGATGCGAAGATGCAGAGCGCGCCGGCGATGAAGAAGGCGGGCAGATAACTCGCGAGCAGCGTCCGCGACAGGCCGGCGCCAAAGGCGGCGGAGCCGGCGCCGAGCTGGTGGCCGGCAAAAATCCAGCCGAACACCAGATTGGCGCGCTCGGGGCCGAATTTCTGCGCCGTCAGGCGTACCGTCGGTGGCACGGTGGCGATCCAGTCGAGACCGTAGAACATTGCAAACAGCGACAGGCCGTAGAAGGAGAAGTCGCTGAACGGCAGGAACAGCAGCGAGAGCCCGCGCAGGCCATAATACCAGAACAGCAGCCAGCGATTGTCGTAGCGGTCGGATAGCCAGCCGGACATGATGGTGCCGAAGAAGTCGAAGATGCCCATCGCCGCGAGCAGGCTCGCGGCCTGCACCTGCGGGATGCCGAAATCGAGGCACATCGGGATCAGATGGACCTGGACGAGGCCGTTGGTCGAGGCGCCGCAGACGAAGAAGGTCGCAAACAGGATCCAGAACGCACTGGACGTCGAAACATCGCGCAGCGTGCCGAGCGCAACAGCCGTGATCGGCGCGTGGCTGACCGGCGGGACGGGCAGGGGCTCGCTGCCCTCGTCGCCGAACGGACGCAGGCCCACGTCGCTCGGGCGGTCGCGCATCGCGAGCGCCACGGCGGTTGCTGAGACGCCGAGCATCACGCAGACGAAGCTGAGGGCAAGGCGCCAGCCGAAGCGTTCGGTGAGACTGGCAAGCAGCGGCAAGAATACGAGCTGCCCGGTGGCGACGCTCGCGGTCATGATGCCGACCACGAGGCCGCGCCGCGCGGCGAACCAGCGCGTGGCGATGGTGGCCCCTAACACCAGCGCGGTCATGCCGGTGCCGATGCCGATCACGACGCCCCACAGCAGCATGAGCTGCCAGACCTTCGTCATCGCGAGCGAAGCCACCAGCGCCGAGACGACGATGAGCTGCGCAGTAAGCGTCACGTTGCGCAGGCCGTAGCGGTTGAGGAGAGCGGCCGCGAACGGCGCCATCAGACCGAACAGGATGAAGCGGATCGAGAGCGCCGAGGAAATCTCCGCGGTGCTCCAGCCGAATTCCTTTTGCAGGGGCACGATGAACACGCCGGGGGCGCCGACGGTGCCGGCGCTGATCAGCGCGGCGAGGAAGGTCACGCCGACCATCACCCAGCCGTAGTGGATGTTGCGACGGCCGAGTGCTGCCGCGAGCCAGTTCGAAATCATTGGGCCCCAACCTTACCTGGAGGATTTAGCGCGACCTGTTCGAGCCTGGCATTGTGGCACGACTCGCGCGCGTCTAAAATGACAGGCTTCCCTCAATTTCGGACATTCTGCCTAGTGCGCAAAACGTTCCACCGCGATCGCAGTGGCTTCGCCGCCACCGATGCACAGCGCCGCAACGCCGCGCTTCAGATTTTGCGCTTCCAGCGCATGCAACAGCGTCACGATCAGCCGCGCGCCGGTGGCGCCGATGGGATGGCCGAGGGCGCAGGCGCCGCCATTGACGTTGAGCTTCTCTCTGGGAATACCGAGGTCGCGCTGCGCGGCCATCGCGACAACGGCAAAGGCCTCGTTGATCTCGAACAGGTCGACGTCATCGACACCCCAGCCGACCTTGTCCAGCAGCTTGCGGATCGCCGGGATCGGCGCGGTGGTGAACCATTGCGGCTCCTGGCTATGGGTGGCGTGGCCCTTGATCTCGGCCAGGAGCGGCAGGCCGCTGCGATCGGCCAGCGCGCGCCTTGTCAGCACGAGGGCGGCCGCCCCGTCGGCATTGGCAGATGAGGCAGCCGGCGTGATGGTGCCGTTGGCGCGGAACGCCGGCTTCAATCCGGGGATCTTTGCCGGATCGACCTTCAGCGGATGCTCGTCATTGGCAATGATGCGGGGACCGGCCTTCTCGCTGAGCGTGATCGGTGCGATCTCGGCCTTGAACGCGCCGCTCTCCACCGCCTTGCGCGCGCGGCTGAGCGTCTCCATCGCAAAGGCGTCCTGATCCTTGCGCGTGAACTGATAGGCTTCTGCGGTGGCCTCGCCAAAGTCGCCCATCGAGCGGCCGGTCTCGTAGGCATCCTCCAGCCCGTCCATCGTCATGTGGTCGATGATGCGCTCATGGCCGGCGCGGTAGCCGCCGCGCGCCTTCGCCAAGAGATAGGGCGCGTTGCTCATGCTCTCCATACCGCCTGAGACGACGATCTCCGCGGAACCTGCGCGGATGATGTCGTGCGCCAGCATGGTCGCCTTCATCCCGGATCCGCAGACCTTGTTGACGGTGGTCGCGCCGGTCGCATCGGGCAGGCCCGCCGCGCGCGCTGCCTGGCGGGCCGGCGCCTGGCCTTGGCCGGCGGGCAGCACGCAACCCATGAAGACCTCGTCGACCTTCTCCGGCGCGAGTTTTGCGCGTTCCAGCGCGGCGGAGATCACATGCGAGCCGAGCTTGTGCGCAGCGAGCGGCGACAGCTCGCCCATGAAGCGGCCGAGCGGGGTGCGGGCGGCGGAAACGATGACGACGGGATCGGTGGCCATGGCGGGCTCCCTGGAATAATCTTGTAAGATTATGATCATCATATGATGCGCTGCAAAAAATGCAACTGTGCCAGTCATGACAAATTGTCGTGTGTAGGATGAGATTTTTGGAGGCCGCGTTTGCCGTATACCTGAGCTCGCGCCCCACACCACGCCGTCATCACCCGCGAAGGCGGGTGATCCAGTGTTCCAGAGGCAGTGCAAGGATACGGAGAGGCCGCGGCGTACTGGATGCCCCGCCTGCGCGGGGTATGACACCTTTAATGCCGAGACAGTCTTACCGTTTCCGGTTGACGAACTCCTGCATCAGTCGCGTCGGCTCGTCCGTCAGAAACGACTCGCCGAACACCTTGACGCTGAGGTTGACCGACTCGGTCAGCGGCAATTCCTCCCATTGCCGCAGCAGCGCCTTCTGCGACCGCAGCGCTTCGGGGCCGCAGGCGAGCAGCGCCTTCACGGTGTGTTCGACCGCCTCGTCGAGTCCGCCCTCCGGGGCGACCTTGTCGACGAGGCCCCAGGCGAGCGCCGTCGACGCATCGATATTTTCCGCCGTCATCACCAGCCAGCGCGCGCGGCCCCAGCCGATCAGGCGTGGCAACAGCGCCGCATGAATCACCGAGGGAATGCCGACGCGGACCTCCGGCATGCCGAAATGCGCATCATGGGCAGCGATCCGGAAGTCGCAGGCCGCCGCGACCTCGAGCCCGCCGCCGAGACACCAGCCCGGCATTCGCGCAACGACCGGGGCAGGGAAATTGCGTACGGCTTCGCAGAGATCGCGCAGGCGCGAGATGAACGCCTCGGCAGATGTCTGGTCGAGATTTGCCATCTCCTTGATGTCGGCACCCCCGATCAGGCTCTTCTCGCTCTGGCCGCGCAGCACCAGGACGCGGATGCTGCGGTCAGCGGCGAGGCGTTGCAGGCCGTCGCGCATGGCTTCGGTGACCGGCGAGCTCAAGATGTTGAGCGAGCCGGCGTTACAGATCGTGACATAGACGACGCCGCGCGCATCGCGCGTCACGCCGCAGTGGGCATTGAGCATTTCCATCGTGGGAACTCGAACGTTGATGGACACGGATGCGGGGCGCACCGGTCAGCATCACTTCCGGTCCGAAACCCGCGCTTGTCAAGCGGTAGAGGGATCGATTTGCCAACAGCGAAATCCGCTCTATAGTATGATGGGTGTAATACAAAAGAGGCCGTCATGACTGCATCCGATACGTTCGAGCTGTTTTCGCCCGCGCTCCGGCGCGAACGGGTGGTGGGCTGGCAGGCGCCGGCGCCGGTCGCCAAGGCTGCCATGGGACTATCCGGCATCGATGCCATGGAGGCGATCCGCGACGGCCGGCTGCCCGGTCCGCCGCTTGCAATGTTGATCGGCTTCATCATGGCGGTGGTCGAGCCGGGCCGGATCGTCATGGAACTGGAGCCGCGGGAGGATCTCGAAAATACTATCGGGCTTCTGCACGGGGCGACCGCCGCGGCGCTGCTCGATACCGCCATGGGCTGCGCGATCACGACCAGGCTGGCAGCCGGCCAGGGCTCGGTCACCCTCGATCTGAAACTGACCTTCCTGCGTCCGCTCTCGGTCCGCTCGGGACTGATCTCGGCCGAAGGCAGGGTGATCAAGCTCGGACGCCAGACCAGCTACACCGAAGGCTTCGTCCGCAACGGCAAGGGCGACCTTGCGGTGCACGCAACGGCGACCTTTGCAATGATCGGCAATAACCTGACAGCGAATTAATGCACCACTTTCGCAGGTGGCGTGTTATTAAATGATTTCCGACATCCAATGAGAACGGCATGCGCTATTCCAGGGAACACAAGCAGGAAACCCACGACCGCATCGTGAAGAAGGCGTCCGTGCGGCTGCGCGAGAAGGGTGCCCACGGCATCGGCGTCGCCGACCTCATGAAGGAGGCGGGCCTGACCCATGGCGGGTTCTATGCGCATTTCGATTCCCGCGAGGCGTTGGTGATCGAGGCCTTTGCCTATGCCATGGACCGATCGATGGATCACTGGCGCAAGATGACGGGCGAGGTCGCTCCCGAGAAGCGGCTGACGCTGATCGCGGAGAGCTATCTCTCCGCGCTGCACCGCGACGATCCCGGTCATGGCTGCTCGATCCCCGCGCTCGGCGCCGAGATCGCCCGCGAGAGCCCGAAGACGCGCAAGGCCTTTGCCGGCAAGCTCGACGAGATGATCGAGATGCTGGCCGATCACGTCACCGGCGTGCCGCGCAAAGCCGCACGCAAGCAGGCGATCGCGACGCTTGCGACGATGGCGGGCACCATGCTGCTGGCACGGATTGCCGGCTCGAGCGAGCTCTCCGACGAGGTGCTGAAGGCGGGCAAAGATACTGCACTCGAAAGTGCGCGTCGTGAACCGGCGGCAAAGAAGGCCCGCGAAAGGCAGAACTAGGCGGGATGCCGTAGGGTGGGTTAGCGAAGCGTAACCCACCACTTATCTCTTCGCGGAAACGAAAGAGGTGGGTTAGCGAAGCGTAACCCACCCTACGAATCCTACGAGCTCATCGCCCCGCGAACAACGCCCGCTCGCGCTCAACGATCTCACAAATGTAATCGGCGACCGCGCGGATGCGCGCGAGATCCTTGCTGTCGGCATGCATCAGCATCCAGAAGGTGCGGGTGATCGAGATCTCCGCAGGCAGGACCGGTTTGAGCTGCGGATAATCTGCTGCCATGAAATGCGGCAGCACGGCGATGCCGAAGCCGGCGAGCGTGGCGTTGAGCTGCGCGATCAGATTGGCGCTGCGGAAACGCGCGGAAATCTTCGGTGACACCTGCGGCAGATAGTCGAGCTCCGGCGTGAACAACAGCTCCTCGATATAGCCGACGAACCGATGCTGCGGCAGCACCTCGCGCGAGGTGATCTCTGGGAAGCGGTCGAGATAGGCGGGGGCAGCATAGAGCCCGAGGCGGTAGTCGAGCAGCTTGCGGCCGACGATGCGGCCTTCCTTTGGCATGGTCAGGCTGATGGCGATGTCGGCCTCGCGCTTGGAGAGGCTGAACAGCCGTGCCGTAGCCACAAGTTGCAGATCGAGATCGGGATACCGGTCCGCAAACGGTGCGAGCCGCGGCGCCAGGAACGCGGTGCCGAACCCGTCGGGCGCGCCGATCCGCACCGTGCCGGTCAGTCGCGCGAGCGAGCCGCCGACCTGCTCCTGGTTGGCGACGATGGTCGATTCCATCGCCTCCGCACTGTCGGCGACGCGCTGGCCGGCCTCGGTGAGCAGGTAGCCGGTCTTGCGCCGGTCAAACAGCTTTGCCGAGAGATGCTTCTCGAGCCGGTCGACGCGGCGGATCACCGTCGCATGGTCCACACCGAGCTGTTTCGCCGCAGCCGACACCGAGCCGCCCCGCACGATGGCCAGCACGAAGCGGAAGTCGTCCCAATCGATCGCGCCTTGATCCAGCATTTTCGCACATCTATGGTGCAATATCTCAGACTTGAATCCTATAAAATGCAGGTCGATAGGATTTGTCAAAGCGATCAGGCTGGGCCTCAAGGAGATCATTCCATGCGCGCAATCGGACATTTCATCGGTGGCAAGGAGGTCAAGGGCACCTCGGGCCGCACCGCCGACGTCTTCGAGCCGATGACCGGTGACGTCCAGGCCAAGGTGGCCCTGGCATCGAAAGCGGAAGTCCGTGCAGCCGTCGAGAACGCCCGCGCTGCACAGCCGGAATGGGCCGCGACCAATCCGCAGCGCCGTGCCCGCGTGATGACGAAATTCGTCGAACTTGTGCAGCGCGATTACGACAAGCTCGCCGAACTGCTCGCGCGCGAGCACGGCAAGACCGTGCCCGACGCCAAGGGCGACATCCAGCGCGGTCTTGAGGTCGCCGAGTTCGCCTGCGGCATTCCGCACCTGATGAAGGGCGAATACACCGAAGGCGCCGGACCCGGCATCGACATCTATTCGCTGCGCCAGCCGCTCGGCGTCGTCGCCGGCATCACGCCGTTCAATTTCCCGGCGATGATCCCGATGTGGAAGTTCGCGCCCGCCATCGCCTGCGGCAACGCCTTCATCCTGAAGCCCTCCGAGCGCGATCCGGGCGTGCCGATGAAGTTGGCCGAGCTGATGATCGAGGCGGGCCTGCCGGCCGGCATCCTCAACGTCGTCAACGGCGACAAGGAAGCGGTCGATGCGATCCTCGACGATCCCGACATCAAGGCGATTGGCTTCGTCGGCTCCACGCCGATCGCGCAGTACATCTATGAGCGCGCAGCTCAAACCGGCAAGCGCTGCCAGTGCTTCGGCGGTGCCAAGAACCACGCCATCGTCATGCCCGATGCAGACATGGACCAGGCGGTCGACGCGCTGATCGGCGCCGGCTACGGCTCGGCCGGTGAGCGCTGCATGGCGGTATCGGTCGCCGTGCCCGTCGGCAAGGCCACCGCCGACCGTCTGATGGACAAGCTGATCCCGCGCGTCGAGTCGCTCAAGATCGGCACCTCGATCGATCCCTCCGCCGATTACGGTCCGCTGGTGACGCGCGAGGCGGTCGAGAAGGTCAAGAGCTACATCGACATCGGCATCAAGGAGGGCGCGACGCTCGCGGTCGACGGCCGCGGCTTCAAGATGCAGGGCTACGAGAAGGGCTTCTATCTCGGCGGCTCGCTGTTCGACAACGTCACCAAGGACATGCGGATCTACAAGGAAGAGATCTTTGGCCCCGTGCTCTCGGTCGTGCGCGCGCATGACTATAAGGAAGCGCTGGCGCTGCCGTCGGACCACGACTACGGCAACGGTGTCGCGATCTTTACCCGCGACGGCGACGCCGCGCGCGACTTTGCCGCCAAAGTGAACGTCGGCATGGTCGGCATCAACGTGCCGATCCCGGTGCCGATCGCTTACTACACTTTCGGCGGCTGGAAGAAGTCGGGCTTCGGTGATCTCAACCAGCACGGCCCGGACTCGATCCGCTTCTACACCAAGACCAAGACGGTGACCTCGCGCTGGCCGTCCGGCGTCAAGGAGGGCGCGGAGTTTTCGATCCCGCTGATGAAGTAATCCTTCTTGGAGCGAGGGCACGATGCAGTTCGCTCTGAACGAGGATCAGCTCGCGGTTCGCGACATGGCGCTGGCGTTTGCGGCGGAGAAGATCGCGCCGCATGCGCTGCGCTGGGACGAGGAGAAGCATTTCCCCGTCGAGGTGATGCGCGAGGCTGCAACGCTTGGCATGGGCGGAATCTACATCCGCGATGATGTCGGGGGCTCCGGCATGACACGGTTCGATGCGGCGCTGATCTTCGAGGCGCTCGCGACGGGCTGTCCGACCACCTCGGCCTTCATCTCCATCCACAACATGGCGTCCTGGATGATCGATGCCTTTGGCAGCGACGCCCAGCGCCAGAAGTGGCTGCCAAAGCTCTGCACCATGGAGTGGATTGCGAGCTATTGCCTGACCGAGCCGGGCGCTGGCTCGGATGCGGCGGCATTGCGCACCCGCGCGGTGCGCGACGGCGACCATTACGTCCTGAACGGGCAGAAGCAGTTCATCTCGGGCGCTGGCGGCACCGATATCCTGGTTGCGATGGTGCGCACCGGCGGCGATGGCGCCGGCGGCATCTCCGCAATCGTCGTCGACGGTAAGACGCCTGGCGTCTCCTTCGGCGCCAATGAGCGCAAGATGGGCTGGAACGCACAGCCGACCCGCGCTGTGATGTTTGAGAATGCTCGCGTGCCGGTGGCCAATCGCCTGAGCGAGGAGGGCATCGGCTTCAAGATCGCCATGGCAGGGCTCGACGGCGGCCGTCTCAATATCACGGCGTGCTCGCTCGGCGGTGCGCAAGCCGCGCTCGACAAGGCGCGCACCTACATGAAGGAACGCAAAGCCTTCGGCAAGCAGCTCGACCAGTTCCAGGCGCTGCAATTTCGCCTCGCCGATATGGCGATCGAACTCGAGGCTGCGCGCACCTTCCTCTGGCGCGCAGCCGCCGCGCTCGACCGCAAGGACCCGGATGCGACCATGCTCTGCGCCATGGCAAAGCGGTTCGGCACCGACATCGGCTTCGAGGTCGCCAACCACGCGCTCCAGCTTCACGGTGGCTACGGCTACCTCAGCGAATACGGTATCGAGAAGATCGTGCGCGATTTGCGCGTGCACCAGATCCTCGAAGGCACCAACGAGATCATGCGGTTGATCGTGGCGCGCAAGCTGATCGAGGGCGCGCGATGACGGTTATGATGGAAGAGGGCGACCTGATCGCGCGTGTCGAAGGTTCGGCCGGCGTGATCCGGCTCAACCGCCCCAAGGCGATCAACGCCGTGACGCTGGAGATGTTTCGCGACATCGAGAAAGCGCTCGACCGCTTCGAGGCCGATCCGGCCGTCGGCGTGATCCTTCTGGAAGGTGCCGGCGAGCGTGGCCTGTGCGCCGGCGGCGACATCCGCGCGCTCTGGGAGAGCTCGAAGGTCAATGGCGATCTCGGCAAGATCCTGTGGCGCGAGGAGTACATCCTCAACGCCCGGATCAAGAAGTTTCCAAAGCCCTATGTCGCGTTCATGGATGGCATCGTGATGGGCGGCGGTGTCGGCCTCTCCGCACATGCGAGCCATCGCGTCGTTACCGATCGTACCAAGCTGGCGATGCCCGAGGTCGGCCTCGGCTTCTTCCCGGATGTTGGCGGCACGTATCTGTTGTCGCACGCGCCGGGCGAGATTGGCACGTTCTTTGGTTTGACCGGCCAGACCATGAATGGCCCGGATGCGGTCTACGCGAAGTTTGCCGATGCCGTCGTGCCCGCTGCGAAGCTGCCGGAGCTGCGCGAGGCGCTCACGAAGGCTCCTCCGGGCGTGGCCGCGGCCGAGGTGAGCAAGCTCATCAGCAGATTTGCCACCGGCCAGACCGCGGGGCCCGTGGCCGCACAACAGGCGACGATCGATGCATTGTTCGCCTTCGATCGCATGGAAGAGATCGTTGCTGCACTCAAGGGCGATGGCTCGGATTTCGCGCAGTCTACGCTCAAGACACTCGGCGAGAAATCGCCGCGCGGCATGGTCGTGACGCTGGAGCTGTTGCGGCGAGCGCGCAAGGTGTCGACACTGGAAGAATGCCTCGTCCGCGAATATCGCGCCGCGCTCGAGGTCTTCCACAGCGACGATTTTCGCGAGGGCGTGCGGGCCGCCGTGATCGACAAGAACCGCAATCCAAAATGGTCGCCGCCGCGAATCGAGGATGTCACGCCTGATATGGTCGCACCGTACTTCGCCGAGATCGGCGCCGACGAGCTCAAATTCAACTAATGCTGCGAAACGCGCTCAAGCGGAGGAAACGAAAATGGCCACGATAGCATTCATCGGTCTCGGCAACATGGGCGGCCCGATGGCGGCCAACCTGGTCAAGGCCGGCCACAAGGTGGTCGCGTTCGACCTCGTCGAAGCCTCACGCAACCAGGCCAAGGCCGATGGCGCCAGCATCGCCGAGAGTGCGGCCGGTGCCGTGAAGGGCGCCGATGTCGTCGTCACCATGCTGCCGGCCGGCAAGCATGTGCTCGCCGTTTGGAAGGACGTCATTCCGGCGATGACCAAGGGCGCGCTGATCATCGACAGCTCGACGATCGACGTCGAAAGCGCGCGGCAGGCGCATGCGCTGGCTAGCCAGCATGGCGTGCTCTCCGTGGATGCGCCGGTCTCCGGCGGCACCGGCGGCGCCAAGGGTGCGACGCTTACCTTCATGTGCGGCGGCGACGACAAGGCGTTCGCTGCGGCAAAAACCGTGCTGGAGAAGATGGGCAAGAAGATCGTCCATTGCGGCGGCGCGGGCGCGGGGCAGGCGGCAAAGATCTGCAACAACATGATCCTCGGCATTTCCATGATCGCGGTCAGCGAGGCCTTTGCGCTCGCCGAAAAGCTCGGGCTCTCGCATCAGGCGCTGTTCGACGTCGCCGCGACCTCATCAGGCCAGTGCTGGTCGCTGACGACCTATTGCCCGGTGCCGGGCCCGGTGCCGACGTCACCTGCCAACAACGACTATAAGCCGGGCTTTGCCTCTGCGCTGATGGTGAAGGACCTGACCCTGGCGCAGGACGCCGCGAAGGCCGCAGGCGCAGCAACCCCGCTCGGCAAGCATGCGCAGGAGATCTATCAGTCTTTCGACGCAGCCGGTCACGGCGGGGTGGATTTTTCCGGAATTATCAAGCACGTTCGCAGCCTCGCTGGAGAATAGCGAGGGTTTGCTCGTGGCCCGAATGGAGCGAAGCGAAATCCGGGACAGCTTCTCCCAATTGCGTAGCCGGTCCCGGATTGCGCTTCGCTCCATCCGGGCTACGTTCGAAGGTCAATTTGACGGACTCGGACCATGACGACCTTTCAGGAAGCGCGTGCGTTTCTGCTTCAGCACCGCACGGACTACGACGCCGCGGTCAAGGGATTTCGCTGGCCCGATCCGGTTCCCTTCAACTGGGCGCTCGACTGGTTCGACGCCGAGCTGGCGGCGAACGCTGACAGCAAGAATCGGCCCGCGCTCTGGATCGTCGATGCCGCGCAGGAGCGCGAGACCAAGCTTTCTTTCGAAACGCTGTCGCTCCGCTCCAACCAGGTTGCCAACTTCCTCCGCGCACAGGGCCTGAAGCGCGGCGATCATCTCCTGCTGTTGCTCGGAAACGTCGTTCCGCTCTGGGAGACCATGCTCGCAGCGATGAAGCTCGGCGTCGTCGTGATTCCGGCCACGACGCTGCTCACCGCGGATGAGCTGCGCGATCGTCTCGATCGCGGCAAGGCGAGGGCGGTGGTGGCGACGCAGGACCAGGTCGCCAAGTTCGCTAGCCTCGGTGCCGAGGGTCTCGTTCGCATCGTGGTGGGCGCGGCCTCCGACGGCTGGATCGCCTTTGAAGAAGCCGCAAAAGCTTCCGAGACGTTTACGCCGGATGGCCCAACGAACGCCGACGACCCGATGCTGCTCTATTTCACCTCGGGCACCACGGCAAAGCCAAAGCTCGTGCGGCACAGCCAGCGCAGTTATCCCGTCGGTCATCTCTCCACGATGTACTGGCTGGGCTTGCAGCCAGGCGACGTCCACCTCAACATCTCTTCGCCCGGCTGGGCCAAGCATGCCTGGAGCTGCTTCTTCGCGCCGTGGAACGCTGGCGCAACCATCTTCGTGGTCAACCAGCCGCGCTTCGACGCCAAGGGATTGCTCGCCACGATCGGCCGCTGCGGCGTCACCACGCTGTGCGCGCCGCCGACGGTGTGGCGGCTGTTCATCCAGGAGAACCTCGCCGCGTTCAAGGTGTCCTTGCGCGAGGCCTGCGGCGCCGGCGAGCCGCTCAATCCGGAAATCATCGATCAGGTGCGTGCCGCCTGGGGGCTGACCATCCGGGACGGCTACGGCCAGACCGAGACCACGGCGCTTGCCGGCAATTCGCCGGGTCAGAAAGTCAAGATCGGCTCGATGGGTCGGCCGCTGCCGGGTTTTCGCGTGCAGATCAGCGATGCCGACGGCAATCCTGCGAGGGAGGGCGAGGTGACGCTCGTGCTCGGCGACAGCCGTCCCGCCGGCCTGATGCAGGGCTATCAAAGCGACGACGGTCAATTGTCCGGCGCCGAAGGCGAGCTCTATCGCAGCGGCGACGTGGTGTTCGAAGACGAGGAGGGCTATCTCACCTTCGTCGGCCGTTCCGACGACGTCTTCAAATCCTCGGATTACCGCATCAGTCCGTTTGAGCTGGAAAGCGTGCTGCTCGAGCATGAGCTGGTTGCAGAAGCTGCGGTGGTGCCGAGCCCGGATCCGATCCGGCTCGCGATTCCCAAGGCCTTCGTGCTGCTGACCTCGGGCGCCGAGCGCTCGGCGGAGACCGCGCTGTCGATCTTCAGGCATCTGCACACGCGCCTTGCGCCGTTCAAGCGGATTCGGCGCATCGAGATCGTCACCGAGCTGCCGAAGACGATCTCTGGAAAAATCCGCCGCGTGCAGCTACGCAGGCTCGAGCGCGACGATGATCGCGACGATCCCCTGCGCGGCCGGGAATTCCGCGAGGAGGATTTTCCTGAGCTGCCGAAAACACGGAGTGAGACCTAAGTGAACGAAGTCTGGAAGAAGCCGCCGATCACGCTGGAGGCCTATCAGGCCCTGGTCGGCAAGGAGGTCGGCGTGTCGTCGTGGCACCTGATCGACCAGCCGCGCATCGACACCTATGCCGACGTGATCGAGGATCACCAGTTCATCCACGTCGATCCCGAGCGCGCCAGAGCGGAGACCGCGTTCGGCACCACGATCGCGCATGGCTTCCTGACGATGTCGCTGCTGTCGATCATGTCCTATGAGGTGATGCCGGTCATCGCCGGCACCACGATGGGCGTGAACTACGGTTTTGATAAGCTGCGCTTCATCTCGCCGGTGCGCTCGGGCAAGCGCGTCCGCGGCCGGTTCGTGCTGGCGGAAGCAAAACTCCGCAAGCCCACGGAATTGCAGTCCCGCACCAATGTCACGGTTGAGATCGAGGGCGAAGACAAGCCGGCGCTGGTCGCCGAGTGGCTCGGGTTGATCTATTTCGCCTGACCGCCTTCAGTCGCTACCGGACTTGACCCGGCCATTCATCACTGATCAAAACGCTGTCAAATCGGCGCGCGCTCGCACCCTCTCCCCTTGTGGGAGAGGGTGCCTCGCGGAACGCGAGGCGGGTGAGGGGTCTCTCTCCGCGAGCGCATCTGTGGAGACAACCCCTCATCCGGCGCGCTGCGCGCGCCACCTTCTCCCGCAAGGGGAGAAGGAAGAAAGGAACAGCACTCATGGCAATCAGGTTTGACGGACGCGTCGCCATCGTCACTGGCGCGGGCAACGGTCTGGGGCGGGCACATGCTTTGGGGCTCGCGAGCCGCGGCGCCAAGGTCGTGGTCAACGATTTCGGCGGCGCGCGCGATGGCACCGGAGCCTCGCTGTCGCCGGCGGAGGCCGTCGTCGAGGAGATCCGCAAGGCGGGCGGCACCGCGATGGCTGACGGCGCGGATGTCTCCAATTTCGAGCAGGTCACCGCGATGGTCGAGCGCGCCACCAGGGAATGGGGCAGCGTCGACCTGCTCTGCGCCAATGCCGGCATCCTGCGCGACAAGTCCTTCGCCAAGATGGAAGCAGCCGATTTCCAGAAGGTGCTCGACGTGCACCTCGTCGGCACGTTCTACTGCTGCAAGGCGGTGTGGGCCGGCATGCGTGACCGCAACTACGGCCGCATCGTGCTGACGACGTCGTCGTCCGGCCTCTACGGCAATTTTGGACAGGCCAATTACGGCGCGGCGAAGTCCGGCATGGTCGGCCTGATGAACGTGCTTGCGGAAGAGGGCCGCAAGACCGACATCCGCGTCAACATCATCTCGCCGACGGCCGCGACCCGCATGACGGAGGAGCTGCTGCCGCCGCAGGCGCTGCAATTGATGAGGCCGGAGGCGATCACGCCGGCGGTCGAATACATGCTCAGCGAGGACGCCCCGACCCGAACCATCATGGGCGCTGGCGCCGGCTCGTTCGCGGTAATCAGGATCGTCGAGAGCGAGGGAATCAACCTGGCGCAGGCGGACTGGACGCCGGACGCGATCGCCGCCCATTTCGCCGAGATCAGCGACATGTCGAAGGCCAAGGCGCTGCAGGGCGCATTCGAGCAGACGCAGAAATACGTCGCGCAGGCGGCCGCGCGTGCGGGGGTAAAACTCTGACCAACGTCGCCGTCATCGGCGCCGGTCCCGCCGGGCTGATGGCGGCGGAGGTGTTGGCGGCGGGCGGCGCTGCCGTCACCGTCTACGACGCCATGCCCTCTGCGGGGCGTAAATTCCTGTTGGCCGGCCGTGGTGGGCTCAACCTCACGCATACCGAGCCGCTGCCGCAGTTCATCGCGCGCTACCGCGAGGCGGCACCCAAGCTGCAAGCTGCAATCGACGCGTTTCCGCCGGACGGCTTGCGTGAGTGGTGCGAGGGACTGGGTGAGCCGACCTTCGTCGGCAGCAGCGGACGTGTGTTTCCGAAGGCTTTCAAGGCATCGCCCTTGCTGCGGGCCTGGTTGCTGCGGCTTGATGCCGGCGGCGTTCAGTTTGCATTTCGCCACCGCTGGACCGGATGGGACGACGAGGGGCGGCTGTTGTTTCTGACGCCCAACGGCCCTTCCACCATCGGCGCCGATGCCACCGTGCTCGCGCTCGGCGGCGCAAGCTGGCCGCGGCTGGGCTCCGATGGCGGCTGGGCCAAAGTGCTGGCCGGGAAGGGCGTGACGCTCTCGCCGCTACGGCCTGCGAATTGCGGCTTCACGGTCGCCTGGTCCGAAGTGTTCCGGACGCGCTTCGAAGGCCAGCCGCTGAAAGGCATTGCCTTCGTCTTCGGCGGACACACGGCGCGCGGCGAGGCGATCATCACGCATAGTGGCATCGAAGGCGGCGCAATCTATGCGTTGTCGGCCGAATTGCGCGAGGCGATTGCCGCAAGGGGCGAGGCGATTTTGCACGTCGCTCTGCGGCCTGATCTCGATCGCGGCGCGCTCACCACGCGGCTCTCCGCGCCGCGCGGCAAGCAGTCGCTTTCGAACTTCCTGCGCAAAGCGGGTCAGCTCTCGCCAGCCGCCGCTGGTCTGCTGCAGGAGGCGGCGATCAAGGAGGGGCTGTCGCTCTCATCGCTGCCGCCCGCGCGCCTCGCCGAACTGATCAACGCAGTGTCGATCAAGCTGACCGGCGTCGCGCCGATCGCGCGCGCGATCTCCAGCGCCGGCGGGATTTCGTTCGACGAGCTCGACGCCGATTTCATGATCCGCAAGTTGCCCGGCGTCTTCGCCGCCGGAGAGATGCTGGATTGGGAAGCACCGACGGGGGGCTATCTGTTGCAGGCGACCTTCGCGACGGGAGCGGCCGCGGGCAGAGGCGTGTTGAAGTGGCTCTCGAAATCGTAGGGTGGGCAAAGCGAAGCGTGCCCACCATTTTCATGGCAACCGAAAAGGTGGGCACGGCGCTTTGCGCCTTTGCCCACCCTACGGACTACGGCAGAATCCCTGTGCGCTCCTACCGCAACTTCCCGCGGGCAGCGACCGGCAACGTGCCGATGATCTCATCGCCGCGCACCATCACGACCTCGTCCATCATGTTGACGACGACGCAGACGTGGTTCGGCACGATGCGCACGACGTCGCCGACGTTCGGCCGGGTGTTGCTGCGGGAGAGATCGAGAAAACCGTGCTCCTCGGCGAAGCGCGCGATCTTGGCCTCGGGGTGCTCCAGGATCAGACCATGGCCGTCGAGCCCGCCGGTATCGGTGGTCAGCGTCTTCGAACCCGCATCGAGGATGCCGCGCTCGGGCGCGGCGCGGCTGACGACCGTGGAGTAGATATGCAGCGCGCAGTCGTCCCAGGTGGCGACGCCGGCTGCGACCTGCATGCGGTCGTTGTAGATATAGGTGCCGAAGCGATGCTCGGTGCCCCCCTTCAGCTTGCCGATATTGACGAGGTTCGGCGTACCACCCGTCGAGACGATCGTGGCGTCCAGCCCAAGTGCGCGCACGCCGGCCAGCGCCTCATCGTAGAATTTCTGCGCGTCGACCCAGCCTGTCTCGGTCGGATAGAGCATGAAGCCGGCGAAATGCAGTCCCTTGGAGGCCGCGATCTCGCGCGCCAGTGCAATCGCCTCAGCCGGCGTCTCGACGCCCGCGCGCTTGCGTCCCGTGTCGCACTCGACGACGACGGACAGCGGCCGGCCTGAGGCCGCTGCCGCCTTGGGCAATCCGGCAATAACCGTGGAGTTGTCGGCCGCCACCGTCATATTGGCCTTGGCTTGCAGCGCCCCCAGGCGCGCCATCTTCTCCTCGCCGAGCAGATTGTAGCTGATCAGGATGTTGTCGATGCCGGCATTGGCCATGATCTCGGCCTCGCCTAGCTTCTGGCAGGTGATGCCTTTCGCACCCGCCGCCACCTGCATTTTTGCCAGCGTCGGGTTCTTGTGCGTCTTGATGTGCGGCCGGTTGGCAACGCTGGCATCATCGCAGGCCTTCTGGATCCGCGCGATGTTGCGCTCGACCTTGTCCATGTCGATGACGGCACAGGGTGTGCCATATTCACGGGCGATCTTGACGGCGAGGGGCGTGGTCATCTGATCTCTCTATTCTCGGTCCCGTAGGATGGGTAGAGCGAAGCGAAACCCATCAGAACCAATCCCGTTGTGCGATGGGTTTCGCTGCGCTCTACCCATCCTACGATTTTTACGACCTAAGCCTGTTCGATTTCTTCACGGAGCATTTCGAGTTCAAGCCAGCGCTCTTCCGCAGCGGAAAGTTCCTCATGCGCCTTGGCGATCGCGGCAGATGTATCGTCGAATTTCTTGCGATCCTTGGCGTAGAGGTTGGGATCGTCGAGGACGCGCTGCAATTTCCCGATGTCGGCATGCAGGGTGTCGATCTTCTTCGGTAGCGTTTCCAGCGCATGCTTCTCGTTGAAGCTCAGCCGCCGTTTTGGTGCGGACGTAGGAACGGCGGGACGCTCTTCCTTCTTCTCGGCAGGGGCCTGCGCCTTCACGGTCTCGCGTTTCAGGTCGGCGCCGCGCTGCGCCAGCATGTCGCTGTAGCCGCCGGCATATTCGATCCAGCGGCCGTTGCCCTCGGGCGCGATCACCGAGGTCACGACGCGGTCGAGGAAGTCGCGGTCGTGGCTGATCAGGATCACCGTGCCCTCGTAATCGCCGAGCATCTCCTCGAGCACGTCGAGCGTTTCCAGGTCGAGATCGTTGGTCGGCTCGTCCAGCACGAGAAGGTTCGAGGGCTTGGCCAGCGCGCGCGCCAGCATCAGGCGGCCGCGCTCGCCACCCGAGAGCACTTCCAACGGCGTGCCGCGCTGCTCCTGTGCGAACAGAAAGTCCTTCATGTAGCCGACCACGTGCTTCGGCTTGCCGCCGACCATGACGTGGTCGCCGCGGCCGCCGGTGAGCGCCTCGGCGAGCGTCGATTTGGGATCGAGGCTTTCGCGGTGCTGGTCGAGCGTCGCCATCTCCAGATTGGCTCCTAACCGCACGGTGCCGGAGTCCGGCTCCGTCCCGCCGGTCAAGAGGTTGACCAGCGTGGTCTTGCCGGCGCCGTTCGGCCCGATGATGCCGAGCCGGTCGCCGCGCTGGATGCGGGTGGAGAAATTCTCCACGATCCTGCGCTCGCCATAGGCCTTGGTGATGGCCTTCGCCTCGATCACCAGCTTGCCGGAGGCTTCCGCTTCCGCCGCGGCGAGGTTGGCGCTGCCGGCCGTGCCGCGATAATTGCGCCGCTGCGCGCGCAACGCATGCAGATTGGCGAGCCGCTTGACGTTGCGCTTGCGCCGGCCCGAGACGCCGTGGCGCAGCCAGTGCTCCTCGTCGACGATCTTGCGGTCGAGCTTGTGCTGGTCGCGCTCTTCTTCGGCCAGCACCTCGTCGCGCCAGGCCTCGAACGAGGCAAAACCGCGATCAATCTGCTTGATCCTGCCGCGATCGAGCCAGGCGGTCGAGCGCGAGAGATTGGAAAGAAAGCGGCGGTCGTGGCTGATCAGCACCAGCGCGCTGCGCCGGCTGTCGAGCTCTTGCTCCAGCCATTCGATGGTGGTGAGGTCGAGATGGTTGGTCGGCTCGTCCAGCAGCAGGATATCGGGCGAGGGCGCCAGCACCCGGGCCAGCGCCGCGCGGCGGGCTTCGCCGCCGGAGAGATTGGCCGGATTCTCCTCGCCCGTGAGCCCGAGCTGCTCCAGCAGATAGCGTGCCTGATGGTGGTCGTCGCCGGGCGCGAGCCCGGCCTCGACATAGGCGAGCGTGGTCGCATGATCGCCGAAATCCGGCTCCTGCGGCAAATAGCGGATCGTCGCGCCCGGTTGCACGAAGCGCGTGCCGCCGTCGGGCTCGACGAGGCCGGCCGCGATCTTGAGCAGTGTCGATTTGCCCGAGCCGTTGCGCCCGATCAGGCAGACGCGCTCGCCTGGCGCGACGTTGAGCTCGACGCTCGTGAGCAAAGGTGTGCCGCCGAATGTGAGGCGGATGTCTTTCAGCTGGATCAGCGGCGGCGCCATGATCAGCCCTTGACCGTTGCGGCCTGCTCGGCGCGGCGGCGCTGGATGCGGCGGATGGTCTGGTCCAGCGCGGACAGGAAGGCTGAACGATCGCGCGGCGCGAACGATCGCGGGCCGCCGGTGACTTCTCCGGCCGAGCGCAGATCCGTCATCAGGTTGCGCACCGCGAGCGTCATGCCGATGGATTCCTCGGTGAACGGCTTGCCGTTCGGCGCGATGACGTCGGCACCCGTTTTCACGCAGCGGCTCGCGAGCGGGATGTCGGCGGTGATCACGATATCGCCGTCACCGGCCCGCTCTGCGATCCAGTTGTCAGCAGCGTCCATGCCGGCGCCCGCTGCGACACGCTCAATCAGCGGGTCCTGGGGCACACGGATGAAATTGCCCGCGACGACGCTCACGGGCACGCCATGCCTGACAGCGACGCGATAGATCTCGTCCTTGACCGGACAGGCGTCGGCGTCGACATAGATGCGGGGCGTGGCTGGGGGGCTCGTCATCGGCCGCGTGGTACCGCATTCGCCGCCCAAAGGCGAGGGGATTGACCGCTGTTCCTGCGGGCCTACGATCGGCCTCTGAAGCAACAAAAATCAGGGGCAAAGGCGACAGCATGCCGACCCGGCTCGAAACCTACCGTGTTGAGGCCTACAACACCGCCAAACAATCTGAAAACAAGATGCACGACGACTCCGTGGCGCGCCGCTTCGGCTTTTCTGGCGGGCTAGTTCCCGGCGTCGACGTCATGGCCTACATGATGCACGTGCCGGTCGTCCGCTGGGGCCGCGATTTTCTCGCCCGCGGCCTGATCGAGGCGCGATTCGTCAAGCCGGTCTATGACGGCGAGATGGCCGACGTCGACGCGGTCGAGCACAACGGCGTGCTCACGATCGAGGTGTTTTCGCGCGGAGAGCTCTGCGCGACGGGAACGGCGTCGCCGGCCGAGTCTGCGCCAGCGGTCGCCTTGAGCGACTATGTCGAGGTCCCCGCCGTCGCCGAGCGCAAACCTGTCAATTCGGCCACCTTCGAGGTCGGCAAATGGTTCGGCATCACGCCGCGCCGCTGGGCGGGGCAGGCTGCTGCGGAATACCTCACTGAGGTCAGGGAGACCGATCCGATTTTCGCGCGGGAAGGGCTTGGTCATCCAGGCGTGATCCAGCGCGTCATGAACCGCGTGCTGGTCGACAACACCGTTCTGGGACCATGGATCCACGTTGGAAGCCGCATGCAGTTGCTGTCGGCCACGCGCGCCGGCGACGAGATCACCGCGCGCGCAAAAGTTACCGCGAACTACGAGAAGAAGGGCCACCGCTTCGTCGAATTCGACGCGCTCGTCGTCGCCAACGGCAAGACGCCGCTCGCCCACTGCCAGCATGTCGCGATCTACCAGCCGCGCGAGGAGGCGGCGGCGTAACGCGGGAAGGGCACATCGGCACCCATCGTCATGCCCGGGCTTGTCCCGGGCATCCACGTTCTTGGTGCCCTTAGGCGTGGATGGCCGGGTCAAGCCCGGCCATGACGACGGAGAGAAAGCGTAGGCCTTACGCCGCCCCCTTCGCGTCCTGAATCGCCCGCCACACCCGCTCCGGCGTTAGCGGCATGTCGATGTGCTTGATGCCGTAGTCGGACAGCGCGTCGACCACTGCGTTCACCACCGTCGACAGGCTGCCTGCGCAGCCCGCTTCGCCGCAGCCCTTGGTGCCCAGCGGATTGCTCGTCGCCGGCACCGGGTGATCGCCGACGCTCATGAACGGAACGTCTTCCGCGCGCGGCAGCGCGTAGTCCATCAGCGATCCCGTGATCGGCTGACCACTCTCGTCGTAGCGGACATGCTCCATCAGCGCCTGGCCGATGCCCTGGACGACGCCGCCATGGAGCTGGCCCGCGACCAGCATCGGATTGATCACCGTGCCGAAATCGTTCACCGCGCTGTAGCGCACGATCTCCACCACGCCGGTGTCAGGATCGATCTCGACCTCGGCGACGTGGCAGCCGTTCGGGAAGGCTGATGGCACCGGCTCGGTGGTGTGGTCGACGTCGAGCGAGGAGGGCACGCCCTCCGGCACCTTTCCGTCATGCAGGCGCTTGGCCAGGTCCATGATGTTGATGCTGCGGTCGGTGCCGGCGATGGTGAAGCGGCCGTCGGCGAACTCGATGTCGGCCTCGGACGCTTCCATGAAGTGCGCCGCGGCGCGTTTGCCCTTCTCGATGACGAGGCGAGAGCTTTCCACGATCGCCATGCCGCTGGCGGTGATCGAGCGCGAGCCGCCGGTACCGTTGCCGGTGTGGACGATGTCGCTGTCACCCTGCACGAGTTTCACGTTCTCGAAGGGCACGCCAAGCTGCGCGCACAGCACCTGCGTGAACGGCGTCGCGTGGCCCTGGCCGTAGTCGAGCGTGCCGGTGATGAGCTGCACCGTGCCATCGGGATCGAACACGATCTTGCCAAGCTCGACGCCGGGAGGAGCGGTGACCTCGAGATAGGAGCCGATCGCGATGCCGCGCAGCTTGCCGCTCTTCTTGCTCTCCTTCTTGCGCTTGGAGAAGCTCTCGTAGTCCGACAGCTCCAGCGCCTTGTTGAATACGGCCTGGAAGTCGCCGCTGTCGTAGGTCACGCCTGAGGAGGCCGGGAACGGCATCTGGTTCGGCTTGATGAAGTTGCGCTTGCGCAAGGTCAGCCGGCTGATCCCCATCTCGTCGGCGGCGCGGTCGATCAGCCGCTCCATGTAGTAGTTCGCCTCAGGCCGGCCGGCGCCGCGATAGGCCCCCATCAAGGTGGTGTTGGTCAACACCGTCTTGATGTCGACCGCCATCAACGGCGTGCGGTAGACGCTGGAGAAATTCTTTCCGGTGTTGAGCGAGAGCGGGCTCGGCGCGACACCGGTGATGTAGGCGCCGAGATTGCCATAGCCGGAGAGCTTCGCTGCGAGGAAATGCCCCTCGGCATCGAGGGCCAGCTCGGCGTGGATCTTCTGGGCGCGGCCGTGGCTGTCGGAAAGGAAGCTGGTCGAGCGCTCATCGGTCCACTTCACCGGACGGCCCAGCGCCTTCGCCGCAAACAGGATGCACATGTATTCGGGGTAGTTGATGTTCTTCATGCCGAAGGAGCCGCCGACATTGGCGGTGAGGATGCGCACCTTCTCGTTCGGCACCTTCAGGTTCTTGGCGAGATTGGCACGGTTGCCCGAAACGCCCTGCGTCGGCACCTGGATGGTGTAGCGCTCGGTCTTCTTGTCGTAGGAGGCGAGCCCCACGCGCGGCTCCATCGAGACCACGGCGACGCGGGTGTTCTCGATGTCGAGCCTGGTCACGTGCGCGGCGCTGGCGAAGGCCGCCTCGACCTTCTCGGCATCGCCAAAGTGATAGTCGAGTGCGACGTTGCCCGGGATGTGGTCGTAAAGCTGCGGCGCGCCGGCTTGCGCGGCCTCCTCGGGATCGGTGACCGCGGGGAGGGGTTCGATATCGGCCTCTACGGCTTCCGCGGCGTCGCGCGCCTGGGCCAGCGTCTCCGCCACCACGAAGGCGATGGGATCGCCGACGAAGCGGACCTTGTCGGTCGCAAGCGGCTGGCGGTTGGTCTGAAGCAGCGGCGAGCCGTCGCGGTTCTTCAGTGGCAGGCCGCAGGTGAAGGGGCCGTAGCCGGCGGCGTTAAGGTCCGTGCCGGTCCACACGCCCAGCACGCCCGGCATCGCCTTGGCCGCCTCGATGCCGATGCCGCGGATCACGCCATGCGCGTGGGTCGAGCGAACGATCACGGCATAGGTTTGGCTCGGCAGGTTGAAATCGTCGGTATAGCGGCCCATGCCGCGCACCAGCGTATCGTCCTCCTTGCGACGGACCGGCTGTCCGACGCCGTATTTTTGCAGTGCAATAGCGTTTTCGAGCGAGGACGATTTGGTGTGTTCTTGCATGAAAGTGACCTGAAAAGCCGGCATTTGCGCGTTTTTCGCGGGCGGTGGAGGGGCCGGACCCCGTTCAGATAACGCACGGGCCCGTTCACGACAACGCACGAATAGGCATGGTCCCATTGTGAAGGGTTGTTGCGTGAGGCCCAAGCGCTGCTAAAGTTTCCCGCGAAAAAGCAATTCCGGATCGGCCCTGTCGGGCCGTGGAAAGACCGTTTGTATGAATGACCACACGCGGCTCCGCGACGGCCTTGCGCCGCACGGAGAGCTGAGGGCGATGGCCACGGCGGCGCTGGCCGTCCAACCGGCCGTCCCTGCGCAATTGTCGGGAACCGGCGTCTATGCGGCGCTGGACCTCGGCACCAATAACTGCCGATTGCTGATCGCCTGTCCGACCAGCGACGGGTTTCGCGTGGTCGATTCCTTCTCACGCATCATCCGGCTCGGCGAGGGCGTTTCGGCCACCGGCTGCATCAGCGAGGCCGCGATCGAGCGCGCCATCGCGGCGCTCAGCATCTGCCGCGACAAGATCGAGCTGCGCAAAGCGCGGCGGCTGCGGCTGATCGCGACGGAGGCCTGCCGCGCCGCGTCGAACGCGGAGGGCTTTCGCAGCCGCGTAGCGGCCGAGACCGGCATCGAGCTCGAGGTGATCGACCGCGAGACCGAGGCCGCGCTCGCCGTGCTCGGCTGCTCGCCGCTGGTCGACCCCAGGGGGCGCGGTGCGATCCTGTTCGACATCGGCGGCGGCTCGACCGAGCTGGTTCGGATCGAGCGCGACCCGACCGACGAGAATCCGCAGCCGCGCATCAAGGCCTGGATGTCGATTCCGCTGGGCGTCGTCACGCTCGCCGAGCAGTTCGGCGGCCGGGATGTAACGCGCGAGACCTACGCGGCGATGGAAGAGGAGGTCGCCCGGCATGTCGCGCCCTTTGCCGAGGAACATGGTCGCGATCTTGCCGGTATGCACCTGCTCGGCACGTCGGGCACGGTAACGACGCTCGCCGGCATTCACCTCAATCTGGCGCGCTACGACCGCCGCCGCATCGACAGCATCTGGATGGACAATGCCGACATCACGGCAACCATCGAGAAGCTGCTCGGCATGAGCTATGAGGAGCGCGCCAACAACAACTGCATCAGCATCGAGCGCGCCGATCTCGTGCTCGCCGGCTGTGCCATCCTCGATGCCATCCGCCGCGCCTTCCCGTTGCCGCGCCTGCGCGTCGCCGACCGGGGTCTTCGCGAAGGCATGCTGGTCGAGATGATGCGCGAGGATGGCGCGCTCAGGAGCTGGTGAGATGGCCAAGGACACCACCGGCCGCTTGCACGTCCAGGTCAAGACCGGCGGCAAGCGCAAGCTCTCGTCAAAGCTGTGGCTCGAGCGCCAGCTCAACGATCCCTACGTCGCCAAGGCCAAGGCGCAAGGCTATCGCTCGCGCGCCGCGTTCAAGCTGCTCGAGATCGACGACAAGTTCCGCCTACTGAAGCCCGGCATGGCCGTGGTCGATCTCGGCGCAGCACCGGGCGGCTGGAGCCAGATCGCAGCCAAGCGCGTCGGCTCCGTCGATGGCAAGGGTAAGGTCGTGGCGATCGACCTGCTCGAAATGCCGGAGATCCCCGGCGTCGACTTCGCGCAGCTCGACTTCATGGACAACGACGCGCCGGACAAGCTGACGGCGATGCTGGGCGGTGGCGCCGACATCGTGATGTCCGACATGGCCGCCAACACCACCGGACACCGCAAGACCGACCAGCTCCGCATCGTCGGCCTGGTCGAGACCGCAGCCGCCTTCGCGTGTGACGTGCTCAAGCCCGGCGGGACGTTTCTGGCCAAGACGTTCCAGAGCGGCGCCGATGCCGAGCTGCTGGCCCAGCTCAAGCGCGATTTTGCGACGGTGCGGCACGTGAAGCCGGCGGCGAGTAGGCAGGATTCGTCGGAGCGCTATGTGTTGGCGACGGGATTTCGCGGCGCCAACTAGGGCGCGAACCAACCGGCCGGATCTAACGATGTCCGTTGTTCGGGGCAGACGGGAAATTGGCGGAGGGTAACGCGATTGCCCCATTGGCGCGCAGGCCACGACCACAACTCGAAGAACATTGCTTCATTGATTCAGATCAAGAACCGCACCCGTCAAAGGCCCACTACCGTCGACCAGATCGATCCTGCCGAAATTTGAGGTACACCGACCAGATTATCCATGAGCTGAAACGTATCACAAGGAGGGTGAAATGAGCCGTGGCATGCCATCGATGACTGCGCTCCTTGGAATGCTTGCCCTTGCGGGTTACCAGAACCGGGACAAGCTGACGGAAATGTTCAACAACGCGACGGGCGGCTCGTCCAAGACCGGCGGCGGACAGCCGCAGGCACAAGGCGATCTGTCAAATGTCTTCGGCGGTTTGCTGGGCGGTGGAGGCGTCGGAAGCCTTCTTGGTGGTGGTCTTAGCGAGTTGCTCGATCAATTCACGAAAAACGGACAGGGAGAAGCTGCCGATTCATGGGTAGGTCCCGGCCCCAACAAAGAAATAGATCCTCCTCAGCTCAAGCAAGCGATAGGTCAGGACGTTTTGGCGACGCTGGTAAAGCAGACCGGCCTGTCGCAAGAAGAGCTTCTTGCCCGACTTTCGCGGGAACTGCCAACAGCCGTCGATAAGTATACGCCGGACGGTCGTTTGCCTCCTCGGGACTCCTGATCACCGCATAGGGAAACAGCACCATGAGCATCATCTGGACCATCATTGTTGGATTTCTCGCGGGCGTCGTTGCGAAGTTCATTATGCCCGGGAGCAATGAACCGTCAGGGTTCGTTTTGACGACCATTTTGGGCATCGTGGGGTCGATCGTGGCGTCTTACCTCGGACAGGCACTCGGATGGTATAAGGCGGGTGAAGGTGCGGGCTTCATCGGTGCAGTTGTCGGGGCAATCATCCTGTTAGCGATATACGGATTCTTTGCCGGGAAGCGTCGAGTTGCATGATCTGATCGGCGATGGCGCTTCCTCAAACCCCAGACAAGGATGGGTTGCTTGACACTGTCGCCAGCCCATTCGAGTTACTGAAGAGCGGGATTCGGCAACTATATGAGGGCGACTCTTCCGGCGGGGTGCGGTTCAGGTACGCCCTGCTCCTGCTCGATGTCGTCACGGTGTCGTTTATCATTGTGACGTCGTTCCTGCCTCGCAGCAGGGCTATCGAATCGATCGACCTGGTGTTCGGTGTCTTGATTCTTTCTGATTTCTCGGCGCGGTTGATTATCAGCCGGCATCCGCTCCAGGAATTCGTCCGTCTGTCAACATGGACGGATATCGTCGTGATCATTTCCTTTCTTGCGCCGTTTGCGGGAGAAGCTGGCGGTTTCCTGCGGACGCTTCGAACCTTGCGATTGCTTCGCGACGTTCGGATGGTGGCGCGGCTCCGCTCCGACAGTTCCTTCTTTCGGCAAAACGAGGAAGTCGTCTTTGCCGTCGCAAAGCTCGCCGTGTTCATTTTCGTGATGACGGGAGTAGTCTACGAGACCCAGAAATCTCACAACATGCAGATCGCTAATTATGCTGATGCACTCTACTTCACTGTCACGGCGCTGACGACGACCGGCTTTGGTGACATCACCTTGCCAGGAACGATTGGTCGCCTGATAACTGTTGTTATAATGATCTTCGGCGTGACGCTTTTTTTGAATCTTGCCAAAGCATTGTTGGCGCCCGCAAAGGTGCGTTTCCCGTGCCCGGTTTGCGGCCTGCAGCGCCATGATATCGATGCCGTGCATTGCAAGGCCTGCGGCACGGTATTGAATATTCCTGATGAAGGGGCTGACTAGTTGCCACCGACAACACGATCGGCTCACGTGCAGCGCGGGCTTGGGATTGCTGACTGCGAGCCACAGAAGGACTTGCGATGAGCGTCGGGCTGCTAGGGTTGCTCGACGACGTCGCCGCGATCGCGAAGGTGGCAGCTGCGTCTCTAGACGATGTGGCGGCTCAAGCTACCAGAGCGGGTGCCAAAGCGGCCGCTGTCGTGATCGATGATACAGCCGTTACACCGCGATATGTATTCGGATTCTCGGCCGAGCGGGAATTGCCAATCGTAACCAGAATTGCGGCCGGCTCGCTTCGGAACAAGCTTTTCGTCTTGCTTCCAGCGATCATGGCCATCAGCTACTTTCTGCCGGGGATACTGACACCGCTCCTCATGCTGGGCGGGGTCTATCTCTGCTACGAAGGAACCGAAAAGGTCGCGGAAGCCTTCGCGTCTCATGAGACGCACAATTATGAAGCACAGGCGCGCATAGTTGGGATGAACGCGCAAGCACTCGAAGACGAGAAAGTCGCCAGCGCCGTCAAAACCGACTTCATCCTCTCTGCGGAGATCATGGCGATTACGTTGGCGGCTGTTCCCGATGCGAGTTTCTGGATGCAGTCGCTGGTATTGGCGGTCGTCGGAATCGGCATCACCATCGCGGTCTACGGCGTGGTCGCCTTGATCGTGAAGGCCGACGACGTTGGCGTCGCTCTTGCAAAGCACAATGGAAATTCAATTGGCGGTGCGACGAGCCGCGCATTCGGACGCGCGCTCGTTCGCGGTATGCCCGGGTTTCTGGTGTTTCTCGGCGCTGTTGGCACGGCGGCCATGATCTGGGTGGGCGGCAGCATTATTGTCCACGGATTGGAGGCATACGATGTGCACTTCATCGGCCGCACCATCGGATCCGCTGCCGAAGCTGCAGGTGACGCGTTGCCGTCCGTTGCCGTGGTGGCGAAATGGACCGTCGAAACCGTCCTCTCGGGGATCATGGGGTTGTTGGTTGGCAGCATATCGATCCCTGCTATCAGATTTGCCGTCGCGCCTGCGTGGAGGTTTTTGCAACGTACTTGGTAGAAGTTGCCGCTATCACGCCGCAACAAGCGTACATCAGGTGCGTCGGCACCAAGCATCCCGTTTTATGAGCGTACGCGCACGCTAGTTTCGGGCGGGGGCCGATAGACTTTCGCGAATTGCGCCACGATCGCATATTGCTGGTGATTTGCCCGACGCGTCAAGCGATTTCGGAAAACGCGCAATGTGTCATCTCCGCGCTCCCCGCTACTTTGCATGGGGTTGTTTTCCGGCTTTTTGCGAGGGGGCGGCTTGTGGCCCCACAAGCTCCGTCATTGCGAGCGTAGCGAACCAATCCAGAACTTTATCCGAGGCTGGATTGCTTCGCTACGCTCGCAATGACGAGCTGAGGCACTAACCCAGCCGCTGATCCCGCATGTCCTGGGTATCCTCCGTCGCCACCTTGACGGCGGCGCTCGCCGCGCTCTTGGCTGCGCCCTTGCGGCTGGCGATCTCCACCGCCTTGCGGCCTGAGATCTCGTGGCCGGCATCGCGAGGCATCTGCCAGAAGAACCAGGCCGACGCGGCCGAGGTCAGCCCCACCACGATGAAAGCGGGCCCGAACACGGTGGCGTCGATCTCGGCGACGTGGCGCCACCACATCGTCGATTCGACCGAGAAGGCGCCGACCGCGACTCCTGCGGAGACCGCGAGTTGCTGGTTGACGCTGACGAGCGTCGTGGCGCGGCTCATCTGCGGTGCCTCGACTTCCGCATAGGCAACCGTGTTGATCGCGGTGAACTCCAATGAGCGGAAGAAACCGCCGACCACCAGGATGACCATGATGATGAGCAGCGGGGTCGTAACAGTGAACAGAGCACACACGCCGAGGAAGAACGCGCTGATGATCGCGTTCATCGTCATCAGGTTACGAAAGCCGAAGGTGTGGATGAGGCGCGCGGCCAGCGCCTTCATGCCCATCGCGCCAAGCGAGGAGGCGAAGGTCACGAGGCCCGAATGGAACGGCGTCAGCCCGAAGCCAATCTGCATCAGCAGCGGCAGCAGGAATGGCAGTGCGCCGATGCCGAGCCGGAACATGAAGCCGCCGATGACGGCCGCGCGCAGCGTCGCGAGGTTCAGCAGCGAAAAGTCCAGCACCGGCGATCCGGTTTTCCGCGCATGCACGACGTAGAGCGTCATCGAGATCGCGCCGCCCGCGACCAGCGCGAGCACGGTGCTCCAGGGCAGCAGATTGAGGCCGGCGACCGACAGGCCGAAGGCGATGCCGGCAAGCCCGATGCCCGCGAGCATCATGCCCTTGAGATCGAACGGCTCCTGGGCCTCGCTCTTGATGGGATCGATGTAGCGCAGCGCCATGAAGATGCCGAGCAGACCGATCGGCAGGTTGATCAGGAAAATCCAGTGCCACGACGCATAGGTGGTGATGAAACCGCCGAGCGGCGGGCCGACTACGGGACCGATCAGTGCAGGTACGGTGACCCAGGCCATGGCGTTGACGAGCTCGCTCTTGTCGATCGAGCGCAGCAGCACGAGCCGTCCGACCGGCGTCATCATGGCGCCGCCCATGCCCTGAAGGATACGCGCGAACACGAAGTCGGCTACCGAGCCCGACAGCGCGCAGCCGACCGAGCCGACCATGAAGACTCCGACGGCAATCGCAAACACCAGCCGGGCGCCAAATCGGTCGGCAGTCCAGCCGCTCGCGGGGATGAAGACCGCCAGCGAGAGCAAATAGGAGGTGATCGCGAGCTTCAGCGTCAGCGGGCTGGTGCCGATGTCGGCAGCGATCGCGGGCAGGGAGGTCGCGATCACCGTCGAGTCCATGTTTTCCATGAACAGGGCGGTCGCCACGATCAGCGGGATCACGCGTTGCTTGTTGACCGACATCACCGATATTTAATGGAAATCAGAAGGAAGAGGCGAGCAATGCGGCTTAACACCGTCGCGGCCCCGAGACCATTGCGGAACCGCGCATAGCACCTAAATCCTGCGTGACGGTGCGACCCCGACTGTGTGTCCAGGATGGCACCGGGTGCCGGAGATCCCGCGAATGATCTACATCCTTGCCGCGCTTCTGCCGCCGATCGGGCTGCTCCTGAACGGGCAACCATTCTCGGCGATCTTCAACCTCGTCCTGTGCGTGGTTTGCGTGATTTTCGGCCTGATTTTTCACATTTTGCTGCTGGTCCCGTCGGCGCATGCGATCATCGCGGTGCACATGAAGCGGGAGGACCGGCGGCATCGGGAGGTCGTGGACGCGATCCGCCAGCACGGCCCGCCGCCGGGTTATCGGCGCTAAAGAGGCAAAAAAGCCTGTGCATGGCTGGCAATCGGGCCGAATTGCTTTGATTCGTCACCCGGCCGTGCTATCGACCGGCGTCAACCCCACCGATGGGCTCCGATTCGACGGTGCTGCCGCAAGGTACGCCGAGGGCGGCGCTCATCCATAAGCATTTGCGGCACGGCCGCAGGAAGGAGTTGGCAGATGGCCACGGTGCAACTTCAAGGCATCCGCGAAGCCTTTACGTTCGACGACGTGCTGTTGAAGCCGGGCCTCTCGGACGTGCTTCCATCCGAGGTCGACATCCGCTCCCGCGTCACCCGCGCCATTCCGCTCAACATCCCGATCATGGCTTCCGCCATGGATACGGTCACCGAGGCCCGCATGGCGATCGCCATGGCGCAGGCCGGCGGCCTCGGCGTCATCCACCGCAATTTCGATCCCGAAGGGCAGGCCGCCCAGGTGCGGCAGGTCAAGCGATACGAGTCGGGCATGGTGGTGAACCCGCTCACCATCAGCCCCGATGCCACGCTGGACGACGCGCTCAAGCTGATGAGCGATCACGGCATCTCCGGCATTCCCGTCGTCACCGGCGCGGGCAAGACCACGCCGGGCAAGCTGGTCGGCATCCTCACCAATCGTGACGTGCGTTTTGCGACCGATCGCCGGCAAAAAGTCTCCGAGCTGATGACGCACGAAAATCTCGTCACTGTGCGCGAGAATGTCAGCCAGGACGAAGCGAGGCGGATGCTGCACAAGCATCGCATCGAAAAGCTGCTCGTCGTCGACGACCAGTATCGCTGCGTTGGCCTGATCACCGTGAAGGACATGGAGAAGGCGGTCGCCCATCCGCTCGCCTGCAAGGACGCGCAGGGCCGCCTGCGGGTCGCCGCCGCCACCACCGTCGGCGATACCGGCTTCGAGCGTACCGAGCGGCTGATC
This sequence comes from Bradyrhizobium sp. UFLA05-125, assembly GCF_059803515.1. Classification (NCBI taxonomy): domain Bacteria; kingdom Pseudomonadati; phylum Pseudomonadota; class Alphaproteobacteria; order Hyphomicrobiales; family Nitrobacteraceae; genus Bradyrhizobium; species Bradyrhizobium sp. UFLA05-125. The sequence goes on along the minus strand of NZ_JBANBJ010000004.1, from coordinate 101,679 downwards.
GACGCCGGCGTCGATCTCGTCGTCGTCGACACCGCGCACGGCCATTCCCGTCACGTGCTCCACGCCGTCAACCGCATCAAGCGCCTGTCCAACTCGGTTCAGGTCGTCGCCGGTAACGTTGCGACCGAAGACGGTGCGCAGGCGCTGATCGATGCGGGCGCGGACTGCATCAAGGTCGGCATCGGCCCGGGCTCGATCTGCACCACGCGGATCGTCGCCGGCGTCGGCGTGCCGCAGCTCACCGCGATCATGGATGTGGTGGAAGCGGCGAAGAAGGCGGACATTCCCGTGATCGCCGACGGTGGCATCAAGTTCTCCGGCGACCTCGCCAAGGCGTTGGCGGCCGGTGCCGACATTGCCATGGTCGGCTCGCTGCTTGCCGGCACTGATGAAACGCCAGGCGAAGTCTTCCTGTGGCAGGGCCGCTCCTACAAGGCCTATCGTGGCATGGGCTCGGTTGGCGCGATGGCGCGCGGTTCGGCCGACCGCTACTTCCAGCAGGACATCAAGGACACGCTCAAACTCGTGCCTGAAGGCATCGAGGGCCAGGTGCCGTACAAGGGTCCGGTCGGCAACGTCATGCATCAGCTCGCCGGCGGCCTACGTGCCGCGATGGGTTATGTCGGCGCGCGCGACATCAACGAGCTGCATGCCAAGGCGCGTTTCGTCCGCATCACCGGCGCGGGCCTGCGCGAAAGCCACGTCCACGACGTGACCATCACGCGCGAAGCCCCGAACTATCCGGGCGGGGGCTAGCTCGCTCTCGTGCCCCGGACAAAGCGCAGCGTCTCTTCGACGATGCGTTGCAGAGCCGGGGCCCATCTTTCCGCTTGGTCGCTCGTGGCCATCTGGGTCCCGGCTCTGCGCAGCAGCGCAAGAGCGCTGCAGCGCGTCCGGGACACGAGAGAAGCGAAGGGGCAGCGCAACCGTGCTCTACTCCTTTTGTGTTGACGTGCCTCGCTTGCTCCGCTTCCGTTCGCGTCGAAAGACAATCAGGAGGAAGCCATCATGTCCCAAGGCAAACGCATCGTTCTCGCCGCGCGTCCCGTTGGCGAGCCCAAGCCGTCCGATTTCCGCATCGAGGAATTCGCAGTCCCAACGCCAGGCGCGGGCGAGGTGCTGTTGCGGACGATCTGGCTGTCGCTCGATCCCTATATGCGCGGGCGCATGAGCGAAGGCCCGTCCTATGCCGCGCCGGTGCCGATCGGCGGCGTGATGGAGGGCGAGACGGTCAGCGAGGTCATGGCCTCCAACAATGCCGATTTTTCCAAGGGCGACATCGTGCGCACGCGCGCGGGCTGGCTCACGCATGCGGTCTCGAACGGCAAGGGACTGATCAAGGTCGATCCGAAGCTGGCGCCGATCTCGACCTCGATCGGCGTGCTCGGCATGCCCGGCATGACGGCCTACACAGGCTTGCTTGATATCGGCAAGCCGCAAGCCGGCGAGACCGTCGTCGTGGCCGGTGCCTCGGGCGCGGTGGGTTCGGCCGTCGGCCAGATCGCGAAGATCAAGGGTGCGCGAGCGGTCGGCATCGCAGGCGGCAAGGACAAGTGCGATTACGTGGTCAAAGAGCTCGGCTTCGATGCCTGCATCGATCACCGCGATCCCGATCTCGCAGCCAAGCTGAAGGACGCCTGCCCGAAGGGGATCGACGTCTATTTCGAGAATGTCGGCGGCGCGGTGTTCGAGGCGGTCTTCCCGCAACTCAATGCCTTCGCGCGCGTGCCGGTCTGCGGCCTGATCGCGCATTACAACGACACCGAGGCCAAGCCGCCGAAATGGGCAGGCAGCATGATGCGTGCGATCCTGACCAAGCGGCTGACCTTCCGCGGCTTCATCGTCAGTGACTTCGCCGCTCGCCACGGCGACTTCCTGCGCGACATGTCCGCTTGGGTGCGCGAGGGCAAGGTCAAGTACAAGGAGTTCGTCACGGAGGGCTTGGACAGCGCGCCCGGCGCTTTCATGGGCCTCCTGAAGGGCGCCAATTTCGGCAAGCAACTCGTCCGGGTCGGGCCGGACAACGCCTGATGCGCCAATTGCCGGCCCCTTCGGGGGTCGGCAATGGTTAATAAAGAGTCGCCGATCGGCAACACCGGCCCGTAAAAGCCGAGGGTATGACCCTCCGTTCATTGACGGGCCGGGGAAGGCATTGAATCATCGCGCATATTTCAGGTGTGATGATGTTAGAGATTGGTATTTTCAGCGTAATTCTGCTGGCCGCCGGCTATTGGGCGACCATGTTCATCATGGGCCGTCACGACGACGTGCTGCACGGCAAGTTCGTTCACAGCGACGATGAGCCCGAAAGCACGGCAGCCGCAGCGCCGGCTTCGTCGCCATTTCCAGCCCGGCCGGTCTTCCCCAAGCGCCCCGCACCGCGGGTGGCCGCGAGCGCAAAGCCCGTGAACAGCGACGCCCTGCAATCGCTCCTGGCCGCGATCCAGCAGGATCTGAGGGACGTCGCGTAAGCGTTAGACGCTGCCGCGTTCGACCAAGGACAGCTCGACCGCGCGTCGCGGCTCGGCGCTCGGCGCGCCGGACAGGCGGGCCAGCAAGAGCTCGCCTGCGATGCGGCCGATCGCGGCGGCATCGAAGGTGATGGTGGTGAGGCCAGGCGTGATCTGGTTCGCCACGTCGTTGTCGCCGAAGCCGAGCACAGCGAGATCGCGGGGCACCGTCAGGCCGCGCGATCGCGCCTCGATCAGCGCACCGGTCGCCAGCAGATCGTTGGCACAAAACACGGCGTCAACGCTCACGCTGCTGTCGAGCAGGGTGGTGAAGGCAGCGCGGCCATCGACCAGGCCCGTGATCTCACCGAGGCTGATCTCCTGGACGATTTCGAGGCCCAGCCTCGCTGCCGCCGCGCGAAACCCGTCGCGGCGGAGCGCACCGCGGCCGCCGCTGCGTCCGATGAAGGCGACGCGGCGATGACCGGCGTCCGCCAGTCGCCGTGCCGCCATAGCGCCGGCATCGGTGTTGGAGAGGCCAACCAGCATGTCGATGGGATCGCGCGGAAACGCCCAGGTCTCGAGCACGGGGATGCCGAGCTCGGCGAGCGCCGCGCGGTTCTCCTGAAGCTCGATCACGCCGGTGAACATCACCGCCGCGGGACGGATGCCGCGCAGCGACTGGATCATCGCGACCTCCTTGGCATAGGAGTAGGAGGTCTGGCCGACAAGCACCTCAAAACCCTCCGGCTCCAGCGTGCCCGCGAAGCTGCGCACGGCGAGCCCGAACTGCTGGCTCAGGATGTTGGAGACGAAGGCGACCACCACGTTCGACCGGCCCGAGCGCAGCGCGCGGGCATGCGGGTTCGACGCATATCCGGTCGCCTCGATCACCTCGAGAATGCGCTCGCGCGTCTCGCGATTGACCTTCTCGGGATGACGCAGCACCCGCGATACCGTGATCGGCGCGACACCTGCGCGCTCCGCCACCTCCTCGATGCGCGGCGGCCGTCCACCCGCAGCGCCGCGGCCGGGCGGCGCCGGAATGCGCAGTACGTCATCGTAGGTCGCCGTTGCCGGAGCGGTCATCGAATCCCTAGGGTGGTTGAAGCAAGTGTCGTCGCCAAAGCTCAGCGCGCCAGCACCTCCTCGCGTGTGAGGGCGCGGCCGACCTGGACCAGGCAATCACCGCTCTGGCTGTCGGTGTGCAGGCGCTGCGAGATCACGATGCCGTCGGCGGGGAAGCGCAACACCTCTTCGGGCACTTCAGGGCGCTCGAAATCATGATACCAGCCGGCGATGTCGCCGGCCTTGACGAGTGCGCCGACCGAAACGGCCGGCTCGAACCAGCCGCGCCGGGTCGCGAACACCGCTTGCGCGTGGCTTTGCAGGGCCAGCAATTCGGTATCGCGCTCGACCGGCGCGTGAGGTCCGAGCACCGGTGCCTGCACGATGCCGAGCGCGAGCAGCAGCCGATCGACGGCGCGCGCGGTGAACGCCATGGTCTGCGGTGTGACGGTGCCGCCGCCGCCGAACTCACCTGACAGCCCGATGGCGCCGGCGCGCGCCGCCGCCGCCATCGAGGTCGGCGCGGCGGCGCCATTTTCGGCGACGAAGGCAAAGGGCATCCCTAACCCTTCCATCAGGCGAAGCGCGTGGCCGAACATTTCGGGTGGTCCCTGGCGCTCGATCAGCGCGCAGGGCACATGCGCCATGGAGGTGCCGCCGGAATGGATGTCGAAGACGACGTCGTGGCGCGGAAACAGCTCGTGCTCGAGGAAGTGGGCCAGGCGAAAGGTTGGCGTGCCGCCGGCATCGCCCGGAAAGGCGCGGTTGAGATTGCCCTCGTCGAGCGGCGAGCGCCGGCGCGCCGCCATCACGGCGGGCAGGTTGGCGAAGGGCAGAATTGTGATCTCACCCTTGATGGCGGCACGATCGAGCCGGCGATAGAGCCGCGTCAGCGTGATCTCGCCTTCATATTCGTCGCCATGATTACCGGCCATCAAAAGTAGCTTTGGGCCGGCGCCGTTCCTGATCCGGAAGATCGGGATCTTGAGCTGGAAGTAGGGGGAGCGATCGATCGAGAAGGGAATGCCGAGATGGCCGGACCATTTCTGGTCCTTCTCGAAATCGATCTCGTGAAAAAGTCCGGTATGCATGGATGGCCTCAGGGCCGTGCCGTCGCCGACGCCGGCCGAAGGTTGGAAGAAAGAGCGGTGCCTCTAGAGCAAGGCGACCGCGGTCATCTCGACGCGCAGGTCGGGATCGGCGAGGCGGGCTTCGACGCAGGCGCGCGCCGGCGGGTTGGCCGGATCGATCCAGGCGTCGTAGACCGAGTTCATGGTGTCGAAATCAATGATGTGTGGCAGGAAGACGTTGACCGCCACGAGCTTGGAGCGGTCGGAGCCGGCTTCCTTCAACAGCGCGTCGATCTTGGCGAGCACCTGCTGGGTCTGCGACACGATGCCTGCCTTGCGGTCATCGGCGACCTGGCCGGCGATGTGCACCAGGCCGCCGGCAGCGACGGCCTGGCTCATGCGCGAGCCGACGACGTAACGTTTGATCATCTGAAAATTCTCCTCGTGAAGATGTGCTCCCGCGCACGGCGCGGGAGCTTTGTCTGAATTACAGGGTCGGGAGCGTCTGCTCTTCCTTGAACCATTTGAGCTGCAGCGCGCCGAGCTTGCCGTTGAGCTTGTTGGTGAAGATGTCGGTGTTGATCCAGTTGAGCAGGTTCTGCTCGCCCTGGCGCACGCCGACATGGGCCGGCGACTGCCGGATCAGGAATTTCAGCTCGACCTCCTTGGTCGGGTTCTGCTCCTGCACCTTGATCGCGATCGCGCTGTTCTCGGCAAAGGTATCGGCTTGTCCGGCGAGGAAGGCGGCGATGGCAGCCGGCGTGTCCTCGAAACGGACCAGCTTCACCTTCGGCGCGTTGTCGGTGAGCCAGACGTCGAGCGTCGTGCCCTTGGCGACCGCAACGGTGCGCCCCTCCAGATTGTCCGGCTTCTTGCTTGTTGCCGCCGGAATGGACTTGGCGCCGTAGACACCGAGATTCACCACCGCATAGGGCTGCGAGAACATCACCTGCTGCGCGCGTTCCGGCGTGGCGCCGAGACCGGCGATGAGGAGATCGATCTTGTCGGACAAGAGGCTCGGGATGCGCGCCGCGCCCGTCACCGGGACGAGCTCGAGCTTCACGCCCATGTCGGCAGCGATCAGCTTGGCGAGGTCGGCATCAAGCCCCGCGATCTCGCCCTTGTCGTCCTTGAAACCCCAGGGCGCGGCGTCGGTGAGGATGCCGACGCGGAGCTTGCCCGCGCCGAGCACGTCCTGAAGCTTGTCGGCCTTGGCGAGGCTTGTTGCGGCAAGGACGGCAAGCGCCGCTGCTGCGATCGTGAAGAGGGACTTCCGCTTTCTCATGACTCTCTCCTGGTGGCGGCACGATGGCCGGATTGGTGGGACGACGCTCATTTCGCCGATGCGATGAAGCTTGCGAGCTCTGACGTCTCGGGGTTTGCGAACAGCTTTGCCGGCGGGCCCTGTTCCCAGACGCGACCCTGATGCATGAAGACGATGCGGTCGGCGACGTTGCGGGCAAACCCCATCTCGTGGGTGACGAGGATCATCGTCATGCCCTGCTTGGCCATCGCCTCCATCACCTTCAGCACCTCGCCGACGAGCTCGGGATCGAGCGCCGAGGTGACCTCGTCGAACAGCATGAGGTGCGGGGCCATGGCGAGGCAGCGGGCGATCGCGACGCGCTGCTGCTGGCCGCCGGAGAGCTGCTCCGGCCAGGCATCGATCTTGTCGGCAAGACCGACCCGGGTGAGCACGTCAAGGGCCAACGCGCGGGCCTTCGATTTGTCGATGCGGCCGGTCAGGAGTGGTGCGAGCGTGATGTTGCGCTCGACCTTCAGATGCGGAAACAGGTTGAAGGCCTGGAACACGATGCCGACGTGCTGGCGGAATTTCTTGAGGTCGGGCATCCCGGCGTGGACCTTTTGCCCTTCGACGCGAATTTCGCCGGCATCGACGCTCTCCAGCGCATTGATGCAGCGGAGCAGCGTCGACTTGCCGGAGCCGGAGCGGCCGATGATCGTGACGATCTCGCCTTCCTCGACCTCGAGCGACACGCCCCTGAGCACGTCGACCCGACCGAACTTCTTGTGCACGTCGCGGATTTCAACGAGAGCCATCGAGGCGGGCCTCCAGGGAGCGTGACCAGAGCGTGAGGGGCAGGCAGAGCGCGAAATAGATCGCGGCGACGAGCGCGTAGGTGAGGAGCGGCTGGAACGTCGCCGCGCTCACCACTTGCCCGGCGCGGGCGAGCTCGACGAAGCCGAGGATCGAGGCGAGCGAGGTGCCCTTGATGAGCTGCACCAGGAAGCCGACGGTCGGCGGCAGCGACAGCCGCAGCGCCTGCGGCGCGATGATGTGGCGGAATTGCTGCCAGAACGACAGTCCCAAGCACGCGCCTGCTTCCCATTGCGCCTGCTTCACGGCCTCGAGCCCACCGCGCCAGATCTCGCCGAGGAACGCGGCCGTGTAGAGCGTATAGGCGACGGTGACCGCAACGAGTGCGGGCACCTGGATGCCAAGGAACACCGGCATGCCGAAATAAAAGAAGAACAGCAGGCCGAGCAGCGGCACGCTCTGGATCACCTGGATGGTCGCGGCCATCGTCCAGCGCAGGCCGGCAAAGCGGCTGATGCGGCCCATGGCAAGCCCGAGCGCCAGCGGCGCGCCGAAGGCGAGCGCGAGCACGACGAGCACGACGGTCCAGCGCAGCGCTGCAACGAGTGAGATGAGATCGATGAGGGAGAAGGATCGCATCGCTTTTCCCTCAGCGCCGCCGTGGCCAGCGGAAGGCGGCCGCGCCAACAAGCGCGAACAGTGCCTTGAACGACATCGCCATCGCGAAATAGACGATGCAGATCACCGCATAGACCTCGAAGCTGCGATAGGTGCGGCTCTCGATGAAGCCTGCGACGTGAAACAGCTCATCGGCAGCGACCTGCGAGGCGAGGGAGGTTCCGAGCAGCAGCAGCACGAACTGGCTGGTGATGGCCGGATACGCATTGCGCAGCGCCGGCGGCAGCACGATGTGGCGAAACACCTGCCAGCCGGACAGGCCGAGGCAGTGGCCGGCCTCGACCTGGCTCTTCGGAATGGAATCGAGGCCTGCACGGATGATCTCGACCGAATAGGCGCCGAAATAGAGCGACAGGGCCACCGACGCGGCCTCGAACGCCGGCAGCTTCAGGCCGAAGGTCGGTAGCACGAAGAAGACGATGAAGACCTGGATCAGCGAGGGCGTGTTCCGGAACAGCTCGATGTAACCGCGCACCAGCCAGCGCAGCGATTTCACGCGGCCCTTCAGTGCGACGGCGCCGGCAACGCCGATCAACAGCCCGAACAGCGCCGATATCACGGTCAGTTCGAGCGTGACGATCGCCCCGTCGATCAACTGGTTCTGATAGCGCCAAAGCGGAAGGAAGTTCATGTGCCGCTCAGCCGAACTGCGTGGTGAGCGCACGCGTGACGGTGCCGCCTGCATCGAGGCCATAGATCACGCGCCAGCGGTCGAGACAGGTGCAGGGATGCGAGATGCCGAGGGCGAGGATGTCGCCAACGGCGAGCGGGTTGTCTTCAGCGAGGGCGACGAAGGCGTGCTGGTCGTTGAGCCGGGTGACGGAGAGCCCCTCAGCAAGGCTTCGCTGCTCCACGCCATCGCGGTAGACGCGGAGCGCGACCGGAAGGCCCTGATCGAAGGAGGTATCGCGCATCCCGAAGCCGCAGATCGCGAGCCCGGCCTCGGGACGCGACAGCACCTCGGCCCAGAGTGTGAGGGCAGGGCGAAAGCTTTCTGCTGCGAAGCGGCGCACGCCGTCGATGACGAGGCCACCGCGCCGGTCTACTTCTGCGAAGGCGCGCGCATAGATGCCGTGATCTCCGAAGAACAGCGCACCGGAGCGCAGGACGATGCTGGCGTTGCCGTCGCGCTGCGCGACCGGTACGAGCGCTGCTGCGACGACATCGAAATAAGCAGAGCCGCCGGCGCTGAGGATCAGCGACCGCGACGGAGCGGCGTTCCGTACCAGCGCAAAGGCTTCGATCGTGCGTGCCATCAGCCTCGCGATGGCTTGCGCGGTTTCCTCGGTGTCCGGCGTGGCGACTGCGCCTTCGTAGGTGGCAACGCCGCCGAGCGAGAGGCGCTTCGCAGCGAGCACCGCCGCGATCACAGCCTCGACCGCTGCCTGGTCGCGCGCGCCGGCGCGGCCCGCGCCGAGCTCGACCAGCACGGATATGTCGCTGCGGCCCGACAGATGCGCGGCTTCGGCTAGCGAAGCGACCGCAGCGGGCGAGTCCGCGAAGGCATGAAACTCAACGTCTGGATAAGCGCTCAGCAGCGCGCCGAGCCGCCGCCCGGCGGCAAGGCCGCCGATCTCGTTTGCGAGCAGCAGGCGCCGTTCGCCATGGGCGAGCAGCACGGCGGCCTGCTGGATGTTGGCGACCGTCGTGCCCCAGGCACCGGCATCGCGCAGCGAGCGGGCAAGCTCCGGCGACATCGGCGTCTTGGCGTGCGGGGCAACGGCAACGCCGGCGCCACTGCACCAGCGCAGGAAGAGGTCGCGGTTGGTGGCAAAGGCCGCATCATCCAGGGTGAGGGCGGGGAGTGCGAGGTCGCCGCGGGAGGGCCGCCAGCCCTGGCTTCCGATCTCCTCGGTGGCGAGGCCGTCGACCAGGGGGATGCCCCTCGTGGTCGCAGAAAGGCGCTGGGCGCCCCACCGGGAAAACGATTGCATTGTCACTCCGTCTCGCGGCGCTCAATCGCCGGTGACGACGATATGACGGAAATGACAACGTTGTCATTAGGAGTTTTCGATCGTCGCGTCACGAACGTGAGGCATTGCGGTATCAAAGTAGGGAAAGGCGCCTAAGGATGAGGCTGGCCCATCTGCGCCAGCAATTCCTCGATGTCGACATCGACCTGCCCGGCGGCCCTGACGTGCCGGACCTCAAAGCTGTCGGGCTGGAAGCGGTATTCGACGAGACCGGTCTCCTTGGTCCCGATCCGCACCTGACGCGTATCGCTGGAGATGACGAAGCCGGCAGAGGGCGCCCAGACATGCCTTGTGTGGCCATAGGTGAAGTCGCGCCGCTGATGGACGTGGCCGCTCGCAACGAGGCGGAGGTCAGCGCGCGCCATCATTTCGATCAGGCGCTGCCGCGCCGGTTGGGGCACGTAGCGGATCGCGGTATCGACGGTCTCAGGATCGTCGGGTCTGTTCAGGAACAGCGGCTTGTGCACGAACAGCGCGATCGGCTTGCCGTTTGCGCGCGACAATTGCGAGGCGAGCCAGTCGAACTGCTCGGGCTCGAACCCAAGTCCCGAATTCATCACGAGCGAGTTGAGGCCGATAAAACACCAGCCTGCCGCCTCGAACTGCCAATGGTCGTGGCCGAAGACGGCGCGGAATTGCCGGCGGTGCGCTTCGTCTACCGGAGGCGCGGGTGCGGGCCCGACCGCGGTCGGGTTGTCGCCGATGTCGTGATTGCCCGGCAGATAGCGGCACGCCACGGGCAGGGCGTCGTGCAGGGTCTTTGCGAACTCCATGTCGTCGCGGCTGGTCGGTCCGTCGAAGGAGACGTCGCCGGTGTTGATGACGAGATCAGGCCGCGCGGCGTCGATGTGCTCGGCGACGCGATGGAAGTTCGCGATGAGGCCCGGGAAGCGGCGGCCGAGATGCGTGTCTGAGATCTGCGTCAGGCGGAATTCGGACATGGCGCCATTCTAGCTTCGACAGACGTCGGAACCATGACGGTCACATTCGCGGGTCGCGCAGGAGGAAAAGGCCAAAATCGCTTCAACTACCGATAGTTGGGCGCAGATGCGGGAACGGCGGTTCAAGTCGTTGATTGTCAGGGCCAGCGGTGGCGGCTAATGACGGTCTCGCCCACCGCATCAAGCGGAAGGATTCCGATGTCCGTACAAATGGTTTTGCTGCCGGTCTTCGCTCAGGTCGCGCTGACTTTCGCGCTCCTGATCTGGATGGCGCTGGCGCGGCGCGAGACACTGGTCTCCGGGGAGACCAAGATCCGCGACATCGCGCTCGGCGAGCCGAACTGGCCGAAGCGCGCCACGCAGATCGCCAATTGCTTTGCCAACCAGTTCGAACTGCCGGTGCTGTTCTACGTGCTGATCGCGCTGGCGCTGCCGCTGCGCCATGCCGATCTGTTCATCGTGCTGATGTCCTGGGTGTTCGTGGTGGTGCGGTTCGCCCATGCCGGCGTCTTCGTCAACTCGAACGATCTCGGCCGGCGCTCGACCGTCTGGCTCGCCGGCATGCTTGTGCTGCTCGCGATGTGGATCTACTTCGCGCTGAAGATTCTGTTGCTGATCTGATTTCAGATCTGATTTGAAAGATTCAAATGACCCCTGCTGCCCGGCTGTCCGCGGCCATCGAACTGATCGACACCATCGAGAAAGACCGCGTGCCCGCGGCGAAGGCGCTGAAGGAGTGGGGCACCGCGCATCGCTTCGCCGGCTCCGGCGACCGCGCGGCGATCGCCGGCCTCGTCTGGGACGTGCTGCGCCGCTACGCCTCCAGCGCGTATCTCATGGATTCCGACACCTCGCGCGCCCGCGTGATCGGCATGCTGCGCCTGGAGCGCGACATGGACACGCCGACCATGGCCGCGATGTTCGACGGCAACCGCTATGCGCCGGAGCCGTTGAGCGACGCCGAGCAGGCTGCGCTGGCATCGCGTTCCCTCGAGGACGCACCGGCTGCGGTTGCCGGCGACTATCCCGACTGGCTCGATCCGTACCTTGCCAAAGTCTTTGGTGAGGATCGGGCAGCGGAAGCGACTGCGATGGCAAGCCGCGCGCCGCTGGATCTGCGCGTCAACACGCTGAAAGGCAGTCGTGACAAGGTTCTCGGCCGATTATTTCATCTGAAGGCGCAGCCGACGCCGTGGTCGCCGAACGGGCTGCGCATCGAGCTTGGCGCCGACGCGCGCAATCCCGGCATCCAGTCGGAAGAGGATTTCATCAAGGGCGCCATTGAAGTGCAGGATGAAGGCTCGCAGCTTGCGGCCATGTTCACGGCCGCAAAGCCCGGCGAGCAGGTGATCGATCTGTGCGCCGGCGCCGGCGGCAAGACGCTGGCGCTGGCGGCCCTCATGCAGGGCAAGGGTCGCCTGATCGCGACCGACCGCGACAAGCGCCAGCTCGCCCCGATCCATGAGCGGCTGTCGCGCGCAGGCGTCCACAACGCGGAGATCCGCACGCCCAAGGGCGAGGCAGATCCGCTCGCCGACATCCGCAGCACCGCGGACCTCGTCGTGATCGACGCCCCCTGTACGGGAACCGGGACCTGGCGCCGCAACCCCGACGCCAAATGGCGCATGCGCCCGGGCGCCCTGGAGATCCGGCTGAGGGACCAGGCCGAGGTACTCGCGCGCGCCGTGCCGCTGGTGAAGCCGGGCGGCCGCATCGCCTACATCACCTGTTCGGTGCTGGCGGAGGAGAACGGTGAGCAGGTGAGGGCGTTCGTGGCGCGACATCCGGAATTCTCGGTCGTGCCGAGTGAGCAGACCGCGAGCGTGCTCTGGGACAAGGCGGAGGACTTTGCGCGGGCCGCGCTCAGGACGTCCGAGGGCTGGTTGTTGACGCCCAGGCGTACGGGCACGGACGGGTTCTTCGTTTCGGTGCTGAAGAAGGCTGCGTAACCACACTGCCGAAGGGCGAATCGCGAGCCGCATTTTCGACTGTCATCGCCCGACTTGATCGGGCGATCAGAGACAGCGACGGATACGGACAAGCCGCGGCGTACTGGATTCCCCGCTTGCCGCCTACGCTGAAGCTTCGGCGAGCCAAGATCTCACGCCCCGGCGAAGCCTTGGCGTAGCCGGGTCACGGGGAATGACAGCGGTACGCGGCGCAGCACCGCCGTTCCGCCAATACAAAAAGCCCCACGCACCGAAGCTCGGTGGCGGGGCTTGATACCTCACGCTCTGCCAGTACGTCCGTGGTCAGAGCGCTGTGGCGCGTTGCGCGGGCGGACTAGCCGGCGCGGATGTTGTCAGCCGAAGACTTGCCGCTGCGGCGGTCTGCGACGATGTCGAACGACACCTTCTGGCCCTCGTTGAGGGTGCTGAGACCAGCGCGCTCGACCGCGCTGATGTGAACGAAAACGTCCTTCGCGCCGTCATCCGGCTGGATGAAACCGAAGCCCTTTTGATTGTTGAACCACTTCACGGTGCCCATAGCCATGGGAATATCCTTTGTTGATAGTACGCACGTGGACCGGTACGCACCGATGCGCCCAGATCCGGATTGGTCGATTTTGGAGAAATCTCTGAAACGTGCGCGCCCGTCAAAAACGAGGCGAAGCGGCCCAGTCGTTCGGCCAAGTATCGATTACGCTAACATAGCGAAATAATGGGGCTAGTTCAAGGCGCCACACGCGGGTCGCGAATCGTATGACTTTTCTATTTCGCGCTGCGCGGTAGCCTCTTACGGCGTCGCCGGCCTCCGTCAATCCACGATGAACAGCGTCGCGCCCGTCGCCGTCGATGAGCGGTGCGCAGCATCGCCGAAGTCCGAGACCTGGTAGCTCATTCCCGGCGTCAGCTTGAAGCTGCGCCCGTCGCGCAGCTCGGTGTCGAGCTCGCCCTGGAGCACATAGAGCACGTGGCCGCGGTCGCACCAGTGGTCGGCGAGGTAGCCCGGCGGTGACGGTGAAGGGCGAAGTGGGGAGTTTCATTGGGTGGTCCTGTCGTTGCGTTCATACGGTGCTGCACAGCGCGAGCTCAGGTCCCACCGTCATTCCGGGGCGCCCGAAGGGCGAGCCCGGAATCTCGAGATTCCGGGCTCGGTGCTTCGCACCGCCCCGGAATGACCTGCTCTTCTAGTGCTCCAAATGATTCGCCGAGCCCTGCACGATACGTCCTTCGGCGTTCACCCGCAGGTACTCGCAAATCTTCTTTCCGCGCTCGTTCTGATAAAACACCACGGCGCTGTCCGGGCTGACGAATACATCGATCAGCGTGAAGTGCAGGTCCGGCAAAAGCGCCAGCGCCTTGCCCCAATAGGCGCGCAGGCTCGCCTTGCCGTGCAGAGTTCCGCTTGCGTCGATGCCGAGCGCCTGGATGCGGTCCGAGGTCATCCCGGCTGCATCGTCATAGAGCGCGAGCACGCGTTCGAGATCGCGCGAATTCCAGGCCTCGATCCATGTCCGCCCCAGGGCGGCAAGCTCCGAGGGTTGATGGTGATGTGGCATCGCGTCCTCCCTGATCTGTCCCTGTCTGGAGGGGTACAAATTGGTTAGGTCAATAGTACTTACCTATATCGCTCCTGTCCATGCCCAAAGAAGAATGTGGGCGCGCATCCGCGCGCGGTTGCGGGCAGGCACGGCGTCGCGTATTTGCTTGCCATGACAGCAGCACAGCACGACCGCTCCCCGTCGTCGCCCCATGTGGCCTCGGCGCACGACAAGATTCTCATCGTCGACTTCGGCAGCCAGGTGACGCAGCTCATCGCGCGTCGCGTTCGCGAGGACGGCGTCTATTGCGAGATCGTTCCGTTCAACAAGGCCGAAGAGGCCTTCAAGGAGATGAAGCCGAAGGCGGTGATTCTCTCCGGCGGACCGGAATCGGTGCATGAGGAGGGATCGCCCCGCGCCCCGCAACTGATCTTCGCCTCCGGCGTGCCGGTGATGGGCATCTGCTACGGCCAGATGACCATGGCGGCCCAGTTAGGAGGCGAGGTCGAGGGCGGCCACCACCGCGAGTTCGGCCGCGCCGATGTCGAGGTGAGGGCCGAGAGCAAGCTGTTCGAGGACACCTGGAAGCTCGGCGGCAAGCACCAGGTCTGGATGAGCCATGGCGACCGCATCACCAGGATGCCGCCGGGATTTACGGTTGCAGGCACCTCGCCGAATGCGCCGTTCGCCATCATCCAGGACGAGAAGCGCAAATATTACGGCCTGATGTTCCATCCCGAGGTGGTGCACACGCCCGATGGCGCCAAGCTGATCCGCAACTTCGTCCGCAAGATCGCTGGGCTTAGCGGCGACTGGACCATGCGCGCCTTCCGCGAGGAGGCGATCCAGAAGATCCGCAACCAGGTCGGCAAGGGCAGGGTGATCTGCGGCCTCTCCGGCGGCGTCGATTCGGCGGTGGCCGCGGTGCTGATCCACGAGGCGATCGGCGACCAGCTCACCTGCGTCTTCGTCGATCATGGCCTGCTCCGCCTCGATGAGGCCAAGACGGTGGTCGACCTGTTCCGCCACCACTACAACATCCCGCTCGTGCACGTGGATGCCTCGAAGCAGTTCCTCGGCGAGCTCGAAGGCGTCACCGACCCGGAAGTGAAGCGCAAGACCATCGGCCGCCTTTTCATCGATGTGTTCGACGCCGAGGCCAAGAAGATCGGCGGCGCCGATTTCCTCGCGCAGGGAACGCTCTACCCCGACGTGATCGAGAGCGTCTCCTTCACCGGCGGCCCCTCGGTGACGATCAAGTCGCACCACAATGTCGGCGGCCTGCCCGAGCGCATGAACATGAAGCTCGTCGAGCCCCTGCGCGAGCTCTTCAAGGACGAGGTGCGCGAGTTAGGGCGCGAGCTCGGCCTGCCCGAAATCTTCGTCGGCCGCCACCCGTTCCCCGGCCCGGGCCTCGCTATCCGCTGCCCCGGCGACATCACGCGCGACAAGCTCGACATCCTGCGCAAGGCCGATGCCGTCTACATCGACCAGATCCGCAAGCACGGTCTCTACGACGAGATCTGGCAGGCCTTTGCCGTGCTGCTCCCCGTGAAGACCGTCGGCGTCATGGGCGACGGCCGCACCTACGATTACGTCGTCGGCCTTCGCGCGGTGACCTCCACCGACGGCATGACCGCGGACTTCTACCAGTTCGACATGAAATTCCTGGGCGAGACCGCCACGCGCATCATCAACGAGGTGAAGGGCGTGAATAGGGTGGTGTACGACGTGACCAGCAAGCCGCCGGGGACGATTGAGTGGGAATAATTCGGGGCCACTCCATGCTATCCGGATATGCCCAGCACCACTCTCTAACTCGCTGTATTTAAAAATAAATCCTGTCGACAACTATCGTCGACTATCGGTGGCCCATGTTCGCCTGTGTCGGACTGGCTGACGGCACCTTCATCCTTATTCCCAACCTGTTTTGATCGATACCGTCAGCTCGAAATGAGGGCTGACGGTATTTTATTTGGTCTAACCAACTGAAATGGCGTCACTTTTCTTGAAGTCGGGGGCCGAAATTGGCCTGACGGTATCGAGCAAAGAAGGCGAGCAAATGCTGACGGACGCGGCGCTTAAGCATCTAAGACCAAAGGAAAAATCCTATAAGGTGACTGACCGGGACGGCATGTATGCGCTCGTCAGTACGAAGGGTTCGATCTCGTTTCGGCTCGACTATCGGATGAACGGGCGCCGAGAGACCGTCACCTTCGGAAAATATGGTCCCGCCGACTTGTCGCTTGCTCGAGCGCGAGAGCTCTGCATCGATGCCAGGCGTGCCATCAAGGAGGGGCGGTCTCCAGCCATTGAAAAGCAGCGCGCAAAACGACGCCTGATGGAAGCGAAAGCCTTCGGTGAGTTTGGTGAAAAGTGGCTCACCGCTGCTCCCATGGCTGACAGCACCCGCGCCATGCGCCGTTCGATCTTCGAGCGCGAACTACTACCGCCATGGCGGAAGCGTTTACTTTCCGAAATTGCGCCGGACGACTTGCGGAAGCATTGCGCCGCAATCGTCGAACGAGGTGCGCCGGCAACCGCAATTCACGTCCGCGATATCGTCAAGCAGATCTATGGGTTTGCTATCTTGCATGGCGAAAAGGTCGCCAATCCGGCTGACGAAGTCGGTCCGTCGTCGATTGCGCATTTCGTGCCCCGAGATCGCTCGCTCTCGCCTGCCGAAATCCGCATCATGCTCAAACAGCTCGATCACGTGGCCACGCTGCCGACGATCCGGTTAGGGGTGCGGCTCTATCTTCTCACGATGGTGCGGAAGAGCGAATTGCAAGATGCGACCTGGGATGAGGTCGACTTTGAGAATGCTGTCTGGACCATCCCAAAGGAGCGGATGAAGCGGTCGAGGGCGCACAACGTGTACCTTTCGCGTCAGATGCTCGATATCTTCATTGCGCTGAAGACCTGCGCCGGCAACTCAAGATACGTGCTTCCGTCGCGCTACGACGCCGATAGCCCGATGTCGCGAGCCACGTTCAATCGTGTCACTGTTTCGGTCGTCGAGCGCGCTAAGAACGAAGGGCTGCCCCTCGAGCATTTTACGGTACACGATCTCAGACGGACGGGATCAACGCTGCTCAACGAACTTGGGTTCAACAGCGACTGGATCGAGAAATGCTTGGCTCATGAAGACGGTCGCTCGTCACGCGGTGTCTATAACAAGGCGGAGTACGGGCCGCAGCGTCGGCATATGCTGCAAGAGTGGTCGAACATCATCGACGCCTGGGTTGGGGGTCAAAGATATCTGCCAGTTCTCATTCCGCCTTCGATGCCGATCGTTGAGCTCGATGCGGCACTTTGACCGGACGGCTTCGTCGTTGTTTCACGTCCGGATGCGGAGCACGGTGGGACTCTGACCACTGCAACAAGCACGAATTGCAGGAACTTCTGGAGCTCATTCGTCCGGCTGAAATCGAGTGCCCTGGGTACAATCCCTATAGCGATCATGGGGAAGGCTGCCTCGAGATCATAGCCGATTATCAGAGCCGTCGAGCTCCTCGCAATCGAATACCCGACATCGAGCACATCACCCCGAAGTACATTGAGGCGCTGGATAAGGCGTCGGCCGTCGCCTACCGCAACACCTATTACAATCCGAAGCATATTGACGAAGAGTGCGCCAACAACAACTCCACCGTCAAACACTTCAGGAAGGGCAGCTTCAACGTGCTCAGCCTGGGCGACGTCGAATGCTCTCTGATTTCCGCCCGCCTACGGCGCTCTCGGATTCTCCGCTCAGAGACGGACGTCATGATTCTTGCCCATCATGGGGCCCACAACGGCTTTACTACAAAGCCCTTCCTTTCGCATCTCGAACCCAGCCTGGCCATCTGCTCCTCGAACTACGACAACCAGTACGACCACCCTCGCGATGAGATAAAGGAGCTTCTTTGGAAGCAGGGGATCGACCTTATGACCACTAAGACCGGCGATGTTGTGGTCAGGTCCATCGGAGACCATACGGGCGACTTCCTTGCCGTGAACCTCAAGTCGGATTCGGAAGAAGTCTCCTCGACGAAGCGCTACGTGTCTAAGAAAAGACGACTGCTCAACATCAACAACGACACGCTGCGGCAGCGTTACCAGGGCCGGCGGTCATATCCTCGTTGATACCTGAGGACGTCACGCCCATGGTACGAGACTCTCACATCGTGGACCGCGGCATGTCATTTCTGCACGAAAGTTTAGATAGCGTGAAGTCGTCTCCCTTGCTTTCCAGCAACTTACTCGGCGCGAACCAAGGAGGCGCCTGTTGAATGAGGTACTCACAGACAAGATCTGGCGCGAGGTCGCCAAGCGCGCCCGTTCTGCGCCCACCAGGAAGATTGCTATCGCCTACGTGACGACGGACGATATCGGGCTACGCACCGGCGATGTGCTCGTGACCGACGCATCGCCGCGAGCCATCCGATCGGGACAGACGGACGCCAAACTGCTGCGCAAGTTGCAGGGCGCCGGCGTCATTATCTACAGCCGAGAGGGCCTGCACTCCAAGGTCGCGCTGTTCGGAAAGCACGCGATCGTCGGTTCCGCGAACATGTCCGGGTCCAACCTTATCGAAGCATCCGTCCTCACCGATAACCCGGTCGTCGTATCCGGCGTGGCCGCATTCATCAGGAAACTTTCGACGGTGCGAACGAAGCTAAGCACCCATGACGTCCAGAAGCTGTGCGCCATCGAGGTGGTGCGAACGGGCCGTTTCACGGGCGGGCGACGCGCGTCCAATCCTGTCCGCCGGCTTGGGAAAGCGACATGGATACTCGGTGTGAGAGAGGCGGCGAAAGATCCGACCGAGCAGGAGCAGAAGCGTATCGATCGCAGGACCCGAGAGCTAAAGGAACGCCTCGGAACGAACGAGGACAATTTAGGTTTGATTCAATGGGGAAAGAAGTCTCGCTTCGGAAGGGAGTGCCGTGCCGGCGATACGCTCATCGAGATCTGGAATTCGCGGGACCGCAAACGGTCCATAGTTACCCGGCGCGTGCGGGTGCTGCTCAAGGATCCAGAGCCGGTCTATAATCGGTTTTACACGGAGCATCCCGCCGGCGCGTCCAACGAGGTCAACTGGTCGAGATTTCAGCGCATCCTGAAGGAAGCCGGATTTCCGCGTGACGTGAAGCATATGAGCGCTTTGAAATTGGATCCCGCGATGGCCGAGATCATCGACCGCAGATGGACGCGGGTTCGATAGCAGCGCCGAGCTCCACACCGGCGCGACCAGCGCAGAAGGCACGTTGAGGCCTAGCGCCACATGCCTCGCACGCGAGCCCCGATGTCAATCCGTGGACCTTGGCTGTGGCCGCGCGCGGCCAGGCCAGATGATGCTATCGGCCAATTCGTGCGCTCGAACAACCCAAGCAGCTTCTCAGGAATAAAACGCGTCCTGGACGCGTAGACGTGCCGGTCGCCTTGAGAACGTTGACCGTGTGTGAAGAAGCGCTGCGGCACGACCAGATGGAGATCGTCCTTTGCCCGCGTCATCGCGACGTACAGCAGGCGGCGCTCCTCTTCAAGCTCGGCTGAGGTGCCAGCTCCCAGATCCGACGGCATGCAGCCGTCGACCACGTTCAGCACATAGACCGACTTCCATTCCTGTCCCTTGGCCGAGTGGATCGTCGACAGGATCAGGTAATCCTCGTCCAAGAGTGGCACTCCCGCCTGGTCGCTGGTCGCATCCGGCGGGTCCAGAGTGAGTTCGGTGAGGAAGCGCTCGCGAGACGCGTATCCGCTGGCGATCTGTTCGAGTTGCACGATGTCGGCGCGTCGGATCTCGGCGTCTTCGTGGATCCGGTCCAGATGCGGCTCGTACCAGAGGCGGGCGCGGTCCAGGTCGGACGGCCACTCCGAATAACGGAGGTTGCCGATCGTCGCGATGAAGCTGGCCCAGTCCTCGCCGGCGCGGGGCGGGCAGGGCAAACTGATAAGGGCCGTGAGAGGGTCGGCGGCTTCCGCCATGCTGTCGAGGATGCGCTGCGCGGAGGCGGGGCCGATGCCCGGCAACAGGTGGAGGACGCGGAAACCGGCGACGCGATCGCGCGGGTTCTCCACGAAGCGCAGCAGCGCGAGCATGTCCTTGACGTGGGCGGCGTCGAGAAACTTCAGGCCGCCGAACTTCACGAACGGAATGTTGCGGCGGGTGAGTTCGATTTCCAGCGGCCCGCTGTGCGAGGAGGTGCGAAAGAGCACCGCTTGTTGCTTGAGGAGGGCGCCTTCCTCGCGGGTTTCGAGAATGCGCTCGACGATGTAGCGGGCCTGGTCGGCCTCGTCGCGCACGGCAACCAAGCGGGGCTTCGCCGATGAAGTCCGCTCGGTCCATAAGTTCTTGGTGAAGCGCTCCTTGGCGAGATCGATGACGCCGTTCGCGGCCGAAAGGATGGGCTGGGTCGAACGGTAGTTGCGATCGAGCGTGACGATCTCCGCCTTCGGGCTGAACTGCGCCGGAAAATCAAGGATGTTGCGGACCGTGGCGGCGCGGAACGAATAGATCGATTGCGCATCATCGCCAACGACCGTGAGGCCGCGTCCTCCGGGCTTTAGGGCGAGCAGAACGGATGATTGCAGGCGGTTCGTGTCCTGGTATTCGTCGACCAGGACATGATCGAAGCGGCCGCCGATATCGTCGGCGATGGCGGCATCGGACATCATCTGCGCCCAGTAGAGCAGCAGATCGTCGTAATCGAGAACGTTGTGCTTCTGCTTGGCCTCGACATAGGCCGCGAAAAGCTCCTTCAGCTCCGCGGCCCAGCCGGCGCACCACGGATAGGATGCGCCGAGCACTTCTACGAGCTCGGTCTCGGCGTTCACACAGCGCGAGTAGATCGAGAGACAGGTGCCTTTTGCAGGGAAGCGGCTTTCGGTCTTCGACAGGCCGCGTTCGTGCCTGACGAGATTCATCAGATCCGCCGAGTCTTCGCGGTCGTGAATGGTGAAAGCGGGATTGAGGCCGATGTGCTCGGCATACTCTCGAAGCAGCCGAGCGCCGATGCCGTGGAATGTGCCGGCCCAGCTCAGCGCTTCGTTCATGATGCCGGCCTTGTCGCCGAGGACCTTGCGCGCGATCCTCTCCACCCGCTTCGACATCTCGGATGCCGCGCGGCGCGAGAACGTCATGAGCAGGATACGGCGAGGATCGGCGCCGCGGACAATCAAATGAGCGACGCGGTGCGCAAGCGTGTTGGTCTTGCCGGACCCGGCGCCGGCGATAACCAGGAGGGGGCCGCCGACATGACCATCGGCGCTGACGCCGTGCTCGACGGCTCGACGCTGCTCTGGATTGAGCGCTTCGAGATAGGATGCTGCCGTCGTCGCGAGCACGAATTGTCCCCCTTGTCGAATTTCGACGCTCGATGATTCTCCTTGGAACCGCAACGAGATAACGAGAACTTCTCATGCTCTTTCGCCGGCAGCGATGAGGGAGAGCGTGTCTCAAGCCATGATGTTGCTCTCTTCTCCGCGGCGCCATGACGATCATCGCGCGGGTCCTCATGAGCTTCTTGGCGAGAGTCTTGCTGTTTCCTCCAGAGAGCGGAATGGGGGGCGCTTGTGATCCGTGGCGCCGTTTCGCTGAACGACTAATAGGATGGCCAGCAGCCGTCTTCTTCGTGCCGGCCGGTCCTTTGCGTGCAGGTGTCGTCCAGCAGACGAAGCCCAACCTCCTTCCAAACCGCGCGCTCGCCGTAGAGCCGCATGGCGTCGACTTTCTGGATCTCGACCGTTCGGCCGCAGCGCCGGCAGCTCACCCTCAGAAGGTGTTGGGACATTTCGGCCAGGCGTAGAGCGGCGCTGGAAGTTGCTGGCGTTCGGGCGTCGGCGTGCTCGTCTTCCAGCAGTGCCTGCCAGTATTCTGGGGGCAGGTCGTCGTCCGGAGCCAACGCGGGTGCCGGCGGAGCCTTTCTCACGACAGCGGAGGCCATCTTTTCCATCTCTTTCCTGCTTGGCATGCGCCAACTGGCGGGTCGATCGGTCATAACCGAATAGAACATAACAAGAACATAAGAGTCGAGACGGCCGAGCGAAAAATTTGCACTGTCGGGTCGCCAGGATTGTCGGAACCAGCTCTACTTGTTCGTCTTGAATCCGAGCCGCCCCCGAAAACGGAGTACCCGCGTACATGGCCCCTCGCGCCAATTGGAAAGGCTTTCTGCGCCTGTCGCTCGTCACCTGTCCGGTCGCGCTCTATCCCGCTACCTCCGAGAGCGAGAAAACCTCGTTCAACCAGCTCAACAGGCAGACCGGCCACCGCATCAAATATTTGAAGGTCGATGCCGACACAGGCGAGGAAGTGGCCAACGAGGACATCGTCAAAGGCTATGCGCTCGACAAGGAAACCTTCATCGAGGTCAGCAAGGAAGAGCTTGAGAACGTCGCCTTGGAATCTACCCGCACGATCGACATCGACGAGTTCGTGGACAAAGCGGAGATCGATCCGCGCTACCTGATCCGTCCATATTATCTGTGCCCAGACGGCAAGGTAGGCCACGACGCCTTCGCAGTGATCCGCGAGACCCTCCGCGAGATGAACAAGGTCGCAATCGGCCGGGTCGTGCTCACCAGCCGCGAGCACATCATCGCGCTCGAGCCGATGGAGAAGGGGCTGACAGGATGTCGACGCCGGCCCGCCAGGTCATGTCGGCTGGCGTGCAGCCGAGCTTGGCCAACGCATTGGCGAAGCGGGCGCCGTCCATGTGTACGGATAGATTTCGCTCAAGCGCGATGGTTCCGATCTCGGCGATCTCGGCCAGCGAATAGACGGTGCCGTACTCACTGGCCTGGGTGATCGATACCGCGTCGGGCTGGGCGCGATTGCGGATGCCCCAGCCGGCGCCCGCCAGCGCCGCGCGCAGCATCGATGGCTCGAGCCGGAAATGCTTGCCGGGCATGGCGTGGAGCTTTGCGCCGCCGGTGAAGGCCTCGGTCGCGCCGCCTTCGGCCGTGTGGATATGGGCCTCTTCGTGGCAGTAGACGGCGCCATAGGGTCGCACGCAGCTTGCGAGCGACAAGGCGTTGGCCGCAGTGCCGGTCGGCACCGGAAACACGGTGACATCGGTTTCGAACAGAGCCGAGAAGCGCCGGTTCAGCAGCGCCGAATAGTCGTCGTCGCCATAGGACGCCGCCGCTCCGCGATTGACGTCCGCGATCGCCTGGAGAATCTCGGGCGCAACCGGGGCGACATTGTCGCTGCGAAAGTTGGGGAGCGTGCGGGTTGCCTCGGTCATGACGTCCTGTCCTGCCGTCAGATGACGGTCGTTTCCTGCTTGCTGGTGCGCCGGTTGATGAGAAGCAACGGGATCGCGGTGACGAGGATGAGCACCGCGGCTGCAGCGGCCGCAAGGCCGGCCCCGGTGCCTTCGATCGCGTGGTACATCACGACGGTCGTGGTCGCCCAGCGGCTCGAATAGAGCACGATCGTCGAACTCAGCTCGGATGCGGCCGTGATCCAGACAAGGACGAGGCCACCGACGAGGCCACTTGCCATCAGGGGCACCGTCAGCGCCGCGAATGTTCTGGTCGGCGAGACCCCGAGATTGATCGAAGCTTCCTCGAGCGAAGGATCGAGCTGATGCACGATGGCCGAGGATGAGCGAATAGCAAAAGGCAGCTTGCGGACGACATAGGCGATCACAAGGATCAGCCAGCCGCCGGTCAGGATCAGAGGTCCGCTGTTGAAGGCGACGATCAGCCCGATCGCCAGGATCGTGCCGGAGACCGCAAACGGCACCATGCCGATGAAGTCGAGCAGCCCGGACAGGCGGGAACGATGCCGGGCGACGACGTAGCCGATGGGAGCACCGATCAGCATCGTCGCGACGGCGGCGATGCTGGCAAGCGTCAGTGTGTTGAGCAGCGGCCGGAAGGAGCCGGAGAGCAGGGTGGCGTAGTTGTCCAGTCCAAGCTCCCAGGTTAGGACGGGGCCGCGGAAGCGCAGCACCGAGACCATCAGCACCGCTGCGAAAGGCAGCAGCGAGACGATCACGATGCCCCAGCTCATGATCGTCGCGAGCAGTCGCAATCCCGGCGTCAGCGCCAGCTTTGCGGGCGCGCTCCGCGCGCTGGTCGAGAAACGGCGCTTGCCGAGATAATGCCGTTGGACGAGCAGCGCGAGCGCGGTGCAGGCGATGAGGAGCACGCTGAGGGCACCCGCCGCGGCCGGGTTGGCGTCAGATTCGCCGGCGAACAGCTTGAAGATGTCGACGGCGAGGAATGGCCGGTCTTCGGCCAGCACGGCGGGCACGCCGAAATTCTCCAGTGCCTCAATGAAGACCAGGAGGGCGCCCGCGAGAATGGCCGGCATCACGATCGGCACCAGCACGGTGCGAACGGCGTAAGACGGCGAACCACCGAGATTGCGAGCGGCTTCCTCCATCGAGGCGTCAACGGCCTGGAAGCCGGCGAGCACGGGCATCACCACATATGGATAGAGCGTCAGCGTGAACACGATCACGATGCCGGGCATGCCGTAGGTCGAACCGATCGGAATGCCGATCCCGCGCAGCGCCGTGGTGACGACGCCTGCATGGCCGAACAGCAGCACCAGGCTGTAGGCGCTGACGAAGGAGGGCAGCACCAGTGGCAGCGATACCAGCGTCAGCAAAAGCGCGCGGCCCGGCACGTCAATCCGGGCAAGGCAGAAAGCGAGCGGGATGCCGATCGCGCAAGCGAAAGCTGTCGCCAGTGCTCCCGCGAGCAGGCTGTTGCCGATGGAGCCGAGGTAGTAGCGGCTCTTCATGATCGCCGCGTAGTTGGCGAAGGTGAAAGTACCCGTGCTGTCGACCCGGATGCTCGCATCGAGCACCAGCGCCAGCGGGTAGAGCAGAAAAACCGCGAGCAACACCAGGGACACCAGGGCAACGATGGTTGCGAAGCGTTTCATGGCGCGGGGAACGCAATGACCTGGGCGGGGTCGTAGGCAAGCACAAGCGGTGTTCCGGGCAAGGCATCGGATGACGCGCCACCGAGCGCCGAGATCCGAAGCGGCGTTCCGTCAGGCAACGTGGCGTGAAGACGTCGCACCGGGCCGAGAAACTCGCGCAACGCCAGCTGGGCTTGAACGCGCGGACCGTCGGAGCCATCAGCTAACCGTAAGGCCTCCGGCCGAAGCGACAGCAGAACCTTTGCGCCGGGCGAGCCGACCTCGCCCCGCACCGTGAATTCCGTCCCTGCTGCAGCCACCTGAGTGTTGCGGCCATCGAACGCTTTCACGACGCCGGGCACCATGTTGGTCGAGCCGAGGAACTGGGCCACAAAGGCGGTCTGTGGCGTCCGATAGATGCGCTCGGGTGTGTCGACCTGCTCGACCTTGCCTTGCCGCAACACAGCGATGCGATCGGAGATCGCGAGCGCCTCCTCCTGATCATGCGTCACATAGATCGCGGTCAAGCCGAGCGCCTGCTGCAACTGGCGGATCTCGATGCGCATCTCGGTCCGCAGCTGCGCGTCGAGATTGGACAGCGGTTCGTCAAACAGCAGCACCGCGGGTTCGATGACGAGCGCGCGGGCGATGGCCACGCGTTGCAGCTGACCGCCGGAGAGCTGGTGCGGCGAGCGCGGACCATAGCCGGCGAGCCGCACCCGCTCGAGCGCGTTGTCGACGCGCGACCTGATCTCGGCCGCAGGGATTTTTCGCGCCTTCAAGCCGTAAGCGACGTTCTCGGCCACGGTATGGTTCGGAAAGATCGCGTAGTTCTGAAACACCATGCCGGTGTCGCGGCGATGCGCGGGCAGGCCGTCGATGCGCTTGTCGCCGAAGGAGATCGATCCGGATTCGACGTCGACGAAGCCGGCGATCATGCGCAGCAGTGTCGTCTTGCCGCAACCCGATGGCCCGAGCAGCGTGAATAGCTCGCCATGTTCGATCGTAAGCGAAATGTCGTCCACCGCGCGCACCGCACCGAAGCCGCGGGTCAGGTTTTCGATGCGGATCGTCGTCATGAAATCAGCGCGTATCCTGGATCGTCGTCTTCAGTCGCGCGAGTGTGTCGCGCCGCGCCGCTTCCCATTTGGCGTCGTCGTAAGGCAGCACCTTGATATCGGAGAACGGTAGCATGCCAGGCGCAACAGTGCCGAGTTCGATGTCCTGACGCGCCGGGCGGCGGAACGTTGCTTTCAGCAACATCTCCTGGACGTCCTTGCTGGCGAGATAGTCGATGAGCTGTTTGGCTGCATCGGTGTTTGGACCGCCCTTGAGGATGCCTGCGCCCTCGACGACGGCATGCGTACCCTCCGCTGGATAGATGACGCTCACCGGCGCGCCATTGTGGGACCACAGGAAGCCGGCATATTCGAGTGTAATGCCGAGCGGATATTCGCCGCTGCCGACGCCTTCGAACACCTGCGTCGAGCGATTGAGCACCTTCGCATTCGCAAGCAGCTGGCTCATCTTGGCCCAGGCTGCATCGTTATCGCCCCATTGCGAGAGCAGCAGGGTGGCTGCCGCATATGAAAAGCCGGAATTGCTGGGGTCGGTGAAGGCGAGCTTGCCCTTCCATTTGGGATCTAGGAGATCGGCCCAGGATTTGGGTCCGTCAGCCTTGTCGATCGCCTTGGTATTCTGTCCGATCACGACGACCTGGATGTTGGTGCCGAGCCAGAGATCCCCGGGATCGCGAAATTGCGCCGGCACGGCGTCGCGACCTTTGGCCTGGTAGGACTGAAGGTAAGGGCTCGCCAGCCGCAGGATCGTCGCGCTGACGCCCCAGATCACGTCGCCTTGCGGATTGGCGGCCTCGGATGTGATGCGGCGGACAAGGACACCTGATCCGGTCGAGACCACGTCGACCTTGATTCCGGTCGCCTTGGCGAAGCCATCGGCGACAAGCTTGTTCACGGTGTCGTCGTTGGCCGAATAGAGCACGACGTGCTGCTCGGCCCAGGCCGATCCGGCTGCAAGGAGCGAGACGGCGAGCGCGACGCCACGAGCGAGGATTGAGGCTGGATATCTCATCGTGTTCGCCTTCTTCGGTTTTGCTGTTGCCTATCTGTTTTTGGCGAGGTGTTCGGTGGCGGTTTTGACGCCGGCACCAGGTTCGACGGGCAGGCCTAACTTCGTCAATACGTCTTCCAGATGAAGCAAGTCGGTCAGAATGGTTGAGGCACTGAATGCACCCATCGTGCCAAGCCTGATGACCTTTCCCGAGAGACGGTTGCGCGCGCCTGCGATGACCGTGCGATGATCCTGATAGAGCCTCCGCACGATCGTTCCGCCCTCGAGCCTGTCAGGCACCTTGAAGACGACGACCGTGTTCGAGCGCGGTCCGTGCTCGCAAAAATCCGCAAGCCCGAGCGCCGCGCCGCCGGCGCGCAGTGCGCCGGAAAGAAGTTCGTGACGGGCATGGACGTTCGGCAGGCCTTCCTCGTGCATCATCATCAGGGCTTCGCGCAGGCCGTAGAGCAGGCCGACCGGCGTTGTGAACGGAGTCTCGTTCAGCTCAACGGATTTTAGCGCGCGGCGGAAATCCCAGAAGAACACGGGGCGCTTCTCGTCTAGCTCGATCACGCGCCATGCCTTGGGGCTGACGCTGGCAAGCGCAAGGCCCGGCGGGCACATCAGCGCCTTCTGCGAGGCCGAGACGACGATATCGACGCCCCATTCATCCTGCCGCATCGCGATGCCGCCGAGGCCGCTAACGGAATCGGCAATGAGCAGCGTCGGCCGGTCCCGCACCAGCGCACCGAGTGCCGAGAGATCGGCCACCATTCCGGTCGAGCTCTCATTGTGGACGACGACGACGGCGCGATAGGTGTGCTCGCGCAAGCGTCCCTCCACAGCGGCAATGTCGATGGCCTTGCCCCACTCGGTCGCAACGGTGTCGACCGTGATGTTCATGGCCTTGGCGATGGAAGTGAAGCGTTCGCCGAACTGGCCGTGCTCGACCACGATGATCCGGCTGTCAGGCCCGGCCACGTTGACGAGCGCGGCTTCCATCACGCCCGTCCCGGAGCTTGCAAAGAACATGACGCGGTTGGTCGTGCCCAGCACCGGGCGGATCATCTCCTCGGTCTCGCCGATCGCGGTTTTGCATTCGGGGCCGCGATGGTTGACGATCACCCCGGCCGTTGCCTGCCGTACCCTTTCCGGCACTTCCGTCGGGCCGGGAAGCCGAAGACGATATCCCATCGCGGGAATCGCTAAAGGTGTGTTTGTCGTCATATTATGAAGTCACCATTTTTGCGCATGTAGGGAACGAGGCCGCCCGCACTGAGGATCGCCTTCATAATTTCTCGAAGAGGCTCCGGCCTCAGCGTCTCGCCGCTGCGGGCGTTGCGGATCGCGCCTGTCTCATCGGAGACAAGAACGTCGCCGGCGCGAATGTTGCCGGTGTCGCAGATCAGCGGCAGCAAGCCATTGTTGATCGCGTTGCGGTAGTAGGTGCGTGAGAAGCTTTTTGCGATCACTGCCGGAATGCCGGCGCCGAGCACCGTCGTGACCGCAACTTCCATCGCCGAGCCGCACCCAAAATTCTTTCCCGCCACCAGAATGTCGCCGGGCTGCACCGAGGCTGCGAAGGTCGGGTCGACATGTTCGAACAGGAACTGCTTGAGCACATCAGGATCGAGGCTCTCTCGCTTGCGCGTCGAGCTGATGATCGAGTCCGTGTTAACGTCGTCGCCGACAAGCCGTGCGCGTCCTCGCAAGACGGTCATCGCGACACCTCGCCGGGATCGGTGACGACACCGCGGGTCTCGGCGGCTGCACAAGCGGCGGGGGAGGCGAGATAGATCGACGCCTTGGCGTTGCCCATCCGTCCTTTGAAGTTGCGGTTCGCGGTCGAGATGACAGAGACGCCGTCGCCCGGGATCACCCCGCAGGTGCCGTAGCAGGAGCCGCAACCCGGCTCGACCACGGTGGCGCCGAATCCCACCAGCGCATCCAGCGTTCCGTCGGTCGCCACCTCGCGCGAGGCCGGCGTGACCACCAGCTGCACGCCGGGTGCAACGCCGCCGCCGGCCCGCAACACGTCAACGGCCCGGTGGAAATCGCGCAAGCGGCCGCCGGTGCACGTACCGAGATAGACCATCTGGATCGGCGTGCCGCTGGCGTCTGCGAGTGGAACGACCTGATCCACAAGATGCGGCAACGCGATTTGCGGTGTGAGTTGATCAAGCGCGATCTCCACGGTCCTGATGTACTGGGCATCCGGATCAGGCGCGACCGGCTCGAAAGCTTGCCCGGTGCGCCCCTGCAAGTACGCGGTGGTTTCCGCATCAGCCGGAAAAATTCCGTTCTTCGCGCCCATCTCGACCGCGAGGTTGCTCAGCACCAGCCGATCCTCGAGTGCGAGCATGGCGACGCCTGGTCCCGCAAATTCGAGCGCCTGATAGGCCGCGCCATCCGCGCCAAGCCGGCCCGCGAGCGCCAAGGCAATGTCCTTGGCGTAAACGTCGCGCGTCAGCGCTCCAGTCAAGACGACGCGGATCGTTTCGGGCACGCGCAGCCAGATCCGGCCGCACAGCATGATCGCGGCGAGATCGGACGAGCCGATCCCGATCGCAAAGCAATTCAGCGCGCCGTAAGTGACGGCGTGGCTGTCGGCACCAACCACCAACCCGCCGGGTAGCGCACGACCGGTTTCGACGATGAGCTGGTGACCGATCCCCGCGCCGGCCTCATGCAAGGTGACGCCGTGTTTTTCAGCAAAGTCCCGAATCACGCGATGCAGGCCGACGGTCTGCGCACTCGTCGGCGGCACGTAATGGTCGAGTGCAAGCACCAGTCTGGACGCATCGCGCAGGCGTTCGCCACCCATCGCCTTGAAGTGGTCGAGCGCCATGGGGACGGAGCCGTCGGTGCCGAGCGCGCAATCGACCTCGCAGACGACGAGATCGCCCGCACGCACCGGCTGCCCTGACTTTCGGGTGAGGATCTTCTCGGAGATCGTACGCCCGGCCATCGCTAAACCTCAGACAGCTCGCAGCCGCCGCGATCCGCGTCCGCAATAGCGCGCGCCCATTCGCCCGCAAAAGCCCGCCTGCGGGAAAGGATCCTGAAGCCCGCGGCCATGCAGACCCTCATTGAAAATGGAACGCTGTTACGCCTAATGTAACGGCCAGGAAGCTGCGGTCAACCGAAATCGGCGAAACGGGAAGGTCCATGCTCAAGACACAAGGCGTTGCCACCGTGCAGCGGACATTGGTGATCCTCGACAGCTTCATCGGATCCGGCACACGAAGTCTGGCCGAGATCGCCAAGATCACGGGCCTCGCGAAGCCGACCGTGATGCGCTCGCTGGTATCGTTGGACGAGGCAGGTTACGTCGTCCGCCTCAGCGATGGTCGTTATGCACTCGGCGCCAAGACCTTTCAGCTCGGCAGCACCTATCGCGCCAATTTCAATCTCGAACATCATGTGCTGCCGGCGCTGCAGCAACTCAGTCAGCAAACACTCGAAAGCAGTGCGTTTCACGTGCGCGAGCGCGATCAGCGGCTGTGCTTGTTCCGGGTGGACTCGCCACAACTCGTCCGCGACGTCGCGCGCCCTACGTCTCTTGCGTCGCTCGATCTGACGTCGACGGGGCAGGTGCTGAGCACGGCGCGCTGGAGCGACCGAGTTGGTGAAGGTGCGCGCGTCTTCGTCAGCTCCGGAGTCTACGACACCGTCACTGCCTCGTTGTCGACCGCCGTGTTCGGTCACGAGGGCGCCCTGGTCGGCGCCATGACCGTCAGCGGCCCGGTCGAGCGCATACGTCAGGCCGACCTCAAGGCATTGGCGTCGCGGCTGACCGATGCCTCGCATCGGCTCTCGCTTGTGCTGGGCGCGCCGCTGCCCCGCGAAGCCGGCAGCTTGCGGATCATCAACCTGCCGTCGGCCGAAACCGGCGCGCTGTGACGTAGATTCCGGCCCCACCAAGCCACCACCAGCCCTAACCACGTTCGGTCGACCCTCACTGAGGTCGACACCCTGTGCAAGCGGCAATTCGCGGTCCTAAACATGCCTGAATTACCAGGCCTGAAAAACGGGCTCGTATCGGGTTTCCCTTTAGGGCACTTCATGTTTGAGACCGTCACCACCGCGATTCTGCGCGCGCTCCTTGATGAAGTTTGCGAGCGATCATAATGCCTTCCGCCACCCCCCGTTTTGCGAGGAGCACCGCCAGTAACCTGCCCATAGTTGCCGGTATCACAACCCAAGCGTCATCTGCAGCTGGGCCGATCAAACTCCTAGTTCAGCTGCTGAGCAAAGTAGAGGTCTGAGGCGCCAAGACAAGGAGCACGCCATGTCCAAGACACCCAGCACTGCGATCGCCGCGATCGGCGTCGATATCGGCAAAAACTCGTTCCACGTCGTGGGCCACGATGCACGCGGTGCCATCGTGCTACGGCAAAAGCGGTCGCGTGGCCAAGTGGAAGCGCGGCTCGCCAATATATCGCCTTGCATGATCGGCACCCAACGATCATGTCCGCTGAGGGGGCAAACGGCGAAGAACTCCGGTTGAGCAAATCTGGTCTGCTCTGCCGCGATAAGCGGACTTCCATCGGACGTGGCGCAACTTCGCTGATGGGTCGATGCCTTGTAAGGTCTGCAATGGGTCAGCTGCGAAGTCGCGAGGAGGGCAGCTTCTGGCGCAAAGCGGACTATTCTGGTTGCGCGGTGGCCGGGCGATCGCGAGGTCCAGTTGCGTTCTTGACGGTATTTGTAGGTGTGCCGCGCTTGAGCGAGTATCGCAGTCTTGTCTACGCAGGCCACCTGATCAGTCGATTGACTCCGATAGGTATCGGAGCCGCCAACATTACGAGCGGCTCGAATTTTCCCGTAAATTCGAGATCAAAAAATTGCGGCGGGGATACCGTCGGCGTTTGTCCGTCAGATCTAGAAATTCGTGCTTGCAAATCAACGACGCAGCGTCGTTCGAAATGATAGAGTGGAAGTAGTGAGGCTGGGCGCAATCGCGCAGCCCAGCGTAGTTTTGGTGGGGGCTGTTTCAAGTTACTTTCATATTCAGCGACTGACCAAAGTTGCGGCCGAGCTTAAATGCGGTGGAAGGCGGCATTCCACTTCCCTTCCACTGACAGAGTATTCATGCGCACTATGGCGTGCAAAATGGCAGAACGTCGTGAGGCAAGGGAGCGGCAACGAAGTGGTTCACTGGAGCGAGAAGCATCTCGTCCAGTGGCCGTGATCGCTCATCGCGCGAAATGCGATCGCAACCTACCGCCTTCACGATTGAACGACGTCCAACGCGCGCAGAGAGATGCGTGCCATGCGCCTTCAAACATTCCGGGACGAAAGCCGCTCCAGACACTTCGATCTAATCGGCGGAAAGGGTCACTCTTGGTCGGTTGACCTGGTCATCCTGATGGCTGCCGGCATCCTAGCGGCGGGCTTCGCCCGGGTCCGCGTCCTAGATCTCCAGCACCGCGAACATCACCCGCGTGGTCCTGTATTACGGCTGCCGAGCGTTCGGCCGTGCTCTTCGGCGTGCCGACCAGGCAGGTGGTCGAGTTCGGCACGGAGGTTTTCGGTACACACAGGTCCATCATCACAATTCAACGAAATCAACGGCCTGGAGGAGGCCCCGACGACGCCGATTCGGGGCAATTTTCGATCGGCATTCACACCAAACTGTCGCTATTGGCGGATCTGCGCCGCGAACAGTTCGCTTCTACACCCGCTCACGGATTAGAGTGGGTGCTTTCGCAGTCGTTTGCCGTTCGACGTATTCGACGTTAAGTTCGATGCGTCGCTTCATCGCTTTTCCCGGTTCGCTTCGCACGATGTACTGACCGGCTTCCGTGCCCATTTCATATGCCGGCACGTTTAACGTCGTCAGAGGCGGATCGACATAACCGGATATTTCAAGATTGTCGAAGCCGATAATCGAAAGCCTCTCGGGAACGGCGATACGTCGCCGCCGGCACTCATGCACAGCCCCAATAGCCAGGACGTCGCTACCGCAAAATAGCGCCGTGATATTTGGTGCCGAGTCCAGAAGAGTTGCCATCGCCTTCTGGCCATCGCCGATCTGGTAGCGCGCCTCGTGCACGACGATGTTCGCCCGTTCGATCCCCTTAGCCGTCAGCGCCTCAACGAACCCGTCCACGCGCGCCTGTGCGCGATCGTTGTTCGCCGTAATGCCGGCAAGCATGCCAAACTTCCGGTGACCGAGATCATAGAGCTTGTTGGCCGCGAGCGCGGCGGCGCGCCGATTATCGAAGCCCACGCTAGTAAAGCCAAAATCATCCTGCAGCGCATATGTGACCGCGAAGGTGATGTTATGGCCGGCAATCAGCTCGAAGGTCTTTGCACGATGACGTGTGCCGACCAGAACAATTGCCTCGACGCCTCGCTCGACAAGGGTCCGCGCCTGCTTGTATTCCTCGTCGAGATCATACTCGGAGGTATTGTGAATGAGCGAAAAGCCGCTCTTCTCCAACACATGCTGAAGGCCAGCGATCATCTCCGCATAGATCGAGTGCCGAAGTGTTGGAATGATAACGCCAACCAATCGCGACCGGCTTGACCTTAAAGAGCGAGCCGATTCATTTCGAACATAGCCAAGCTGTTCGATCGCGTCGTCGATCGCGACGATGACGGTGCGGCTAACGACCGAGGGATTGTTAAACCGGCGCGAAACTGTTGCAGGTGCGCACCCAGCCAA
The DNA here is from genome assembly GCF_059803515.1 of Bradyrhizobium sp. UFLA05-125. Taxonomy (NCBI): domain Bacteria; kingdom Pseudomonadati; phylum Pseudomonadota; class Alphaproteobacteria; order Hyphomicrobiales; family Nitrobacteraceae; genus Bradyrhizobium; species Bradyrhizobium sp. UFLA05-125. Next base: position 68,346 of record NZ_JBANBJ010000004.1, on the reverse strand, counting down.
TTTCGCGACGTCGGCAATGCTTACACGTCGGTTGTCACTCTTATCCGATTGATCCGACATCAGTTCCGTTCATTGCCTTTGATAAAGTCTGCTACTCGCTCACCGATCATAATCGCAGTCGCGTTGGTATTGCCAGAGACGAGCTTTGGCATGACCGAATTATCGGCGATGCGCAAACCATCGACACCTCTCACCCGCAGCTGAGTGTCGACCACAGATCGAACGTCGCTACCCATTCGGCACGTTCCGACCGGATGATAGCCCGTCCTCGCCTGGGCGCGGACAAATGCCTCGAGTTCTGACTGGCTTTGGACATTTACCCCTGGAAAATGTTCCTGCTTCAAATAAGGCGCCAGGCTGTTGCCTTCCATTATTTTTCGGCCAAGCCTGACACTGTCAACCGTTTTTGCCAAGTCTTCCGGGTCGGACAGGTAGTTCGGGTCGATCCTTGGAAACGTCCTCGGATCGCTGCTGGCAAGGGAAACGGTTCCCCGGGAACGGGGCCGCGTCAAATAGGCGTTCAAAGTACACCCGTTTCCGCCCGGGACATCCTCAATACCGGCCTCGACACCGGCGCCGGCCAAAAAGTGAAATTGGACGTCAGGCTGGGGATCGGCCTTGTCGACCCACCAGAAGGCGCCGCCTTCCACGACGTTTGACGTTACCGGGCCTGATCGGAAGAGAGCGAACTGCATGCCCGCCCAGATCTGCCAATGGAGCTTTTTGTATTTATCGTAGCTATGAGGTCCGGTCAGCTCATAGATCATGAACACGTCGAGATGATCTTGCAGATTTCGACCGACCTCCGGACTGTTAGCGATCACATTGATGCCCAAAGCGGAGAGGGCATTCACATCGCCAATCCCAGAATGCATCAAGAGATTGGGCGTGCCGATCGCGCCCGAGGTCAGGATGATCTCGCGATTTGCGGTGACCTTGCGTGTCGCACCAGACTCTTGCACCTCGACGCCAGAAGCCCGCTTACCATCGAAAATTACCCGAAGGACCTGCGCATCGGTCAGGACCGTGAGATTTGCTCGGCCTTCCACCGGGTGCAGATAGCAGTTTGCCGCACTGGACCGACGCCCGCTGCGGTTGGTCACCTGGTAGAGCCCGCAGCCGGCCTGATTGCCTGAATTGAAGTCAGAATTGTAGGGCAATCCGGCCTGTTGGCAGGCCTTCAGCCATGCGTAGGTGAGCGGATGCGTATAGGCTTGGTCGGATACCTTGAGCGGGCCGCCGACACCATGCAACTCCCCCGCCAACCGAGTATTGTCCTCTGCCTTCTTGAAGTACCGCAGGACATCGCTGTAGCCCCAACCGGGGCAGCCGAGGTTGTTCTTCCAGTTATCGTAGTCGATTGGCGTCCCGCGCATGTACACTTGCGCGTTGATTGAACTTCCGCCGCCCAACACGCGAGCCTGCGCAAATGGTGTTACGATGTTATCTTGCTGACGCTGCTCGGTCGTCTTGAACCCCCAGGTGAACTGCGGCCCTGTCGTCTTGTAGTAGGTGACCGGCAGGTGGATGTAAGGGCTCCGATCTCGAGCTCCCGCTTCGATGAGCAGGACGCGAGAGTTGGGATCCTCGCTCAGGCGCGCTGCAACGGCACAACCGGCGCTTCCGCCTCCAACAACAATATAGTCGGCCGAACTCACGCTGCCTCGGGTTGTCATCGCTCAATCAGCCTTCTTCACCCACTTCAGAAGTCCGGTCGCAACAGCGACGGTCTCGTCCCGCTGATTGCGCGCCTCAACCTTCGCCACGGTGCGGCGGCGCACGGTATCGACCTCGGTGATCGTATATGTCAGCGTCACGGTGTCACCGAAGAAGACGGGACCAGTGAACCGAATGCGATCGTAACCGAGCGCAACTGGCGTTTCGCCCTTGGTGTGCGCATCCTCGGCTTGGGCTACGATGATCGTCGACAAGGTCGACATAAAGCCAACCAGCAGCGCACCATGGGCGATACGCCTCCCATAAGCCGATTTCTCCATGAGCGCTTGGTTGACGTGCACGGGGGCAAGGTCCCCGGTGATACCGGCAAACAGGTACACATCGCTCTCACTTACGGTCTTGCTAAAGCTTACCGACTGACCGACTGATAAATAGAAATCCTTCATATTCGTCCCTCGCTTGCTTTTCTGAATGAGGAATGAGCGGGACGGGCGGTAATTGTCCTGACCCGCTCACTCCGACCGATCAGAACCCTTTGCCGATCCAGTCGTTCACGTTGTCCTTTGTGATGGTGTTCGACTGAAGGATCACATTCCCCTTCACCGGTTTTCCGATGCAGGCGAGATAAGCATATTCGATGCCTTCTGGGGCTACGTAAGGGAAGGTGAACGTGGCAAACAGCTTGCCATCCTTGATTGCCTGGATGGCGTTGTTTTGCCCGTCCAGACCCGTCACCATGATCTCCTTCTGCCGGCCCGCGGCCTCGATCGCAGTGATTGCACCAAGAGCCATTTCATCGTTGTGCGCGTACACGCCGCTGATCTGACCGGACGGGAACCGCTGCAGCACGTCCTCCATGAACTTGGCTGCATTTTCACGCAAGAAGTCTGCGTTCTGCGTGGCAACGATCTTCATGCCGGAGTTCTTGGCGATTACGTCGTCAAAACCCTTCTTACGCTCGACGGCCGCGCTTGCCCCCGCAGTCCCCTCGATTTCGATGATGTTTCCTTTGCCCTTGAGTTGCTTGACGAAGAACTCTGCAGCCTGTCCCGCGATAGGCTCGTTTTGCGCCGTAATATAGGTCGTTACGGGCGTGTTGACCTTACGGTCGAGTGCGACGACTGGAATATTCGCCGACATCACATCTTTCACGACGGGGGTGAGAGCTGCCTCCGTCAGGGGGCTGATCATCAGTACGTCGATCTTTTGGGCCATCAGACTTTCGACGTCGGAAACCTGCTTGCTCGACGCATTTTGGCCGTCGGTGACAATCAGCTGAACGTTCGGAAGGTGCTCGGCCGCCCATTTGCGGTTTCCCTCCACCATGGCGACACGCCAGGGATGGTTCATCGTTCCCTGACTGAACCCGATCTTGCACTTCTTCGTAAGATCAACGCCCTTCATGACGTCGTCACTTGCGAAAGCGCTGGTCGCCGCGAGAAGAGTGGCAAGCGCACTAGCTCCGGCAAGAACCCGGATCACAGACACAAATGGCAGCATGTATTCCTCCTTGGTTAAAGACGATGTACAAAGGCGAGGTCGCAATTCCCGCTCACCGACGGGGCCTCAAGACTTCAAACGAAACTGCTACGATAATGATCGCGCCTTTCACGATCTGCTGCGTGAACGGCGAGATGCCGATGAGATTCATCATGTTTGCGAGTACCGCGAGAATGCAGGCACCGATGGTCGTTCCGACCACACTGCCGATCCCGCCGAAGAGGCTTGCACCGCCGATCACCGCAATCGCGATCGCCTCGAGCTCAAGGCCCGTGCCAGCCGTCGGTTCGCCGACCGTTAGGCGGGAGACGAACACGAGCGCAGTCAGGCCTGCGAGCAGCCCGGAGATCGTATAGACCCCCAATTGGACCGCGGTCACGTTGATACCGGAGAGGCGCGCGGCCTCTGCGTTCGATCCGACTGCATAGACGTTGCGACCAAACGCAGTATAGCGCAGGACGAAAAAGGCGATCATGGCGACAGACAGGAAGATCCAGACGGCTACTGGAAGACCGGCGACACTCGATCGACCAATCCAGCTGAAGTCGCCAGCCGTAAACGTGACGTCAATCGGTCGGCCGTCGGACAGGGTCAGAGCGAACCCCCGGAGCATCACCATCGTACCGAGCGTCATAATAAAGGGCGGCATCTTGAACAGCGTGATTCCAACGCCGTTCACGACGCCGAACGTCGTGCCGATTGCGAGCGCGCCCAGAATGACGAGCGGAATCGGGGCGCCTGCGTTCAGCATCATAGCCGTCGAAACGGACACAACCGCGACGATCGAGCCGACCGACAGATCAATGCCTGCCGTTAAGATCACAAATGTCAGGCCGATACTGACGATCCCATAGAGAGCGACCTGACGCAGCACGTTGATCAGATTAAACGGGCTGAGAAACGCGCTAGAGATCATTGAAGAGATCAGGATGAGTGCGATCAGAGCCAGAAAGAGGCCGCTGATTGCCAAGCGCTGCTGGATGAACCGCCCGATCCCCGACGACGCAGTCGTGAGGGGCACATTTTTCTCTGCGATATGCACTGTCATAACTCCTCCGCTGCCTATACGTTGGCCAAACGCCATGTTTCCTTGAAAAGTCTCTCGATCGCGACAGCCACACCTACGTCTGCGTTGCTCGCCGTCGTCCACTTCGCAGCGTCGCGCACCTTCTGCGAGGCATTTCCCATTGCGATTGAGAGACCGGCGTAAGCCAGCATGGGAAGGTCGTTTTCACTGTCACCAATCGCGACGGTGTGCTGCTGATCAACACCGATGCTCTTGGCGAGCTCTGCGAGGCCACTGCCTTTAGTCACGTGACGCCGCCCGACTTCGAGATAATTGACGTGCGACATTGCGCAGGACAATTCGTCAACGAGCGCGGCCTGCAACAAGCCGAGCTTGTTGGTCTCTGCTAGAGAGCTGATCACCAGGAATTTGAATAACGGCTCCGGAAGATTAGCGAACTCGCAGACCACGTAGTTATCGCCGAGATGAGCGAAGTCGTCGGCAAGCTTGCTGTCGCGATCCTCGACGTAAACATCGTCTCGTCCATAGGCCGCGACAGAAAGCCCCATCGCTAGACACTGGGCGGCAATGGATGCTGCCTTGGCGCTCTCAATCGTATTCTCTGAACCGCTAGAGGAGTGGATTGCAGACCATGCACCCTGTTCGCGCTGCAGAATCAGAGCGCCGCCAAAGCAGATCGCATAATCTATCTCGCCGAGATCCTTAAGAATGACGCCGAGTGCGGCGGGTCCACGAGCGGTCGCCAAGGCGACGTTGACACCCGCCTTACGCGCACGCTGGACGGCATCACTGACCCTCGGCAACAAACGGAAGTCGTCCGTCAGCAACGTCCGATCGACGTCAAGCGCCAGGAGGTGTCGGTTTGAGGCGCGCATTAGCGATGGTCCTTTGGGAAGATCGGTGCGCAAGGCGCCGACGACAGGATGACTGTCTTGAGCTCCGTGAAATCCTGGAAACCGGCATTCCCCAGTTCACGCCCGAAGCCGGACGACTTAATGCCGCCGAACGGCAATTGGGGTGCCCCGTCCAACGTTGTGTTGACCCACACAATGCCGCTCTCAAGGCGCCTGCTGGCGTTCATCGCCGTCTCGAGGCTTGTCGTCCAGATGGTGTTGGCCAATCCGTAGTGGGTGCGGTTAGCGAGTTCAATCGCACCGTCTGGCGTCTGAAAGCGGGTAATGCTGAGCACCGGCCCAAACACTTCGTCGGTAAACAGCTCGTTGCCTGGATTGACGTCGGTGAAGATCGTGGGTGTGACAAAATTATCGGACAAGCCGGCGCCGGGGGTGCGTCGGTCGCCGCCGACCACAAGCTTCATGCCACTCTGCCTGGCGCGATCAATGTACCCCATCACCTTAGCGGTATGCGGTGCACTGATCATCGAGCCGAGATCTGTTTCGATCGCGCTCGGATCGCCCACACGGAGCGCCACCGCTCGATCAGTCAGCTTGCGAATGAATTCATCTGCAATTCCTTCGGCAAGAAAGAGGCGCGAACCAGCTACGCAACACTGCCCCTGAAACGCGAAAATCGCCTTTAGCGTACCTTCCAGCGCGCTATCGAGATCGGCATCGTCGCAGACGATGTTCGCCGACTTCCCCCCTAGTTCGAGGGTCACGCGCTTCACGCTGTCGGCGCTCGCCCGGATGATGCGCTGTCCAACCACGGTCGAGCCGGTGAAGCTGACCATATTGACTCCGGGATGCGTGGTAAGCGCGCTGCCGGCCTCGCTTCCTTCTCCGGTAACGATGTTAAGAACTCCTGGCGGTAGGCCAGCCGCGCAAGCCAGGCGCGCCACTTCCAGCGCCGAGCCGCTCGTCATCTCGGAGGGCTTGACCACCACGGTGCAGCCGCTGGCCAGTGCGAAGGGGACCTTCTTCGCGAAGATCTCGATCGGGAAGTTCCAGGGGACGATCACGCCGGCGACACCAACGGGCTGCCGCAGCACAAGACCGGTCTTCCCGGACGGAAGGTTTGTATAAGCCTCGCCATGGGACTGCGACGCCATTGAAGCGGCATGTCTGGTGAAGGCGGCGGCCGCACCAATGTCGCCCTGAACAAATCGGCGCGGCTTGCCGACCTCGTCGACTTCAATATCGATCAGCTTCTCGGCATTTTGGTCGATAAGATCGGCCCAGCGGAAGAGAACGGCTGCACGTTCCAGCGCCGACATCCGCGGCCAGGGGCCGGCATCGAACGCCTTGCGCGCCGCTGCGACCGCCATATCGATCTCTTGTTGGCCGCCCTGCGCGAAGCGAGCCGTGACGGCATTCGTCGCAGGATTGGCGCGATCGATGGACTTTACGTTTGAGTTCATCCGCCAATCGTTGTCGATGAAATGTGCATACTCCCGCATATTCGCTCTCCTAGTCGGTCGCGGCGTGCATGATCTTCTCTTCAGTAAGATCTGCGCGCGGCAATTCGGCAGTTACTCGCCCTTCGTGCATCACGATGGCGCGGTCACAAAGACCAATGATTTCTGGCAGCTCTGACGAGACCATGACGATAGCCAAGCCTTGCTTGTCAGCTAGGTCGACCAAGAGCTGATAGATTTCCCGCTTGGCACCGATATCGACGCCGCGAGTCGGCTCATCGACGAGTAAGACGGCGCAATCGGCGTTGAGTAACTTGGCAAGCACGCATTTTTGCTGGTTGCCTCCACTCAAATTGCCGATCGTTTGCTTTGCGTTTGGCGTTCTGACGCGCAGCGACTGGATGTATCCGTTCGCCATTGCGCTCTCCGCTTTTAGCGAAAGAACGCCTGCCTTCGCGACGGTCGACAGCTTGGCAATGGAGATGTTGAAGGCGATGTTTTGGTTGATAAACAGCCCTTGATGGCGACGATCCTCGGGAAGCAGGCCAATGCCGTGGGCGAGCGCGTCCTTCGGCGACGACGGCAATTGTGCCATTCCGTTTTTGACAAAGCGTCGAGCTGTCGCGTGATCCGCCCCGCAGAGCGCTCGGAGTAATTCAGTGCGCCCGGCTCCCGCGAGGCCGCATACGCCGAGGATCTCACCCTTTCGTACGACGACGGAGATGTCGTTCAAGCTACGGTTGGCCAACCCTTCGACGATGAGGACGGGGTCGGAAATCTTTAGTTTCCGCTCTGGGTAGATGCTAGCTAGCTCACGACCCACCATCATTCGGACCAGTGAGTCTTTGTTGAGCTTCTTGGTCTCCTCGACGCCAACCCGTCGCCCATCTCGGAGTACGACCGTACGTCCGGAGATGGCAAAGACTTCCTCGAGCCGATGCGAGATGTAGATGAAGCTTACACCCTCCTTCGAGAGCCTCGCGATGATGGCGAAAAGCTTTTCAAGCTCAGAATCACCTAGCACGGCGGAGGGTTCATCAAGGACAACGATCTTCGCGCACCGCGACATTGCTTTAGCAATCTCAACGATCTGGCGATGGGCGACGCTCAGATCGCGGACTTTTGTGTCCGGCTTGATGTCGAAGCCAAGCCGCTCAATGGCCTTCCTGGCGCCGTCATTCGCCGAACGCCAATCGATCAAGCCCCAGCGGGTTTTTGGCAATCGGCCAAGGTAAATATTCTCGGCGACGGTCAGGTCGCTGGCCAGGAGAAGCTCTTGGTAGATGACCGCCACACCGCGGTCGAGCATCTGGTGGGGCGTGGCGTGCTCAACGATTTCGCCAAAGAGCTCGACGGTGCCGCTATCCGCGTGATGAGCGCCGGAGAGTATCTTCATAAGGGTGGACTTGCCGGCGCCGTTTTCGCCGACAAGCGCCAATACTTCTCCGACTTTGAGGTCGAAGCTTACGTCATCAAGAGCGGAAACGCCCCTGAAGCGCTTCGAGATACCTTCCATCCGCAGCGCGATAGGGGGATTTGCACTTCCTGCGAGAGCGTTCATGGCTAGTCCCTCAAAGCCGGCGAATATGCATGCCGCCGTCGATGTTGATGACTTCCCCGCTGGAGTAGGGGATTGCGCCGGTCGCAAGTGATGCAACCGCGCGGCCGACGTCATCAGGCTCGCCCCAGCGCTTGAACAAAGTGTTGCGATCGACGTAATCCGCATATTTATCGCGGACCATGGCGGTCATATCGGTTGCCATTAGGCCGGGGCGGATCTCGTAAACCTGAATGTTGTGCTCGCCGAGCTCGAGCGCGAAGAGCGAGGTCATCATCGAAAGTGCAGATTTGGCGAGGCAGTAGGCCGCCTTGTCGGTTGATGCCAACGCGGAGTTTGAAGATGTGATCGAAATTATCGATCGACTACCGCCGTCCGTGTCACTGGCCTTCATGCAACGGGCAACTTCTTGGGTAAGGAAGAATGTCCCTCTGAGATTGACGTTAACAACGAGGTCGAACTCGTCCGCTTGCACGTCGAGAATGCTAACGCGACGCGGAACTTGAATGCCTGCATTGTTGACGAGGCAGTCGAGACGATCAAAGCAGCCGATCACTTCGGAAACGAACGCAGCATGGCTCGGCACGTCGGCAAGATCGTGCCGAAGGAATTTTGCCTTGGCGCCGAGTTTTCTGACTCCTTCGACGGTCGCCTGCGCTTCATCGTCCTCAACAATGTCGTTGAGGACGAGATCGAAGCCTGCCTTTGCCAAGCAGTAAGCGATACCTCTGCCGAGGCCCCGTCGTGCTCCTGTGACCAACGCGACCTGGCGCACGGTCTCGCGGTCTGCGATGACCGTTCCTGTCATGCGACCGCCCCTAGCTTAGTGAGCGCCGAGATTTCGTCCGCCGAGAAGCCACCCTGAGAAAGAATAGATTGCATGTCTTGTCCGGGGCGCTCCGCGATGTGGCGCACCTGAGGAACCTGTCCGTCGTACCGATTGGGATGGTTGACCAGAACGGCCTGGCGACCATTGACTTCCGCTTTCCGGAAGATGCCGTTGTGGAGGGCTTGCGGATCGGTTGCGAGCTCGGAGTAGTTCTTGACCGGCGCATACCAAACCTTGTTTCGGGTCAGAGCTTCCTCGACTTGGGCAAGCGTCAAGCGCGCTACGCGCCGCGCAACATCCTCTGCGATGCGATCTCGTTCCAAATAGGCGTCCAGATCGCCTTCGGACGGCAGATCGGATGGGCCAAGGGCTTTGGTCAGAAGCTCGAGCGCGTTCAACGACATTGCGATGTGGCGGTGGTCAGCCGTTTCGTAGATGCCGTACGGGCCCTCATGGAACCACGTCGCGAGATGAGGATCGCGATTGAACACTTCAGGCGTCTTGTGACCATTCAAGTAGTTGGTGATGGCCTCCTGCTGCAGATCGATTCCGGCGTTGAACAGGCTGGACTCGACCCTTGTGCCTTGTCCGGTGCGAAGCTTTCGAACGACCGCGCCGAGGATGCCGAGCGCGAAGAGCGCCGCCCCGTGCTGGTCCACGACGGCGCAGCCTGCAGCAGCCGGCAAAATGCCCGGACGCTGGCCGGAGGTCGCCGAGACCAGACCAGTGCGCGCCTGAACAAGAAGGTCCTGTCCGGGGAACTCGGAATAGGGGCCGTCCGCGCCATAGCCGCTAGCCGATGCAAAGATAATGTCCGGCTTCGTCGCTTTCAGAACCTCGTAGCTCAATCCGAGCCGATCGAGGGTTCCAGGACGGAAATTCTCCATGACTACGTCGGCGCTTGCAGCAAGCCGCAAAAATGCGGCTTTGCCTTCAGCCGACTTGAGATCGATGCAGATGGAACGCTTGTTCTTATTTGCGCAGATGTAAAAGCCGGAAACGTCCCCGACGAACACCCTGGCTCCCGACCAACGACGCTCATAGGCGCCCCCGATGGGTTCGACCTTGATGACGTCGGCTCCCATGTCCGCGAGATACTGCGCGCCGGCCGGGCCTTGCAGATAGTGGCAAAGGCTGATGACGCGAATGCCTTCGAGCATCCGGTTCCTCCCAATGGCTTGATTTGTATTTATGAAAACCATTTCATAGCCAAGGGCCGTCGTCAAGCGGAAAGAATGCGTGTTTATCACGAAATATTCCACGGTTCTCTGGTTGCGGCCCACGGAGTGATGTGCTTTTTATAGAAAAATAAGAAATCGATTTCACGGAGGATTCAATGAAAGTCATGTTCAAACCCGTCGGCGTCATGCCCGCTTGCCTAATGCCTTTGCAGGGCGATGGGAAAATTGACGAGGCGAATTATCGCCGCCATCTCAGAGATCTGGCGAACGTCAAAGGACTCACTGGCATCGTCGTCAACGGCCATGCGGCCGAGGTTCATGCTCTGACGCTGGAGCAGCAGATCTGGGGCATCGCGACGGCCTGTGAGGAGGTTGGCGATCAGATTCCGATCATCGCCGGCGTCTATGCTGAAGCAACGCACTTTGCGCGCGACATGGCCAAGGCGGCTGAGAGAGCAGGCGCACAGGCGATCCTCATTTTCCCACCAAACGCTCTGATGTTCGGTGGAAACGCCCGCCCTGAGCTGGGCGCGCAATTCGTTCGCGACGTTGCTTCGGCGACATCCCTGCCAGCCATCCTCTTCCAATTCCCGCTCACAACGTCGCTCTCGTATGATTTCGATACGCTTGTCTCGCTATGCGATCGCGTCGAGAATCTTGTCGCGATCAAAGAACTCGGCTCTGATGCGCGCGTCCACGAGCGGACGATCGAGGCGCTCCACGGTCTCTCCAAGCCTGTCAACGTTCTGACCAGCCAATCGCAGTGGCTCGGCGCCTCAATTGCCATGGGTGCAAGGGGCATTATCTCGGGTGCTGGCAGCGTCATTGCAGATCGTCAACGCGCGCTATTCGACGCTTATACCTCGGACACGCCCAATCCCAAGCTGCAGCGCGAGCTTCTGGCCGAGATGAGCCTCTTGGTCGACGCTTTCTACGGCGCCCCTTACGTCAACTGGCAAGCCCGGATGAAGCATGTGCTTTTCCACTTCAGGCGCTTCGCCACGCCGAACGTTTTCGCCCCGTTGCAGACGATCCCACAGGAAGATTGGCAGAGAATTTTTGCTCTGCTGGAGAAGGCTGGCCTGACCGCTGACAACCTCTATCGAAAGTAAGAAAGTGCACGACGAACGACGCTTACTTGCCGCGCTGTTCGACGCTGCTGTCAGCGCGGCAGACCCTGTGAAGGTTATCGGCCGCTTCCTGCCGCCGGTACCAAAGGGCCGCACGGTGGTTGTCGGCGCGGGCAAGGGCGTTGCCCAGCTCGCCCAAGCGCTCGAGAATGTCTGGCCAGGGAGCATCGAAGGTACAGTTGTTACGCGCTATAGCTATGGCGCGCCTTGCAAGCGTATCGAGGTTCTCGAGGCGGGCCATCCTGTTCCGGACCAGGCCGGGCTTGCCGCAGCTGCAAGAGTATTTGAACGTGTTCGCGGCTTGACGCCGGACGACCTCGTGGTCGCGCTTGTTTGCGGCGGCGGCTCGGCGCTTTTGGCCGCACCACCAGATGGATTTGGCCTTTCAGACGAGATCGAGTTGAACCAACTGCTGCTACGCTCCGGCGCGCCAATCTCAGTGATGAACGCTATTCGCCGGCGGTTCTCCAAGATCAAGGGCGGTCGGCTAGCTGCCGCGGCCTACCCGGCAAAACTGGTCAGTCTCATCGTCTCCGACATTCCTGGAGATACTTTGGCGCATGTCGCATCTGGACCAACGCTCCCGGTGGATGACACGCCTCAGAAGGTGCTGAAAGCCGCCGAGAGCTATCGCATCGAGCTTTCTGCGGCAATACGCGATCACATCGCCAACGACGGCTCTGCACCGGGACCGTCAGATCCTTGTTTCATGACGACCACAACTCATCTCGTTGCATCCGCTTGCCTGTCGCTTGAGGCCGCGTTACGCAAGGCAAGTGAACAAGGCTTCGAGGCTTTAATTCTATCGGACGCCATAGAAGGGGAGGCACGGGACGCCGGCCTATTTCACGCAGCCCTCGCGGCCGAAATTCAAAAACGCGATCGTCCGTTTCGCAAACCGGTCGTGCTCCTCTCCGGAGGAGAGACGACGGTGACGGTTCGCGGTCGAGGGAAGGGCGGTCGGAATACCGAATTCTTACTCTCGCTCGCCACCAAGATCGCGGGCATCGACAATATTTTTGCGATCTCGGCAGATACCGACGGCATTGACGGCACAGAAGACAACGCTGGCGCATTTGCTGACGGCACCACGGTGATGCGCTTGCGAGCCCTCGGTCTTGATCCAGACGGCTTGCTGTCGCGCAACGACGCATGGACGGCCTTCAGTGCGTTGGGCGATCTCTTTGTTCCTGGGCCAACGGGCACCAACGTGAACGACTTTCGGGCAATCTTGGTTCAGTAGATGGTTTACAGATTCCGCACATCGCGATTGATTGCGCTCACGATCCCCTTCAAAGCGCGGGTCAGTCATCCCAACAGCGAAACCGCCGAGAAGATTTCGGAGCTGCTGCGTAGCAACCGCTTGCCTTCGGCGGCTTCAATTGCAGCGAGGCTCGAACATGTCTGAAGCCCAGACCGATGCATCGCTAGTGCTTGCGGAGCGGACCGGTCGCATTCTGCTCCTCAGGCTCAACCGCCCGAACAAACTGAATGCTCTCTCGAAGCAGCTTCTTCAGGAGCTTGTCGGCGCGTTGAGCGAAGCGGAAGGCGACAGCGATGTCGCCTGCGTGATCCTCACCGGGGCAGGCCGGGCCTTTTCAGCTGGCGCAGACATATTCGACATGCTGGGACGCGGCCTGGCCTCCTACGCTGACTCCGAACGCCTTGCCCGATGGCGCGCCATCGAGCGCTTTCCCAAGCCGCTTATCGCTGCGGTTAATGGCCATGCGCTCGGCGGAGGGCTTGAGCTCGCGCTGCTTTGCGACATTCTCGTCGCCTCCGACCAGGCGCGGTTCGCCGCGCCTGAGATCAAGATCGGCTCCTTTCCCGGCGATGGTGGAACGCAACGTTTGCCGAGGCTGGTCGGTAAGTCGTTTGCGATGCAGATGATCCTGACCGGGGAAATGGTCGATGCCGCTCTTGCCGAACGCAAGGGGTTGGTTAGCGAGGTTGTGGCGGCCGATCGGCTGCTACCGCGCGCAATGGAGATAGCATCGTCGATCGCAGCCCAATCCACCGCGATCACGCCCTTCGCCAAGAGAGCGGTCCTTGCAGCTTTTGAGCATCCGCTGGAGGAGGGATTGCGTGTCGAGCATGCGCTCACCGTGGAGGCATTCAACACGGCGGACCGCATCGAGGGACTGAAGGCATTTGCAGAGAAGCGTAATCCAGTCTTCAAGGACCGCTAGGCCAGATCATCAGAGTGAGGTCGGGGAGGAGCTATGTGGGACTATATCATCGTCGGAGCAGGCTCTGCCGGCTGCGTGTTGGCCAACCGGCTGTCTGAAGATCCTTCCGTCAACATCTTGCTGCTTGAGGCCGGGAGCCGGGATTGGAACCCGATGATTCATATTCCTGCTGGTCTCGGCAAGCTATTTGGGCCGGGCGTCAACTGGCGCTTTCACACTGTGCCGCAGAAAAATCTGGACAACCGCGTGGTGTGGTACCCGCAGGGCAAGACGCTTGGCGGCTCCAGTTCAATCAATGCGATGATCTATATCCGCTGCCAGAAGGAGGACTACGACAACTGGGCCGCCCTCGGCAACGACGGCTGGGCCTATGAGGACGTGCTGCCCTATTTCCGGAAGTCGGAAGACAACGATCGACTAGCAAATCGTTACCACGGCGAAGGCGGTCCGCTCTGGGTATCGGACCAACTTGGTGTCCATGAGCTCACCCGCGCGTTTGTGCGTGCGGCGCAGCAGTGGGGTCTACCTTTCAATCCCGACTTCAACGGTGATTCCATGTATGGAGCGGGATTCTACCAAGTGACGTGCCGTCACGGACGTCGCCGCTCAGCGGCTGTCTCATACCTTCATCCCATCCGCCGGAATCGGCCGAACCTTTCCGTAAGGACGCATGCACGCGTGTTGCGCGTCGTCATCGAGAACGGGCGTGCCGTTGGGGTTGAAATAGCCAGGGGCAGTGGTCGCGAGATTCTGCGCGCCGGTGAAATTATCGTCTCGTCGGGGGCGGTCAATTCACCGCGCCTGTTGATGCTGTCGGGCATAGGCGACGCAGACGAATTGAAGTCACTCGGTGTCACGCCTGTTGCGGACTTGAAGGGTGTCGGTCGCAATCTACAGGATCACCTCTGTACCAACGTGCACATTACTCTGAAGCAGCCCATTAGTTACGATCGGCAGGACCGTTATCCTAATGCGCTGCTGCATGGATTGCGCTGGCTGCTCTATCGAAGTGGACCGGCAGCCTCGGTCATCGTCGAAGGTGGTGGTTTCTTTCAGACGGAGGGTGCGAACCGTCCCGACTTGCAGATCCACATTGCGCCGGCCCTGGTCGTCCGCGGCGGCCAGACGCGGCTCGATGGCTACGGCTTTACTGTCAACTCGACCTTTCTTCGTCCAAGGAGCGTTGGCAGCATTAAGCTGCGATCATCCGATCGAACTGACGAACCGCTAATCGATCCAAACTATCTCAGCGATCCCTACGACCGTTCGATGGCACTTAAGTCGGTCAGGATCATTCGCGAGGTGCTGTCGCAGAGTGCCATCGCCAGATACATCGAGAAGGAGCGGCTGCCAGGCTTGCACGCGCAGAGCGACGACGAGATCATGGGCTATATCCGCCAGTATGCCTGCTGCGACTACCATCCGGTTGGAACGTGCAAGATGGGGATCGACCAGATGGCGGTCGTCGACCCGAAGCTCAAGGTCCATGGCATAGACCGGATGCGAGTGATCGATGCATCGATCATGCCGGTATTGACAAGCGGTAACACCAATGGTCCCACTATGATGATTGGCGAGAAAGGTGCCGACCTGATCAAAGAGATGGCCGCCGGTCCGTCGCAAACGATCCGAACAGCCGTCTGAGCACACAAGTTGAGGGAGAAAAGTAGTCGCTCCGCGCCTTCGCGGCCATCATTTCGTCAACGATCAGATTCGCTATCGGCTCACCGAAATAGCTAACATGTAAATGCTGGTCGAACATTGACCCCCATCGGCGTCGTCGAGACTCCTTCCTCCAGGTAGCACGGGGCCGTTCGGACACCGATGAGATCCAGATTCCAGTTAGCAAGATGATGAGCAGAATCTGAACGCTCTCGTTGCCTGGTTGCGCGCCATCCCGCCAATCGAATAGAGCTGAAGCTGTTGGCGCAAAGCTGACCGAGGTGTCCAGGGACGGAGTGGTCCGGTGAGCGGTGCGAGCTATCACCTCACAAGCCAACCAGGGTTTTCCTGATCATTGACGGTATCGGAAGCGATGGCGCGAGTGTGGCGGTGACTCTTACGGCCAAGCTCTCGCGTCCACCTAGTCGATTGACTCCGATAATTGCCGAAGGAGCCATTGCTCCGAGCAGCACGAATTTTCCTGTGAATTCAAGATCAAAACGTTAGCACGGATATACCGTCGGAATCTGACTGCCAGCATTGGCGCATTGTGCTTGCAAATCAACGCGATAGTGTCGTCCTAAATGATTGAGTGGGTAGTGCTGCCGGGTGCTATAGCGAAGTTTAGCGTAGGTCTGAGCTTTGCGCGCGTCGCTCAATGGCGAAGAGAGATGTGGTCTCGACTTAGCTCGAACGAGCTTGTCAATCCATCGCGTTTTGGCCGACGGAGTACACCATCGAACCACATCGTGTAGAAGCGTTGGAGCCGTTCCGAGCACTCTGTTTGAGGTCGGTCTCAGTTGGGGTTGCGCTACCGGGGCGGCGGGCTCGGCCAGCGGTGCGGGTGACCGTGGTTGAAGTGAGGGCAAAAAGGGCCCCGGCTCTTTCGAGGTCCGGGCCCAAGTCCGGGAGGAAGGGGGCGACTATTTGCCGAGCCAGACCTTTGGTGCCTTCTCGGCGACCATAGCCGCGCGAGCTTCGATCTCGGCCTGGGTGATCGATGACTACGGGGATAGAGCCTTCCATGCCGATCGCGGTCCGGATCAGCACAGTCTCCTTCTCGAACTCCGTGGTGATGATGGCGGCCGATGGCAGGCCGAGCTTCTCGAGCGTTACCGATGCAGCAGGAACAGCAGGATCCGCAATCGCCGATGGCAGTCAGAACGAGGTCGTTGTTCGCTGCGATCTCGGCGATCAGTTCCGGCTCGGCGTCTTTCGAGAAGGATCCGTTCACGTAGTAGTTCACCTTGGCGAACTGGTTGATGAGATCGACAGCAGCTGATAGGGGCGGCACCCCACACAAACTCGGGGCGATTACGAATCCTTTGTGACCGAGGACACATCAGGTTCTATATTCACTAAAACGTCCCCGGCAGTGATTTCGGGATCTCCAAGATCGAGGTCAAGCAGACTTGCTTGAACAAACTCCAGTATCTTAGCGTTCGCTGCATTAGCGCTGTCGCGGTCCTCGAATATCATCACAGCGACACCAACGCCGCCGCCCCCATCCAGCACGTAGTAAGATCTGAATCCGCGCGATTGCCTCAGGATCTGACCGATGCCGCTCTTGGCGCGGCGAGCAGCGTCCGCAACCGAACGAACCTTGGTGTACTTGCGAAGGACTATGTACATGAGGTCACCGCGCGCTGCCGTTCTGAAATCTAGCATCAGGATATCAGCGCCGATACGACGCGATACGGTCCTGGACGTCGCCCGGGGGCCCGATAAGGGAAAAAACTGCATTTGGCAGACTTGCTTACTTTTTTACGCGAGTACAACGCACAGCTCGCCAGCCAAAAGTAAACTGACAGTTGACCTTCACCTGGTTGCACACCGCGCTAAGCTAGGCCGAGCGGATACGAAGGCCATCCGAGAAGCCGATAGCACCATCGGTTTCCGCGCGTTCAGGGTGCTTCGACGTCAACGCGGAGAAGCGCTCGGACTATCAGGGCTTCATCCGTGAAGCGAAGTTCGGTGCCGTCACGATGACAGACGTCCTGCTGTCGGAGCAGCGCATCACGCGGCGCGAGCGCCACATCGCGAAGCTCGACAAGGACTGCTACTATGTCGAGTTCGTCCAGCAGGGACAAATCAACGTCCTCCAGGCCGGGCGGGCGCTGCTCACCAATCCCAGCGTCGGCGCGATCTTCTCGGCCTCCGAGGCCTATGACCTGGAGTGCATGGGCAAGGTGCGGTCGCTGTATCTGGAGATTCCGCGCGTGGAGTTCGCCTCGCGGTTTAACGCGAGCAAGATCCCTGTCGCGATGACCATGGCGACGGGACGGGAGCTGGGGCGGATTGCGGCCGAGTTCTGTGCGACGCTCGCCTCCGAAGGCTCGCCGCTCGATGAGGTCGCGCGCGCCCGGCTGGGCGATGAGCTCATGGACGTCCTGGCGCTTGCCTTGGACATGGGCGACAGGGATGAGCTTTCGGAAGATGCGACCGCCCAGAAGGCGCGCCTGCGATCCGTCAAGGCCTGGATCGAGGAGCACCTGATCGATCCGGATCTCTCGCTGGAGAGGATCGCGAAGAACAACGGTGTCTCGCTCCGGCACCTGCATTATCTCTTCAGGCTCACGGAGGTGTCGGTCTCCGAGTGGATCCTGGACCGCCGTCTGCAGCGCTGCTACGATATGCTGACCCGTCCGGAGTTGAGGTCCTTGTCGGTGACCGAGGTTGCCTATCGTTGCGGCTTCAGGAGCTCATCGCACTTCAGCACCGCCTTTAGGCGGCGATTTGGGCATAGCCCGTCGGAGCTGCGTAAGCGCTAAGAAACTTCTCCATGAGGCAGTCGGATCATCAGGTCTCAGCGCGTTGAGGGCGGCTCTCTTTTTGGCGCAAAGCAGACGTCACTGCGGATTTCGAGGTCGCCGAAGGGGCCAATGCGGGAGATCCAGATTTCACCGGTACCCGGGAGCTGCTACCATCGAGCGGTCTTGCGTCCGAGGGGGGATTGCTGTGTCTCCAGCAGAACTGTCGAGCAGCGAGGCGGAGCGACTGCGGGCATTCGAACGCCAAGGTTATGACGCCTTGGCAAAGAGTTATCACGCATTTTTTGCCACGGTTACCGATCCTCTTCTCGACGATGTGTGCTTGCGCCCTGGTACACGCTTGCTGGATATTCGGCGACCGGGCTGCGGTAGTGCACCACGAACTGCACGCTGCCGGCTTGCGTGAGCTTGATAGCGTTCTACGAAAAATTGATCAGCGTCTCCCGCAGCCGCTTCTAGGCGGCATAGACCACGATCGGCAGCAAGGCGGGTCAGCCTGATTGGCCTTTCGTAGACAGCTTATCAGTCCGACGGCAACCGCTGGAAAGGCATCATCTAATACGCCGAGTCCGCTGTGCGGCTGTCTCCCCTCGCTGCTTGCCCGCCGGTCGCAAGAAAAGACTTGTTGCGCGCCAGGTACGAACCATGTCCCCGCGAACCGAGCAGTTCTCCCTCTCTGACCACGACCCGTCCCCTGACCATTGTCAGGATCGGCCAGCCGGTGACTTCGCGCCCTTCATAGGGCGTATAGTCCGAGCCGTCCTGCAATAAATCGTGCGTGATCACCACGCGCTTGTTCGGATCCCAGATAGCGATGTCTGCGTCACTGCCCACAGCGATCGTTCCCTTCCGCGGGTAGAGTCCGTAAGTCTTGGCATGGTTGGTGGAGGTGAGCGCGACAAATCGATTGATATCGATGCGTCCCTTCACTACGCCTTCGGAGAACAGGATCGGCAACCGCGTGGCGACGCCCGGGATGCCGTTCGGCACCCAGCGGAAGCTGGTGCGCCCCTTGGGCGCGAGCTTGCCCTGCGGGTCGTCGTAGCGGAATGGGCAATGATCGGATGAGAACACCGAGAACACGCCAGTCTGTATGCCTTCCCAGCACGCGGCCTGGCTCGCCTCGTCGCGCGGCGGCGGCGAGCAGACGTATTTCGCGCCCTCCATGTTGAGCCCCTGAAGGTCTTCAGCGGTGAGCGTGAGATATTGTGGGCAGGTCTCGCCGAAGACCTTCAGCCCTTTCTGCTGGGCGCGCCGGATTTCGTCCATCGACTCGCGGTTCGACACGTGGACGATCATGACGGGAACATCGACCAGCTCGGCAAGCGAGATCGCGCGATGCGTTGCCTCGCGCTCAACGACGATCGGGCGCGAGACGGCGTGATAGTATGGCTCGGTCTTCGCGGCGTGCTCGAGCCGATCGGTCAGAAAGCGGATCGCATCGTAGTTCTCGGCGTGCACCATCACCAGCGCGCCGGTTTCGCGTGCCACCGCCATCACCTCCAGAATCTCGCGGTCCGACAGCTTGAGATCGTCGTAGGTCATGAAAATCTTGAAGGACGTGTAGCCGTCCTGGATCAGCGCCGGTAGTTCCTGCCCAAGCACTTGCTCGGTCGGATCGGAAATGATCAGGTGGAAGGACACGTCGATGTAGCAGTTGCCTTCGGCAAGCTTGTGGTACTGCTTCACGGCCTCGCGAAGCGAGTGCCCCTTTTCCTGGAGGCAAAACGGCAGCACCGTTGTGTTGCCGCCGAACGCCGCGGAGCGCGTGCCGCTCTCGAAATCGTCCGCCATCACGATATCGGCGCCGGACGGCTGGGAGAAATGGACATGGCTGTCGATGCCGCCCGGCAGGACGAGCATACCGTCGGCATCGATCACCTCGCGCGCCGCGCCAAGCTCGTGACCCAGCACCACGACGCGTCCATCACGGATGCCGACGTCGCACTGAAACGTGTCGGAGGCGGTGGCGATAGTGCCGCCGCGAATGATGACATCGAGGCTGGTCATTGCCGCTTCTCCTTGAGTGTTTCGCCTTGTTCGATCTGGTCGCGATGCTCGATGCGACGGCCGAGCGCATCCGGCAGTCCGACAGTTGGCTTCGGATCCGGCCGACGGAATGTCCCGGAAGTTGCCTTCCTGGGCGCGAGCGCCACCAGCGTCTCAGCCTGCTTCACTGCGGCCGCGACCTGATCCACGACCGGAACAGGAATCTTGGATCTGACTTTGCCCGCGAGGCCTGCGAGCGGCGCGCCAGCCAGGATGATCACGTCGGCCTCATCCTCGCTGACCGCGCGGTTGGCGAGTTCGATCAGCAGCGCTTCCTTCTCCTCCTGGACATTTGAAATCGAGCGGAACGTGCCGTCCAGCATGCGGATGCCCGCGCAGCGCTCGCGCAACCCGTGCATCTCGACGCACTCCCGGTACCAGGGTCCAAGCGCTCGCGCGAAGGTGACGATCGAGAAGCGTCGGCCCAGCATGCAGGCAGTGAGCATCGCGCTCTCCGCCATGCCGACGATCGGAATGTCGAACAGCTCACGGGCGCCGAACAGGCCCGGATCACCGAACGCTGCGATAATCGCTGCGTCGAACTCGTGCTGCTGCTCCGCGAGAAGTTCGAGCGCGATCGCGCCGCCGATCTGCGCCTCGGCCCGGGTTGCGATATAGGGCACGCCGCGGGGCGCGGTGAGCGGAACGAGCTCAGTACCCGGTGAAGCCGCTTGGCGACCTGCGGACGCCAGAAGATCCGTCACCTCCCGGCTGGTATTCGGGTTGAGCAGAAGGATCCTCATGGACGTTCCTCTTGTTGCGCCGCGGCGTTATCGATCGGCTGATTTGCGCCTTGGAACCGGCCGTTGAGAATCTCCCTGACCACGATTCCGGTCCGGATCACGTGGTTCGCCAGCAGCCGCCCGGCGCGCGCGGCATCGCGCTGTTTCAACGCGGCGAGCAACGCGCGGTGTTCCTTCACGGATTCGTCCCACCGCTCCTGCGACGACAAGGCGAAGAAGCGGGCGCGTTCGGCGCGGCTGAGCAGAGAGTCATGGGTTGCTTTCAACGCCCGGTTCCGAGAGCAGGTAACGATAAAGCCGTGGATCTGCTGATTGAGCTCGAAGTAGTCGCGCAGCTTGCCGGTATCGTGCAGACGCTCCATCCGCTCCTGCAGATTGTCGAGCTTCTCCAGTTCGCCGTCGGTCATGCGGAGCGCGGCAAGCTCGGCGGCGATGCGCTCGATGCCGCTTACGGCCTCGAAGATTTCCTCGATCTCTACTTGACGCAGCGGCGCGATCATCGCGCTGCGGTTGAGGCGCAGCTCGACCAACCCTTCGGAGGCCAGGAGCTTCAGCGCTTCGCGCAGCGGCGTGCGGGAAATCCCGAGCGCCTCCGACAGATCGGCCTCCACCAGGGTTTCGCCCGGCGCGAGATCGCCACGAACGATCAGGCTGCGCAGCCGATCCATCGTTTCCTCGTGCAGACCCGTGCGCTGCAGCCGCAGACGTTTGCTCCCGATGGCCGAGCGACCGCACCGGACGGCTAGCTTTGTCTTCTTACGTTGCACCATCACGTCCTCCCCGGGCACTTATAGCGTGCGCATCCCGAGACGATATCGAAATCAGTTCGCGGGCCGGTCACTGATGTCTCTCATCCCGGTTGCGTCGCGGCGCGCCCTCCGGCAGCCGCCGGCCGCGCCAGCCGATCGTCCCGAAACAGGCTGCCCCATCCCTTGACGCGCATGGGGAAGATGTTTGCGACCGCCAGGCTTTTCCACACCGTGGCCGCGATCGAATCATAGACGGGAATGCCGAGTTCCCGCTCGAGCGATTCGGCGAGGCCGGCGCCGCGCATGTTGGTACAAACGATCGCCACTGCATCGCAGCCCTCCCGTGCCACCGCACGCACGAGATCGACGATCGCGTCCTCGCGCACTTCGGCAAAGGAATAATTGTCCTGCAGCTTCAGATG
This sequence comes from Bradyrhizobium sp. UFLA05-125, assembly GCF_059803515.1. Classification (NCBI taxonomy): domain Bacteria; kingdom Pseudomonadati; phylum Pseudomonadota; class Alphaproteobacteria; order Hyphomicrobiales; family Nitrobacteraceae; genus Bradyrhizobium; species Bradyrhizobium sp. UFLA05-125. The sequence goes on along the minus strand of NZ_JBANBJ010000004.1, from coordinate 46,545 downwards.
CCGTTCTGCGCTGCAACGAAACCCCGCCGCCTGCCAGTTCGTCATGATCCTGGACTGGACGTCGCTGCGGTAGGGCGTGACGAGGCCGATCCGCGTCGTTGCCGTACGCTCGAAAATCTCGCGAAATGCCAGCACGGACGTGCAGGCCGCGATGCCAGTGGCGGCGCGAATGCGTTCACACAGCCGCTCATCGCGGTCGAAGCCGAGCCAGCTCGCCGAGGTGCCGTTCCAGGCGATCGCGTCAACCTTGGCATGCGCGAGGAGTTCGGCAGCGCGCAGGATCTCGCTGTCGTCGAACTGGCCGAGCGCCTGCTCGGTGAGTGCGATTTCCGTGACCTTGAATCGGGAGAAATGCGCGGAGATTTCGGGCAGGCCGGCAAGCATCGCGGTCGTGACCGGTTCGAGCACGGTGTTGGAGGAGGGGGTCAGCATCCCGAGGCGAACGCGTCGTGTCATCTCATACTCCGTTGTCCTCTCAAGAGCAGCTTCCCCGGAACGATCCGGGAAAGCGTGATGGCGGCAGCCGCTAGACCGGAAGCTTGCGGCTGTAGTCGATCGCCGTCGAGCAGGCGAACAGCGCCACGCCGGCCGCGGCGAAGAACATCAACGCCAGGAAGTACGATCCGGTCAGCTGGACGATGAAGCCGACAATGATCGGCACCGTGATGCCGGCGATGTTACCGCCAAGATTCATGCAACCACCGAGGAATCCGGCGCGGTCCCGCGTCGCCAGCATGGAGGGGATCGCCCAGTACATGCCGCACCAGCGCAGGAAAAACAGCGTCGTCGACAAGAGCGCCACAACAGCGATCGGATCGCGAACATAAGCGACTGCGAAGACGGAGACGGTGGCGATCAGTGCCGCGACTCCGAACAGCGTGCGGAACACGAGGTTAGGTGTTCCGCCACGGGTGCGCCAGGCATCGCCGATGAAGCCGCCGACAAGCTCGCCGATGAAGCCGGCGAAGAAGATGACGAAGGAGGCGCCGCCGAGGGTCTTGATGTCGAAGCCGTGCACCTTGAACAAGTAGTTCGGCATCCAGGTCAGCAGGCCATAGAACACGGTGTTGAAGAACATCCAGCCGCAGCACATCAGCCAGACCGAGCGATAGCGGAAATAGGCCGCCGCGCCGCCGCCGCGCGACGCCGGCGCCCGGGCGTCTTCCTCGGCATGCGCCGCCTCGATGAAACGCGCCTCGTTGTCGTCAACGGACGGATGTTCGCGCGGCGCGTTGCGGATGTACCACCAGGCCAAAAGACCGCACAAGATCGTGCCGATACCAGCCACCAGGAAGGCCGCGCGCCAGGAATCGAACACCGCGATCAGCCATGCGATGACGATCGCGCCGAGTGCCGCCCCGAGCGGTGCGCCGCCGTCCAGAAGGGTGGCGCCGCGCGCGCGCTCGTTCTGCGTCATCCAGATTGCGTTCAGCTTGCCGCCGGCCGGATAGATCGGCGCTTCGGTCGCGCCGAGGCCAAGGCGCGTTAGCGCCAGCATCACCCAGCTGGTCGATGTGGCCGCAATCGCCTGAAAGAAGCCCCAGCCGATCGTCGCAACGGCGATGATAATGCGAGGTTTGAACCGGTCGGCGAGCATGCCGCCCGGAACCTGCATGAACGCATAGGTCCAGAAGAACGAGCTCAGGATGAAGCCCTGGGTCGCGGGATCGAGATTGAATTCCTTCGCGATCAACGGCATCGCGACCGAGAGTGACGCGCGATCGATGTAGTTGATCGCAATCAGGAAGAGCATCAGGAAGAAGATTCTCCAGCGGACATTGGTCCGCCTCAGCGCCAATACACCATCCGCCGTCGTCGCACGTCCGTCCATTCGCATCCTCCATCGGTTTGGTTTCCCCATCCTTGTTGTCTCGTGTCCGCTCTGTGGCGGAGGCGTGGGTGTCTTCCCGTCTACGGCAAACGTGGGTCGCGCACAATCGACAAATTGCATATTGCATACAATATATCATAAGTCATTGATATGGCGTGTATTTATAACTTAAAAACTGATGTTTCGGAGCTCGCAAAACGATTGACAATATAAGTAAGAACATTATTACTATCTGCATCAGGGGAGTTTTGTGATGCTGCAGACGAAACGAAGCTATGGCGGCATGGTGACAGCGCCGCACCACCTTGCGGCGCAAGCCGGACTTGCCGTTCTGTCGGAAGGCGGCAATGCCGTTGAGGCCATGATCGCGTCGGCTGCAACGATTGCCGTGGTATATCCGCATATGAATGGCCTCGGCGGTGACAGCTTTTGGCTCGTCGGCCGCTCCGGCTCGACGCCGGTCGGAATTCAGGCCTGCGGACGCTCCGCGATGGCGGCCGATCGCGCCTGGTATCGCGACAGGGGCTTTAGCAGCATTCCGGGCCGCGGCCCCCTGGCCGCACTCACTGTCGCGGGCACCGTCGACGGCTGGCAAAAGGCCCATGAGCTCAGTCGCGACCATCATGGCGGGCGGTTGCCGCTGGCGCGCCTGCTCGAGCCTGCAATCCGGCATGCGAAGGAAGGCGTCGCTGTAACGAGGACCCTGCACGAAAACGTCCGCAGTAAGCGCCTCGAACTCCAGGATGTGGCGGGCTTTGCGGATGTCTATCTGCCGCAAGGCCTCCCGCCGGCGGTCGGCACGCGGCTGCGGCAGCCTCGCGTCGCCGAGACGCTGCAGCGGTTGGCAAACGCGGGTCTGTCGGATTTCTATCGCGGCGATGTGGCGCGCTCGATGGCGGCTGACCTGGAGCGGTTGGGCAGTCCGCTTCGGCTCGCTGATCTCGAGCGACATCAGGCATCGCTTGTGGCGCCGCTCGCGATCGAGGCGGCCGGCCACAAGGTGTTCAACATGCCGCCGCCGACGCAGGGCCTGGCCTCGCTTTTGATTTTGGCGCTCTATGCCGGGCGCATGGCGGGCGAGGCCGACGGTGTCGATCATCTGCATCGGCTGGTCGAATGCACGAAAGCTGCATTCCGAGTTCGCAATCGCTACGTGACGGATCCCGACTACATGAAGCGGCCGGCGGCAGACTATCTGACCACGGAATCGCTCAGCGCGCTCCATCGGGTGGTGTCCGAAGATCGCGCGGCGCCGTGGCCTGATCCGCCGAGCCAGGGCGATACGGTCTGGCTCGCTGCGACCGATCGCAGTGGGCTGAGCGTCAGCTTCATCCAAAGCGTCTACTGGGAGTTCGGTTCGGGCGTCATCCTTCCGCAGACCGGGGTCACCTGGCAAAATCGCGGGACAAGCTTCAGCCTCGCCGAGACCGACACCAACAGGCTCGAACCGGGGCGCTTGCCGTTCCACACGATCCAGCCCGCGATGGCCGAGCTCAGCGACGGACGGCTGATGTCCTTTGGTACGATGGGCGGGGAGGGGCAGCCGCAAACCCAGGCGGCGGTCTTCAGTCGCTACGCGCTGCATTCCCAGGACTTGCAATCCGCGGTCACCGCGCCGCGCTGGTTGCTTGGCCGCACCTGGGGGGAGGAGAACAATAACCTCAAGATCGAATCCCGATTCGATCCCTCGGTCATTGATAGACTGCGCACGCTGGGTCACGATATCCAGGTCGTGGGCCCGTTCGAGGAATTCATGGGGCATGCCGGAGCCATCGTCTGGCATCCGGATGGGCTGATGGAGGGGGCAAGCGATCCGCGCAGCGACGGCGTCGTTGCGACCCGCTGAGGGCATTCACCGGCCATGATCCGCACGGTACCTTTCCGTGCGGATCGCCCCCTAGCGGGATGGCTTGCTGCTGCGGGCTGTCGCTTTCGATCCCGCAGTCTTGTGCTTGCGTTCGCCGACGGGGGCCGTCAGCCAGGTCAGGATCATGTCCTGCGCGTGCTCACGACGTTGCGCAACCCAATCCGAAGCGCTGAGGTCCTTGTCGAACATCGCCGACAGTGTGTAGCGATTGGATACGTGGAAATAGCTCATCGCAGTGATTGAGACATAGAGCTGGATCGGATCGACGTCTCGGCGAAACAGGCCTGCTGCCACGCCGCGGCGAAGAATGCTTTCGATGCTCGCAACCAGTGGCAAAGTGAGATCGGCGATCTTGCGCGATTTGCGCATGTGACGTCCACGCTGAAGATTCTCCGTGTTGATCAGGGCGATATAGTTCTGGTGCTCCCCGAAGAACGTGAATGTGAAATCGATCAACTCGCTCATTGCCGCGATCGGCTCGAGATCATCCAGTTTGAGCCGCTGTTCGGCCGCGCGGATCTCGGTGTAGACGTCCTCGAGGACCGCAATGTAGAGCCCGTTCTTGTCGCCGAAATAGGCATAGAGCAAGCGCATGTTGGCCTTGGCGCGCTGCGCAATGGCCTCAACGCGTGCGCCGCCGAGGCCATTGTGGCAGAACTCGAAGGTCGCCGCGCGCAGGATCGCCTCCTTGGTGAGCGCGGAGTCGCGAGGCCGCCTTCCGCGTGCGGTACTGCGGGGGGAACTGGTCTGTGCTGTCGTCTCTGTCACGGCGTCAACCTTGACTGGGCTCGGTTATTCACGCAAGGCACCTCCACATCGGGCCACTTGGGGCTGCGGACCAGTTCCCGGCGCAAGCTGCAGGGATTGAGATCGGCATTGCGGCTGTTCGTCAAGAGCGTTTCCTCCATGTTCACTGCTTCTGGGCACCGGCTGCCACCATCGCGCCGCCGCCCGCGACGAGATGGCCATCTTTGTAGACATCGCGCGGCGAGGGACGGGCGACCACCGCTTCCTGGACATGCTGCGCATCCAGCACGACGAAATCCGCCCTCCCGCCGGGAGCGAAGCCGTAATCCTTGAGGCCAAGCGCGCGTGCAGCATTGGTTGTCACCATGTCAAAGGCCGCAGCCAATTCATCATCGCTGTTGAATCCGGAGCGATAGCCGACCAGCATCGCGCGTTCGAGCAAGTCGCCGTCGCCGTAGGGCCACCAGGAATCGCGGATATTGTCGTTGCCGGAGAACACATTGACGCCGGCATCGCGAAGCAGCAACACAGGCGGGAATGCGTGCGCACCTGGCGCATTGGTGAAGATGGCGACGCCGGCCTCGGCAAGCTGGTGCGCGGTACGTTGAGCCGCGTCAGGCGCCACTTCGCCGAGCGCGTAGGCGTGACTGATCGTGACCTTGCCGCCAAGGCCCGATGCCTTGGTCCGTCGCGCGATTTGCTCGATCTCCGAGATGCCTTGCAAGCCGCCGTCATGCAGGTGAATGTCGATGCCTACGCCGTGGTGTTCGGCGATTCCAAAGATGACGTCGAGATGTCCGTCGACGTCACCGTCATGGCCTGCGGGATCGAGGCCGCCGACCAGATCGGCGCCGGCGCGAACGGCCTCTTCGAGCAATTCGGCCGTCCCCGGCGATGTCAGAATGCCGCTTTGGGGAAACGCCACGATCTGGATCGAAACCTTCTCCCGGTGGGCGTCCCGCGCGGCAGCGATCGGCTCGAAATGTCGCAGGCCGACCTCGGCGTCGACATCCACATGGCTGCGCATGTGGGTCGTGCCGTGCGCGACGCAAAGGTCGATCAGGGCCGCCGCCCGGACTGCGATAGGCTTGGCGCTGGCAAGCGCTTCCTTCTCGAATTTGACCCGTTCCCGCACGCTGAAGCCCGCGGTGCACTGACGATGCGGCTTCCAGTCGTCGCCGATGAAGCACTTGTCCAGGTGGATATGACCTTCGACCATGCCAGGCAGCACGAGGCGCTGGCCGAGATCGCGGGTTTCGCCGACTGGGCCATATTTTTGCGGGGACGGCGTGATCGCGGCGATTTTGCCGTCGCCGACGGCGATTTCGACAATCCGGCCGTCTGCCAGTCGAGCGTTCTGAAAGAGTGTGTCGATAGCGGTCAAGGGAGTTCTCCAGTTTGGCTAGGTCGGGACGATGCCGTCGGGCAGGGCGCGCGAAAATGCCGCGATCTCGCCTGCGGTGGTGATCCAGATATCCTCGCGCCTTGCGACGATCGCTTGCAGCGCGCGTCGCAGCGGCCGCAGTCGGTGCGGCTGGCCAACCAGATACGGATGCAGAGCGATGCCCATCACCAGCGACTGCTTTCCGGATTGCGCCAACATCTCCTCGAATGTGTCCGCGATCATTGTCGCAAACTGTTCGCCGCTGTCTTTGCGCCCGACGATCGAGGGGATGTCGTTCAGTTCCTGCGGATAGGGGATGGAAAGAATGCGCCCGCCACCCCTCGCCGAGAACCACACCGGCTGATCGTCCATGCACCAGTCGAGCAGGTATTGGTAGCCCGCTTCGGCGAGAAGGTCAGGCGTTACAGCGGATTGCGAGATCCACGGACCGAGCCAACCAAGCGGCCGTCTCCCCTCGGCACGCGCGATGATATCAGTCGCCTCCTCGATCAGTCGCTGCTCTTCGGCAGGCGAAAGCACGCCCTGACGTTCAGAATTGGTGCGTCCATGGCCGACGACCTCGTCGCGACGTGCGCGGAACGCCTCCATGACTTCCGGGCAGTAGTGATAGATGCTGCTGTTCGCGAGGACGGAGAGCGGCAGCTTCAACTCGTCGAATAAGTCGATGAGGCGCCACACACCGACCCGGTTGCCATAGTCGCGCCATGCGTAGTTGAGGATGTCCGGCTGCGGACCGCCTGGGCAGAGTTCGGCGCCCAGCCCGTCGCCGAAGGCGAAATGCTCGAGGTTGAGCGCGACGTAGACGGCCAGCCTCTTCCTGTTCGGCCACGCGAAGTTCGGGCGCCGCGTGATTGCGCTGTAGCTGTAGCGGTTGTGCGAGACAAGACCGGGTGCCGGATACGCCGCTTGTTCGCATGTTGCATCGCCATGAATGGCACGCGAGATGACTCGCTTCGGTCCCACCCCAATCTCCCGTTGCATTGCAATCTCCGTTCGGCGCGCGATCGCCGCTTGACATTCGTGGATTTGTGAAGAAAGTTTTTACTTCCGTCAAGACCGGGAAACGACGGCAGCGGACGAGAGGCGGCTCGGGAGCCGTCGGAGCGGGAGGAATTGCAGAAATGAACTACGCTTGTATCGCTATCACCGGGTTGCGGCGCCGCGTCGTCTTGCAGGGCGCGCTCGCCATTCTCATTGGCTCTCTGCCGCTCGCGCAGCGCGCGCAGGCTGCCGAGCCGATCAAGATCGGCCTGGTCACGGCACTGTCGGGGCAGTCGGCGCGCGCCGGCGAAGCGTTGACCCGCGGCGCCACGGTCGCCATCGAGGACATCAACGCGAGGGGGGGCGTGCTCGGCCGGCCGCTCGAGCTGGTACGCCGTGACGATGAAAGCAACCCGGCGAAAGGGCTGATCGCCGCACGGGAGCTCATTCAGCGCGAGAAGGTCGCGGTGCTGCTCGGCGGCCTCGATACGCCGGTCGAGCTTGCAATCGTGCCGTTCGTCAATAACGTCAAGATGCCGTTCGTTGTACCATGGGCTGCCGGAACCAACATCACGCAGAACGGCGCTCCGTCCAACTACGTGTTTCGCGTCTCCGCGATGGACGACGAAGTCGACAAAGCGATCGTTCAGTTTGCGAGCAAGACCTACGGAGCTAAAAAGCCCGGCCTCATCCTCGTCAACAATCCCTGGGGCGAATCGAACGAGCACGGCTTGCGCGCCGCCATGAAGGGAGCCGGTATCGAGCCGGCCGGCGTCGAGAAGTTCGAGCCCAACGACGTCGATGTCGTCGCTCAGCTGTCCCGCCTCAAGCAGGCCGGCGCCGACGTACTGTTTCTCGTCGGCAATGTCGGCCCGTCTTCGCAGGTCGTGAAGTCGCTCGACCGCATGGGCTGGACGCCGCCGATCGTGTCGCATTGGGGACCGGCCGGCGGCCGCTTCACGGAACTTGCTGGACCGAACGCAAAGAGCGTCATCTTCGTCCAGACCTACAGCTTCTTTGGCGAGCTCTCGCCGGTCGGCAAGCGCGTCCTGGCCGGGCTGCAGGCGAAGTATCCGGATATCAAAGGCCCCGCGGACGTGACCCCGGCGGTCGGTTTCGCCAACGCCTATGACAGCATCAACGTGATCGCCCGCGCGATCCAGAAGGCCGGTAGTACCGACCCCACTGCCATTCGCGACGGCTTCTACGGAATCGACCGGCTGGAAGGCCTGATCAAGACCTATGAGAAGCCGTTCGCCCAGGACAAGCACGATGCGCTGACGGCGCAGGACTACATCTGGGCCCGTTTCGAAGACAACCACATCCTGCCGTTCAAGAACTGACGGTAGCGGTCGTCCAGCAAGCAGATCGGGGTGATCATCGATGTCGTTTCTTTCGGCGATAGTAACCGGAATGGCGCTGGGGAGCATGTACGGTCTGCTCGCGCTGGGCTTTCACGTCACTTACGCCGTGTCCGGCACGGTCAACTTCTCGCAAGGCAGCTCGATGACCCTGGGGGCTGTTGCCGGATACTTCTTCCTCGTCGTGTGGGGCTGGCCGGCCGCGATCGGCATCCCCGCGGTGTTGCTGGTCTGCGCTGTTTACGGCGTTCTGATTGAACGATTCGCGGTCCGTCCGTTCGTGCAGCGCGGGTCGGACAACTGGCTGATGGCGACCGTTGCGGTCGGCATCGTCGTCGACAATCTGATGTTGTTCGTGTTCGGCAAGGAGCCGCGCAGCTTCCCGTCGATGCTCGCGGCCAAGCCGATCCAGATCGTGGAGGGCGCCGGGGTCTACCCGCTGCAGCTCCTGATTCCCGTGGTTGGCCTTCTGCTTGCGCTGGCGCTGCATCTGATCAGCCGCCGCACGCGGCACGGCGTCGCAATGCTTGCCGTGGTGCAAAATCCCAACGCCGCACGGCTGATGGGCATCAATGTCAGCGGCGCCATTGCCGCAAGCTACGCGGTGTCGACCATGCTGGCCGGCGTCGCCGCGCTGCTGATTGCGCCGCTGTTCAACGTCTCGTCCGAGATGGGCACGCTGTTCGGCATCAAGGCGTTTGCCGCCGCGATCATCGGCGGCCTGGCCAGCGCCTGGGGCGTCATGCTGGCCGGATTGTGCCTTGGACTGATCGAGGTGTTCGCGACCAACTACCTCGGATCGGTCTACACCCAGATCATCACGTTCGCTTCCGTCATCGTCATCCTCGTCATCATGCCGCACGGGTTGCTCGGCCGAGCTGGAGTTAAGAAGGTATGATCTCTCGCGCGTCCCTTCTCGTTGCGGTCGCGGCGTTCGCGATTGCCATCGGCTATGCCGCGGTCGCGGACAGCTATGCGGTGTTCCTGATCGCGACGATCTCGCTGACGGCGATCGCCTGCATCGGCCTCAACGTCCTGCTTGGCCTCGCGGGCCAGATCTCGCTCGGACATGTCGGCTTCATGGCCATTGGCGCCTACGCGACCGTGCTGCTGATGGAGAAGGCTGGCTGGCCCTACCTCGCCGCCACGGCGGGCGCCATCGTCCTGGTCAGCATCGTCGGCGGCCTGCTTGCGATGCCGGCGCTACGTGTGCGCGGGCCGTATCTGGCCATGGTGACTATCGCCTTCGGCTTCATCGTCGAACATGTCACGATCGAGTGGCGCGATCTCACTGGCGGCGGCAACGGCCTGGTATTGAGCACCCCGCCGACCGTGTTCGGCTATGCGCTGTCCGAGCGTTCGCTTGCTATCGCGGGCATCGTGCTGGTGTTTGCCGGCCTCATCCTGTTCGAGCGGTTGAAGCGCAGCGGCTGGGGTTATGCCATGCGCGCCGCCCGCGATACCGAGGTCGCGACGCGCTCGCTCGGCATCGATCTGGTGCATGTCCGCGCCGTGGCCTTCGTGATCTCGGCAGCCGCGATGGCGCTGGCCGGCGCGCTGTTCGCGCCGCTGCAGGGCTATATCAGTCCGAGCTCGTTCCCGTTCCTGCAATCGGTATTGCTGTTGTTCGGCGTGATGGTCGGTGGCGCTGGCTCGGCGCTCGGCCCGGTGCTAGGCGCGGCGCTGGTCGTGCTGCTGCCGGAAACGTTGTCTGATCTTGCGGAGTACCGGCTGCTGGCGTTTGGCGTGCTGCTCTTCCTCGTGCTGCGGGTGGCGCCTTCCGGCATCGTCGGAATGCTGGAGCAGCTCGCGGCGAAATATCTGCCGGCGCGCAAGCCCATGGCGGAGCCCGCGATCGCGGCGAATGCCGATGCGGCGATCCTCGAGACGCACAGCGCTGCCGGACTCGACGTAACGGATCTCTCGATCTCGTTCGGCGGCGTGCGCGCCGTCCAGGGCGTATCGTTCAGGGCAGCGCCCGGTGCCGTCACCAGCATCATCGGTCCCAACGGCGCCGGCAAGACCAGCGCGCTCAATTTGCTCTGCGGCTTCTATCGGCCACAGGCGGGGACGGTGAAGCTCGGCAATCGCGATGTCACGGGCATGACGTCGCATTTGCTGGCACGGGTCGGCGTGGCGCGCACGTTCCAGACCACGCAGCTGTTCGGCTCGCTCACGATCCTGGAAAATATCCTGCTGGCCGAGCGGGTCGGACGTCTCGGCGGCATTGTCTCCGCGCTGCGCAACGCTGAGACTGAGGGTTTCGCGCGGTTCCTGCTGCGCTTTGCCGGTGTCGACGGCGACGTTGATCGTCTTGCGGATTCGCTGTCCCATGGCGAGAAGCGGCTGGTCGAGATCGCGCGCGCCCTGGCGTTGCGGCCCAACATCCTGTTGCTCGACGAGCCCGCAGCCGGCCTATCGAAGGGCGACAAGCAGCGCCTGACCGCGCTGCTGCGCCGGATCGCCGATCTCGGGATTGCCGTCATCATCGTCGAGCACGACATGCCGATGATCATGTCGCTGAGCGATCTCATCGTCGTGCTCGACAGCGGCAAGCGCATCGCGATCGGCGATGCGGCGGCGATCCGCAACGATCCGCTGGTCCGCAAGGCCTATCTTGGCGACGCCACGCCGGGTGAGAAGAGCCGCGCGCCGCGGCCGGCGCGGCAGGGCACCGCACTCGAGGTCAAGACCCTCGATTCGTTCTACGGCCTGTCGCGCGCCTTGAACGGTATCGATCTTGTGGTCGCTCCAGGCGAGGCGGTCGCCGTGCTCGGCGCGAACGGCGCCGGCAAGACCACCCTGATGCGGTCGATCGCCGGTCTCGAACCGCCGCGATCCACGGGCGAAGTCCGGCTCGCCGAGACCCGCATCGACAGGATGCCCGCGCATGTTCGTGCCCGCTCAGGCGTCGTACTGGTGCCGGAAGGGCGGCAGGTATTTCCGGAGCTGACGGTGAAGCAGAACCTTCAGCTCGGCGCCTATGCGCGCAAGGGCCTCGACCTCGATGCAGAGATCGAGGCGATGTTCGTGCACTTTCCGCGGCTGAAGGAGCGTATCGACCAGCGTGCCGGCCTGTTGTCCGGAGGCGAGCAGCAGATGCTCGCGGTCGCGCGCGGGCTTCTGACCGGACCGAAGATCTTCATGCTGGACGAGCCGTCGCTCGGGTTGGCGCCGCTTGTCGTCGATGAACTGTTTGCGTCCTTCGAGTGGCTGCGGAGTGAGGGCATGACCATCATCGTGGTCGATCAGATGGCTGGCCACGCGCTCGCGCTGGCCGACCGGGCCTATCTCTTGGAAACCGGTGCGATCCTGAAGAGCGGCGCTGCCGACATCATCGCCGAGGATCCGCTGCTTGAGGCGGCCTATCTGGGCGGCGAGGCCCGGGCTGGCGCGCCGCAACGGATTGCGGCCCAGGCGCGCTGAGGGAGGCGAGGGCGGATGTTTGTCGGAGGCCGCGAAGCTGACGGGAGGAAGCCGGCTTGCGTGGGCGCGCCAGGCGAGCGGCGCCCTGAGCCTGCAGCGACGATCTGTGCCGGTGTGGAAGTGGGACTTCTTGCCGATCGGGCGCTTCGGGATCGCGCCGCGGGCCATGTCGTCGCGGTGTTCGAGCGTTCGTTCTACGCCGTCATCGACGGAATCTGGATATGCGTTGGACAGTCCGGCATCGGATCGGGTCCGTTGCACGTGCTCGGCGACTTCCGATGGCCGGGACTGGCGGTCGGCGATCCGGTGTGGGTCGCGGACTCCATTCTGTGGATCGCAGGGGTGCCGCTCGCAAATCTGGCCTCGCGGTCGGTCTGGGCGCCGCGGGCTGCGCCGCATTGGTCCAAGAGCAGTCTGCGATCCGGCCTCGAGGCGGTCGATGCGGTTTGGGGCAGTGATCCGATTTCGGATGGCCTTGCGGTGGCCGGCGCCGGACGTGTTCCGAGCGACGCTTCTCTCCTCGTTCGGGCTGCCATGCCCGGTCTCGCAGCTCTGGAGCGAGTCCTGGCTGGCTCCGATGGCGATGCGGATCGAAACTCGGGGCTTGGGAGCTTGATCGGTCTCGGTCCGGGGCTTACGCCGTCCGGCGACGATCTGATCGGCGGTGCGCTGATTGCGTTGGCTGCGTTGGGGCGCATCGAATGTCGCGATGCGTTGTGGGAGCAATGCCGCGCGCTGCTCGAAGGCACCAACGACATCAGCCGAATACATCTGCGCGCGGCGGCGCTGGGTTACGGCGCGGCGGCACTGCACGCTGCCATTCACGCAACGATGAGCAGCGAGATCGCCGGATTTCGTCGCACCCTCACGGCCCTGACGGCGGTCGGGCATACATCCGGACTGGACGCGTTTGCCGGCAGTCTGATCGTCCTGCGCCACGCCCTTCGCGAGCGATGACGTCGTCGCCGATCGAATTTCGAGTTCTCCCAAACTGCTCCGAACGAAGTTCGGAGCACTTTTTTTTTAAGCGGGATTCCCTTCGCGATCGAGGTTCGCATTTCCCGAGAATCGGGCCTTGACTAAGTAAGTGTTTTCTTATTAACTCGACCTAACAAAAACGAACTATGTTAGGGCAGAAACGATGACGGATCAGGAGAGGCCGCAGTATCAGCAGTTGCTGGCGCGCAAGGTCGCAGTTGTAAATGTCGGGCTTGAGGGCTTCGTGAAGGACCTCCGCGACTGCGGCCTCGATGTCGTTCACGTCGACTGGAAGCCGTCGGCGGGCGGAGATCCGCAGATGGCGGCCCTGCTGGCGAAGCTCGGTGTGTGAGGGCGCACCGATGAAGCTGATCGAAGATGCAAACCAGCAGGCGCTGACCCGGATCCTCGAAGGAGAGCCGCGGCTGATCGACATCGTTCCCGCCCGCCAATTGATCCCGGGCTTGCGCGAACGGATGATCCTCCACGCCGGACCGCCGATCTCCTGGGACAGGATGTGCGGCCCGATGCGCGGTGCCGTCGCGGGCGCCATCGTGTTCGAGGGATGGGCGAAGGATCTGCCGACTGCGACCAAGCTCGCCGCCAGTGGCGAGATCGAATTTCACCCGAACCACCACTTCGGGGCGGTGGGCCCGATGACCGGCATGACGACGATGTCGATGCCGTTGTTCGTGGTCGAGAACGCGCGCTTCTCCAACCGCGCCTATTGCGCGATCAACGAGGGGCTCGGGAAGGTGATGCGCTTCGGCGGCAACGACGCGAGCGTGCTGAAGCGGCTCGCCTGGTTGCGCGACGTGTTTGGGCCAACGCTGGGCAAGGCGATCCGTGCCGCCGGCGGCATCGACCTGAAATCGATCGTCGCGCGGGGCTTGTCGATGGGCGACGAGCTGCATCAGCGCAATCTCGCCTGCTCGAGCGTTTTCCTTCGTGAGATCGCGCCCTGGATGGCGCGGACCTCGACCGACAACGCGGTTCTCGCCGAATGTCTCGCGTTCATTGGGCAGAACGATCAGTTCTTCCTCAACATCGCGATGGCGATGGGCAAGGCGATCACTGATCCCGCGAACGGCATTCGTGGTTCGACCATCGTCACCACCATGTGCCGCAACGGCACCGATTTCGGAATCCGCGTCAGCGGGCTCGGCGAACAATGGTTCACTGCGCCGGTCGAAATGCCGGAGGGGCTGTATTTCGCCGGCTATTCCGAGATGGACGCCAATCCGGACATGGGCGATTCCGCCATCGTCGAGACGATCGGTCTGGGTGGATTTGCGATGGCGGCGGCGCCGGCAGTCGCAGGCTTCGTGGGTGCCGGCGCGCCTTCCGAGGCCGGCAATTTCACTCGCTCGATGGGCGAGATCACGGTTGCCCAGAATCCGGAATGGACCATCGCCGCAATGGACTTTGCGGGCGTGCCGACCGGCATTGATATCCGCCTGGTCGTCGATTCCGGCGTGGTGCCCGTCATCAACACAGGGATCGCGCATCGCGAGCCCGGTATCGGGCAGGTCGGTGCCGGCGTGGTCAAGGCGCCGTTGGCGTGCTTCCAGCAGGCGACCGTTGCGATCGCCAAGGATTTGGGTGTGTCATGAACGTCGTTGTCCTGAACGAGGTCCGCAAGGGATTCTATCTCGATTCGGTCGCGCTGATGCGACTGTCGCGCGAGGTGGCCGGCTCGCCCGGCGTGATTGAGGCGGCGTTGATGATGGGAACTCCGTCGAACGCTGCGATCATGCGCAATGCGGGGTTACTGGAGGAGGGCACTGCCGTGAAGGGCAATGACCTCGTGATCGCGGTCAAGGCCGAGTCGGAGTCCGCTGCCCGCGAAGCCCTCGACCATGCGATCAAGTCACTCGACAAACCGAAGACCAAGGGCGAGGCGCAGGCCGCCTGGCGGCCGCACTCGATCGCCGCCGCCGTGAAGGTCAGGCCGGAGATCAACCTTGCGCTGATCTCCGTCCCCGGCGAGTTCGCCGCCGCCGAGGCCCGCAAGGCGCTCAATCGCGGCCTCCATGTCCTGATGTTCAGCGACAACGTGTCCCTCGAGGACGAATTGTCGCTCAAGCAGCAGGCGCGGGCGGCCGGCCTCCTGATGATGGGACCGGATTGCGGAACGGCCGTGATCGGCGGCGCACCGCTGGCGTTCGCCAACAAGATCAGGCGCGGCAGGATCGGCATCATCGGCGCGTCGGGTACCGGAACGCAGGAGGTCTCGTGCCTGATCTCGGAAGCCGGCGCGGGAATCTCTCATGCCATTGGGGTCGGCGGGCGCGATCTGAAGAAGGACATCGGCGGCATCACCACGCTGATGGCGATCGATGCGTTCGATTCCGATCCGGAAACCGATCACGTGGTGCTGATTTCGAAGCCGCCGCATCCTGATGTCGCCAAGTCCGTCCTTGAGCGGATTGGCAGAAGCGGGAAGTCGTTCACCGTGTGCTTCATCGGTGCTTCGGAGATCGACCTCCCGCCGAACGCACGCTTCTCGCCGACGCTGAAGGGCGCCGCGGAGCTGGCGCTGGGACACAAGAAGATCGGAGCAGAGTTCGACGCGAGCGCAACCGCGTCACGGCTTGCGCGTCGGAGCGGCCGGGGCAGGATCGAAGGGTTGTTCGCGGGCGGAACGCTTTGCGCCGAAGCGCAGGTGATCCTCGCAGCCGCCGGCCGCAAGGTGGCATCAAACGCCGCCATTCCCGGCGTGCCCAAGCTTGGCGCCGAGCCGTGCGGTGGCTGCGACAGGCTGATCGATCTCGGCGACGACGAGTATACCCGCGGCCGGCCGCATCCCATGATCGACCCCTCGGTACGCGATGAAGCACTGCGGGTCGCGCTCAGGAGTCCCGACCTTTCGGTGATCCTGGTCGATCTGGTTCTCGGCTACGGCGCGCATGCCGACCCGGCCGGGCATCTGGCGGGGATCGTCGCCGATCGCGGGCAGTATGCTCCGGCGCTGATCGCCTCCGTGGTCGGCACCGAGCAGGATCCGCAAGGCCGTTCTGCACAGGTCCGGAAGCTGGAGCAGGCCGGAATCGTCGTCGCGCCGTCGAACTCTCAGGCGTGCGAGCTCGCGGTTGCCATCGCCAACATAGGGAGGTAAGGAAATGCGTACACTCAATGATGTGCCGCGCCGCCTGGTGGTTGCGATCGGCGGCAATGCGGTTCACCCCGAAGACATCAGGGGCACCTCCCAGGAGCAGAAGTCCGTCGCGCAGATAACCGCGGAAGCGCTGCTGCCGCTTGCGCAACTCGACAATGAACTGGTCATCACGCACGGCAACGGCCCGGTCGTCGGCAAGATCATGATGCGCCAGATGCTGACGATGAGCCGAATTCCGCCGATGGACATGGACATCTGCGTCGCGCACAGCCAGGGTGGCATCGGCTATCTCTTGATGCAGGCGATCGAGAATGCCCTGCGCGAACAGGGCAATCGGCGACATGTGGCCAGCCTTCTCACCCAGGTAGAGGTCGACAAGGACGATCCCGCGTTCAAGAATCCGACGAAGTTCGTCGGACCGTTCTTTTCCGAGGACGAGGCCAAGAAGATCAGCGCCGAGCTCAACTGGGCGATGCGTGAGGATTCAGGGCGGGGCTGGCGTCATGTCGTACCATCGCCGAAGCCCAGGCATGTCTGCGACATCTCGCTGGTCGACGCATTGGTCAAGCGCGGAACGATCGTCATTGCGGGCGGCGGCGGCGGCGTTCCCGTGGTGCGTGACGCAAAGGGCGTGCGCACCGGCGTGCCGGCAGTCATCGACAAGGATCTGACATCCGCTCATATCGCGAATGTGCTGGGCATCGAAGAGTTGCTGATCCTGACAGCAGTTCCGCGCGTCGCGGTGAATTTCGGCAAGCCGAACAAGAAGGACCTGGGTCAGGTCAGCCTCGAGGAGATCAAGGCCTACCACCGTGAGGGACATTTTCCTCCTGGAAGCATGGGACCCAAGGTCGATGCGGCCATCCGGTTTCTCGAAGGCGGCGGAAAGCGCGCAATCATCAGTCACCTCGATTGCGCCATGGCGGCGCTGCGGGGCGAGACGGGGACGCACGTCGTTCAATAACCGGATTGGCGCAGGCGCGGGCGCCAATCTGTATTGAGTGTCGAGCAAGATGGCGGCCGACCCTTCAAGGCCGCAATGGCGCCGGCGCTCACCGAGTTGGAGTAGTTGAGACGCACGACTGGCGCCTCGTTTTGATCAGGCGATCGAGCTAACCGCTGGCTGAAGCTCAAACACAAGTACAACCGGCAGCCTGCGGGATTCAAGGGAACGACAAGGCAATGGCCATCCAATCCAGCATAAGGGCGAACCTGTACAAGGATTCCGTATCGTTGATGCGGATCTCACAGGTCACGGTCGCGCGAAGCGGCGTGCAGCGGGTGACGCTGCTGATGGGAACGCGGAGCAACAAGGAGTTCCTGCAGCAGGCTGGATTGATGAGTCCGGCGCTCGATAGCGCCAAGCCGGGCGATATCATGATCGTCGTGGCGGATGACTCGCCGGAAAAGCTCGCAGCCGCGGAGCGGGAGATTCACTCCCTGATCGCCGGCGAAGAGCCGAAGGACGGGTCGACCGAAGCGACCGCCGCCGCGCCGCCGCGATCAATCTCCGGCGGTATCGCGATTGCCGATCATGCCGACCTCGCACTGATCTCGGTGCCGGGCCCCTATGCCGCGGCGGAAGCCTTGAAGGCGCTGCGCCAGGGCCTGAACGTACTGCTATTCAGCGACAACGTGCCGATCGAACAGGAGCAGGCCATCAAACGTGTTGCAGCGCGAAAGGGGTTGCTGGTCATGGGCCCGGATTGCGGCACGGCAATCATCAACGGCGTCCCGCTTGGATTCGCGAACGTCGTTCGGCGGGGCTTGATCGGGCTCGTCGGAGCGTCGGGAACGGGCCTGCAGGAGGTGATGTGCCAGATACACCGCCATGGCCAGGGTATATCGCAGGCCATCGGCACCGGCAGCCATGACGTATCGAGCCAGGTCGGCGGCATCACCATGTTGCAGGGCCTGGAGCTGCTGGCCGCGGACGAGCAGACGAAAGTTATCGCCATCGTCTCCAAGCCTCCTGCACCAGATGTACAGAAACGGGTGATCGATCGCGCCAGCGCGATCGGAAAGCCGGTCGTCATCTGCTTCCTCGGTGGCGAGCCGGCGGCATCTACCGGCAATGTTCACCGCACGTCGTCGCTCGAGGAAACCGCGAGGCAGGCCGTTGCTCTTGCGGGAGCGCGCGAACTCGGGAGTGACGAACAGGCCATTGAAAAGCTGGCAACGAGGATTTGTGAGTTGCTGACACCCTCGCAGCGCCATCTGCGCGGTCTCTATTCCGGCGGAACGTTCTGCTCGGAGGCCCAGACCATTTGGCAGGCGGCAGGTATCCGTGCCCGGTCGAACGCGCCGCTTGCAGAAGCCGATCGGCTGGCCGACGTGGAAGAGAGCCAAGGGCACACGGCGATCGATCTTGGCAGCGACGAATTCACGGTGGGGCGTCCACATCCGATGATCGACTATAGCGTGCGGATCGAACGGCTGCTCAAGGAAGCAGACGATCCGACCGTTGCCTGCATCGTCCTGGACGTCGTGCTGGGCTACGGCAGCCATCCGAATCCGGCGGAAATCCTGACTCCGGCCATCCGCCGCGCGAAGGCGGCTGCGAAAGCGAAGGGGCGGGAGCTTCCCGTGGTCTGCTTCGTCTGCGGCACGGATGCGGATCCGCAGCCCTTCGAGACCCAGAAAGCCACCCTGGCGGATGCCGGCGCCGAGATTGTCGGCAGCAGCACGGGCGCAGCCCTTTCCGCGCTAGCCATCGCGCGCCGCATGGCGGAGAACGGCAGCGCCACTGGGCGTCGTGCGATGCAAGGTGGAGAACGATGATGAACGCAGCTCCCTCGGCTCTCCGGAACAAAACATCCGTCATCAGCCTCGGCGCCGCCGACCTCGATCGTGGTGTCGAAAGCAGCGGTGCTCCGCTGGTGCGTCTGCAGTGGCAGCCGGTCGGCGACGGAAGTCCCGAGGTCGCCTGGTCCCTCGCGCAACTGGTTGGCGATGCCGGCGATGCGGATTGCCTGGGGTCGCGGATCGATCGCGCCAATGCGGCAGTGCTCGAGCGTATCCTGGCCGCGCAGCCGGTATGGGTCGATGTCGCGGCGCATGCATCAGAGGTCTGGCCGGACATGGGCTGGACGCTGCTGCATGCCGGTCCGCCGATCGCCTGGAACGATATGTGCGGCCCTATGAAGGGGGCCGTCGTCGGCGCAATTCTCTACGAGAAATGGGCGGCGACCCCGGCGGAGGCGGAGCAACTCGCCGCCGGCGGCAGCATTCGCTTTGCGCCGTGCCATGAATTCGGCGCGGTCGGTCCGATGACCGGGATCATCTCGCCCTCGATGCCACTCTTCGTGGTGCTGAACAAGAACACAGGGAACCGCGCCTATGCACCGATGATGGAATCGGGCGGTGCCAAAACACTGCGTTTCGGCGCTTTCGCTCCGGAGGTGATAGAAGGCCTCAAGCTCATCGAGAATGTTCTGGCCCCATGTCTGAAGGGCGCCGTTGTCGGCATTGACGGTGGGCTGCCGTTGAAGCCGTTGATGTCGCAGTCGCTGCACATGGGCGACGACGTCCACAACCGCAACACGGCCGCAACCCTGCTGCTGTATCGCGCCGTCACGGAATCGCTGCTCAAGTCCTCGATCTCTCGTGACATCGTCCACGAGACGCTACGGACGATCGGCGCGGACGACATGTTCTTCCTGAGCCTGTCGATGGCGGCCTGCAAGGCGACCATGGATGCCGCGCACGGCGTGCCGTTCAGCAGCATCGTTACGGCAATGGCGCGGAACGGCGTCAATGTCGGCATCAGGGTGAGCGGACTGAACGGGCAATGGTTCGTCGGGCCGGCCGACATCCCGGTCGGCCTGTTCCTGCCCGGATTCAGCGAGGCGGACGCCAATCCCGATATGGGCGACAGCGCGATCACCGAGACCGCTGGGCTCGGCGCGTTTGCAATGGCGGCGGCACCCGCGATGGTCCAGTTCGTCGGCGGCACGCCGCAGGACGCCCTGCGCTATTCGCGCGAGATGGCGCACGTCACGATCGGCCGCAACCCCGGCTTCACCTTGCCAATGCTCGACTTCATCGGCGCTCCGGTCGGTATCGATATCCGCAAGGTCGTGGACGAGAGCAAGCGGCCGGTCATCAACACCGCAACTGCGCACAAGGAGCCGGGCATGGGAATCATCGGCGCGGGCGTCGTGCAGGCGCCGATGAAGTGCTTTGTCGATGCCGTCGGCGCGTTCGCGACGATGGCTGCGAAATGACCCTGCTGCGAATCTAAGACGTCGGCGCGGTCGCTGGTCGCGTCGCCGATACAAAAAATGCCGCAATAAAAACCGCGGCAACACCGGAAACGAATAGGAGGAAACACATGAACGGTACCCGTCGTGCATTTCTGCAGACCGGCCTGCTTTCGGTTGCCTGGATCGGATCGTCAGGTCGGCTCGCCTTCGCCGATGAAAAGCCGCTCCGCATCGGCATTCTCATTCCGGGGTCGAGAGCCGACCATGGTTGGATGGAGTCGGCCTATGACGGCATGAAGGCGGCCGAGCAGCACCACGGCAAGAAGGTCGTGATCACGTCGATCGAGAACGTAAAGTTCGCCGACATGGAGCAGGCGCTCGTCACGCTTGCCAGCAAGAACGATATGGTGATCGGCGCTGCCGGGCAGACCCAGGCGTCGGTGCTCAAGGTCGCCAAGCGATTCCCGAAGGTGAAGTTTTCCATCGTCGGCCCGACGGGACAGCCGACAGACAATGTCGCGCAATACGACGTGCTGCAGGCCCAGATCGGTTTCATCGCCGGCGCGGTCGCCGCGATGATGTCGAAGAACGGCGCGGTGAGCTATGTCGGCGGCCTCGAGATTCCGGCCATCGTCAACACCGGAACGGAATTCGCGAACGGCGCCAAATACGTCAAGCCGGATACAAAAAGCTTCGTGACCTACACAGGCGACTTTGACGACGTCGCCAAGGCAAAGGAAGCAACCCTTGCCGCGATCGCGCAAGGCGCCGACGTTCACTACAACATCCTCAATCTCGGCGTGCGCGGAATGGAGCAGGCGGCGCGCGAGAAGGGAACCAGGATGATTGGGAGCTATACCAACTACTGCTCCGACAACAACCCGCTCTACATCGCCTACACGGTCAGCGGCATCGGGTTCATGGTCGAGTACGCTATCGACCAGGCTGTCGCCGGGACGTGGCACCCGGAATACAAGCAGTTCGGTCTCGCCATGGGGCCGCGTTCGGCCGACATCGAGATCTGTACCGGCGCAACGCCCGAGATCCAGGCGAAGATCAAGGAGCTCAAGGACGATCTGCTGTCGAACAAGATCAAAGTCAAGGTGGGTTGACCGTGGCTGTTCTCGAAATGTCTGGCCTGACCAAGCGGTTCGGCGCTTTCACCGCGCTCGACGACGTTTCGTTAGGAATCGAGCGCGGCGAGGTGCACTGCCTGCTTGGCGAGAACGGCGCCGGCAAATCGACCTTGTGCAACCTGGTCTTCGGGGTGCACCGGCCCGATGCCGGAACGATGACGCTGGGCGGAGAATCGTTCCATCCCCGCGGTCCGGCGGAAGCGCTCCAGCGCGGCGTCGTGATGGTACACCAGCATTTCAGCCTGGTGCCCAATATGAGCGTGGCCGAGAACCTCATGCTGGGCCGCGCCAACGCGGTCCTGAAGCCGCAAGATATCACCGTGCGGATGGAGCAGATTGCAGCGGAATACGGGCTTGAAATCGCGCCCGAGGCGCTGATCGAGGATCTGTCGGTCGGCGAGCGGCAGCGGGTCGAGATCATCAAGTGCCTGCTTGGCGATCCGCAACTGCTCGTGCTCGACGAGCCGACCGCCGTTCTGCAGCCGGGCGAGATCGACTCGTTGCTGGCGATCTGCCGCCAGGTGGCGTTGCGCGGAAAGTCCGTGATCCTGGTGACGCACAAGCTCGGCGAAATCAGCCGGGTGGCCGATCGCACGACCGTGCTGCGGCAGGGCCGGATCGTCGAGACGGTGGCGATGGCCGGTGCGGACATCCGCTCGCTGGTGCGCTCCATGGTCGGCCGCGATGTTCAGTCGGCTGGTTCGGTACTCGCCGCGGCCATCGACGTCGAAGGCAAGGTGCCGGCAATACAGGAGCCTGCGCCGGCCCAGAGGCGGCGTCAAACGGTGCTTGAGATCTTCGATCTCGTCTACCGCGATGCGCACAGCGTGGCGAGGCTCGACGGCCTCAGTCTGTCGGTCGGTGCGGGAGAGATTGTCGGGATCGCCGGCGTGGAGGGCAACGGTCAGACCGAACTGGGTCTGATCCTGGCTGGCCTCGCCTCGCAGAGCGAAGGCACGATCGTCGTCGGCGGCGCGCGGGTGAACGGCTGCACGCCGCAGGAGATCACAGACGCCGGTGTCGGCATCGTTCCCGAGGACCGCCACGCGGTGGCCTGCATCAAGGAATTGTCGGTCGCCGAGAATCTGTTCCTCGGGGAGATCGGAAAGTTCAGCCGTTTCGGGCTGCTCGACAAGTCGGCGCGCCGCAAGGCGGCCGAGGCGATGATGCGCGAGTTCGACGTGCGGGCAAGCAGCCCGGATGTCTCGATGGCGAGCCTCTCCGGCGGAAATCAGCAGAAGGCGGTGCTCGCACGCGAGCTCTCGCTCGATCCGCTGGTGTTCCTGCTCGCGGCGCAGCCGACGCGAGGGCTCGACGTTGGCGCGATCGAGGCCGTTTACAATCGCATCCGCGCCGCCCGCGATGACGGACTTGGAGTGCTCTTGATCTCCAGCGAGCTCGAGGAGCTGATGGCGGTGTCGGATCGGATCGCGGTGATCTACCGCGGAAAGCTGGTTGGCGAACTTGCGGCCGGGTCGTTCAGCCGCGAGGCGATCGGGGCGATGATGTCGGGGCACGCGCATGTCTAGGTTCGCCATGGTCATGAAAAATCCGAAGCTTGCGCGGGTCGCGCAGGGCGCCAAACTCGATTTCGTGCCGTTGCAGGTGCTGGTTCCGGTGGTGTCGACCGTGATCGCGCTCGGGATCGGCCTGCTGATCATCGCTGCCACCGGCGCGTCGGTCGCCGAGGCGGTCGAAGCCTTCTGGGACGGCATGGCGGGAAGCGATTTCAACATCGGTGCGTCGATCAATCGCGCGATCAGCCTCGCGCTGGTCGGCCTCGGCTTCATTTTTGCGAGCCGCGCCAACCTGACCAATGTGGGAGGCGAGGGGCAGATCGCGATGGGTGGCATGTTCGCGACGGCCGCGGCCCTGCATGGCGCCGGCGGCCTGCCGCTGGGACTGGCGTTCACCGTCCCGCTCGCCGTGGGGACGGCCGCCGGCGCCGTTTGGGGCGGCCTGGCGGGCTTTCTCAAGGCCGCACGCGGCACCAACGAGGTCATTAGCACTTTGCTGCTCAGCTTCATTGCGCTGCCTCTGGTGTACTGGTCCGTCGAGTCCTTCCACCTGCTGCGCAAGCCGATCAGCGATGTGTCGTCATTGCCGGAATCGCCGGAGATCCCGGATTCGACCAAGCTGCCGCTGCTTTTCCCGGATAACGGATCTCCGCTTCATATCGGATTGCTGATTGCGGCGATCGCGATCGTCGTGGTGTGGCTGGTGCTCAAGCACAGCACGCTCGGCCTGCGACTGCGTGCCGTCGGCCTGAATACGACGGCCTCACGCCGCGCTGGCTTGCGGACGAGCTTCTACGTCATCCTGGCGATGACGGTGTCCGGCGGCCTTGGCGGTCTCGGCGGTGCGATCATGATTCTTGGCCAGCAGTTCTATCTGACGAGCGATTTCTCGTCCGGTTACGGATTTGATGGCCTGGTGGTCGGCCTGCTGTCGCGCGGCTCGGCCGTCGGCGTCGTGATCGGCGCGTTGCTGTTCGGCTTCCTGCGATCGGGATCCATCAACATGGAAATCTCGGCGCATGTCCCATCTGCCGTCGTCCTGATCTGCCAGGGCCTGATCGTCATCATCATTGCAGGCTCCGCGATCCTCACCAACCGGAAGGTGCCCCGATGATTGACGAACAAATGGCTGTGTTCATCGGCTCCGGACTTCGCCTCGCCGTCCCGATCATATTCGCCGCAACGGGCGAGATGCTGAGCGAGCGCGCCGGTGTCCTCAATCTCAGCCTCGACGGCATGATGCTGATGTCGGCCTTCACCGCGGCGCTGGCGTCATGGGCGACTGGCTCGCCGCTCGCCGGCGTGGCGGCCGGAGTACTGGTCGCGACCGCGGTTGCGGGGGTTCAGGCGGTACTGAGCGTTACGTTGCGGGCCAATCAACTCGTGGTCGGAATCGGGTTCAACATCCTGGCGCTGGGAACAACAACGTTTCTCTACCGCGAGATCTTCGGGCCGCTGTCGCGCGATCCGATTCCGGGATTCGCGCAGCTCAATCTGCCATGGCTCGCCAGTATCCCGGTGATCGGGCCAGCGTTAGCCAACCAGACCGGCCTTGCCTATGTCAGCATCCTGTTCGTCATCGTGACGTGGCTGCTCCTGAAGTACACATCCTTCGGGCTGGCGGTGCGGGCGGTCGGCGAGGATCCACGCGCCGCGGACAAGGCGGGCATCAGCGTGACGAGGACGCGCTATCTCGGCGTGCTGTACGCAGGCATCCTGGCAGGCCTCGGTGGAGCGTTCATGTCAGTTGCAGACAGCAATACGTTTACCGAGAACATGACCAAGGGAGCAGGCTATCTCGCGATCACGGCCGTGATCTTCGGCGGCTGGAACCCCTGGTACACGCTAGCGGCGTGCCTGCTATTTGGCTTCGCGACCGCGCTGCAGTTCCTGGTGCCGGCGCTGCAACTTGATGTGCCGGTCGCGCTTCTGTTGTTGCTGCCATATTTGCTCGCGCTGATCGCCATCGCGGGCTTCGTCGGAAAGAGTAGACAGCCCTCAGCCCTGACCGTTCCGTTCGAACGCGGCGGCTGATCGTAATAGCCTTCAAGAAAGCATATGCAAGGGAGGAAGGTCCGATGACGAGTTCCACTTTAGCAAGGGCCGCGGAATCCGCTTCGCCCAGCACCGCAAATCCTCTTGGATCTGCTCCAGGCTACAAATGGCTGGTCGACAACAACAACGTCAACATGGCGATGGCGCCGCCGCCGCCCAAAGTGGTTACGATCGATGCGCAGCCTCAAACGGTGACGGTTGACCTGCACCGCACCGTTCTCATCGTTGTCGATATGCAGAACGACTTCTGCGCGAAGGGAGGATGGGTCGACCATCTGGGCGTCGATCACACGCCCGATCGGGAGCCGATCGGGCCGCTACAGAAGCTTCTCCCGGTGTTGAGGAACGCCGGCGTGCACATCATCTGGCTGAACTGGGGCAATCGGCCCGATCTCAAGAACATGGCGCCCAACCAGCTCCATCTGTACAAACCAAAGGGCGTCGGCATCGGTCTTGGCGAGGCGTTGCCGGGCAGTGGCGCGCGAGTGTTGCAGAAGGACAGTTGGGCCGCGGCTGTTGTCGATGAATTGAAACAGGAGCCCGAGGACATTCACGTCGACAAATACCGGATCAGCGGCTTCTGGGACACGCCGCTAGATAGCATTCTGCGCAATCTCGGAACGAAAACGATCCTGTTTGCCGGTGTCAACACCGATCAATGCGTGCTGCATTCGCTCACCGACGCAAATTTCCTCGGCTACGGTTGCCTCCTGGTCGAAGACTGCTGCGCAACGACGTCGCCGACCTTCTGCGTTGAAGCAACTATCTTCAACGTTAAGAAGTGCTTTGGTTTCGTGACGCATTCGTCGCACATCATCGATGCGCTCCAGGTATTCGCGCAACAGCATGCCAGATAGGAGCACGCCCCTCAGTTGCCGCTCATTTGCCAGGAGGAGCGCAAATGCTAAGTCCGAAACAGGAGGACGTCGAGCGCCGCGCCTACCAATTGTGGGAACAAGTCGGCATGCCACAAGGAAGAGACCGGGAATTGTATCTCGAGGCGGAGCATCAGTTAAAGGAAGAGATAATTCGACATGAACTCCTTGAAGGACGATATCCCGTATAACCGCGGCGCTTGAGCGCGTCTTTGAGATGGAACAGCGATTGCTCGGTCCAAACTCGAAACGTCCTCTTGCGGGCCTGCTCGACGAGGACTGCGAGCGCTGATGTGCCGGTCGTCGGTAGCTCAAACGCGAGATCTCAAGCAGTGCATGGTCGAGAGGGATGGCTCCTTCACCATGATCGGGAGGCCATTAATAATGATGCCTTTCTCCAGGGCAGCGTCGCGCGCGCCGGTTACGGGGGCTCCGTCGTTGTTCGGCCCATCGCCGGAAATATCGATGACGCGCTGCAACCCCGCGTAGGGGTTCTCTTCAAACAGCTGCACACGAAATAAATCGCGCCGGAAATCGAGGTACTCGAACCTCGACGAACCGGCGTTTTCATGATCTCGGCAGCCTCGGCATCCGCCGATTCCGGGCTGTCGATCACGCGCCATGGAATGATGACTTCTCGTCGCCTGACATCGATCACTCGAAATAGGTCACGGCCACCTTGCTGCCCGGAACGGCCCTCAGCACCTGAGGAAGTCTTTCGAGACGATGGCATGTGCAAAGCCCCCGCGCTGAATGGCAGGTTCGTCCATATCCATCGAATAGGACTCCCCGAAAAGCGGAAATATGCAATTGTCGCAATTGTCGTTCACGTTCGCGGCGATCGAGACTTGCTCTGGACGACGAGTAGCTGACGGTATCGGACGGAGAGGGGGAGGCCGGACTAGCCGTCGCTCCTAAGCACACGCGCTCATTCTCTATCAATTCACTTCGATAGTTGGCGAAACAGCCTTCTCTCACAGCCACGCAAAGTTTACTGTGAATTCAAGACCAAAAAATTGCGGCGGGTATACCGTCGGCATTTGTCCGTCAGGCTTGAAAATGTGTCCTTGCAAATCAACGGCGAAGGGTCGTTCGAAATGATAGAGTGGGAGTAGTGAGGCCGGGTGCAATCGCGCAGCCCAGCGTAGTTTTGGTGGGGGCTGTTACCAGTTACTTTCATATTCAGAGACTAACCAAAGTTGTGGCCGAGCTTAATGCGGTGGAAGTCGGCATTCCACTTCCCTTCCGCTGACAGAGTATTCAGGCGCACTATGGCGTGCAGAATGGCAGAACGTCGTGAGGCAAGGGAGCGGCAACGAACTGGTTCACTGGAGCGAGAAGCATCTTGTCCAATGGCTGTGATCGCTCACGGGGCTCCCCCAAACCGCGATATCCAGGTTGTGTTGAATCAACTTCTTAATCGGAGTTGGAGAGGGGCTCGCTTGTAGCTACGGTGACAAGCTACGGATGACTCCAACTACGGCAGTTCCTGGCGCAAAGCTGCCGCTCTGGAGCCTGATGAGGCCCTCCTGGAGCAAGGCTCCCCACTTCGTGACTGCGGCCTCCGCTCCGGCGGGTGTTGATCAATTTCCCAGAACCTCAAAAGATGTTCCAGGAAAAATGAGAAGTCTGCCATCTCTCAGCTCTTGATGAGCATCTTGCCGAGAAAATCGCGTTTTCCCAACGGCACGCCTTTGTGTCGGAGGATGTCGTAGGCGGTTGTCGCATGGAAATAGAAGTTGGGTAGCGAAAAGGAGAGCACGAAGCTTTCGGCTGTAAATGGCAGTACGATATTCTTGCTCGGTAGCCGGTAGGTGACGTCTTTGCCCTGCAGCGTTTCGATCTCGTCGCGCTGGAGCTGCAACATTTCGCCTCGTGCTTGAGCAACAATTTTCTGCAGCCCGGCAAAGTCCATACCCTCCGGAGCGGGCGGCGGCGGTCCGAACGCGCCTTCTCTCAATCCTCGAATGGCGCCCAACGAAGCGTGCACCGTATTCCACACCTGAAAAGCGAAAGGCTCCATATCATCGTAGAGCCGCTCTTGAAGGATGCAATCGGGATTGATTCCGATCTTCAGGAAGTGAGCCAATCCCTTTCTCAAGATGCCTTCAAGGGCTCCCAAGGTCTGCAAGTAACTGGAGACGCTGAGATCGTAAAGTGAAACTGTCATTCTCTGCTTTCATTGACGATTGCCTCCAAGAGGACAGGAGAGGGAATTGCCGCGCTGTCTCAGGCAGGTCGTTGAGGGTGAAGCGGATCGTGGTCTGGACAGCGGCGCTTGTCTGGCTGGACCGCCAGTCTGCGATCGCGTGCGACTCCTGTAACTTCTCCACGAAAACGCCGAACCCGACCTTGAACACGGTGATGCGAAAGCTCCGTCGCTGAAGCGTGGTCCAGCGACGCGGTCTGAGGGAGAGGGGCCGCGCCTATGTCGGATACTTCACGTGTTTTGGAGAGCTGAGTCGCATTCCAGTGCCTTTCGTAGTCTTCCTCCCGGAAACGAGCGATCAGGAACTCGATGAAGAGGCGCACTTTGGCAGGAAGATGTGCCTTGGTTGGGAACGCGATATTCATCGTGAGCCTTGGAAGATCCCAGTCGTCCAGTACGCGGACCAGCCGTCCAGCTTTCAGATCGTCGTGGATAATGTAAGTTGGCTGCGCCAATATTCCGAGACCGTCAAGCGCGGCGGCGCGAATGATCTGGCCATCGTTGGCTGACAGCAAGGGTCGCACCGGCACCACTTCTACCTCGCCATTCTTGCGAAGGCGAAATTCATATGGCTTGTCGGCGAGCGTGTAGAGCAAGAATTTATGTTGGGAGAGATCAGCGGGCGTCTGCGGCTCACCATGCTTTTCCAGATAACCTGGGGACGCCGCGAGCAGGCGGCGCGTTTCAGCGAGTTTTCGTATCGTTATCGAGGAATCCGCTTCGAATTGCCGGGTACGAATTGCGAGGTCGATGCCATTGTCGATTAGATCATAGTACCTATTGGCGGCGACCATATCGACGGAGATGTTTGGATATTGGCGGGTGAATTCTGGAATCAACGGAGCGAGATGCCTCAGACAGAAGGACAGCGAAGCGGTGACGCGCAAAGTACCCGTTGGGTTAATGGCTGTCTCGCTCACGGAGGCTTCGGCCTCTCTCATGTTCGAGAGGAGGTCTTTGGCCCGCAGAAAGAACTGCTCTCCCGCTTCAGTTAGATGGAGACGGCGTGTCGTACGATGGACCAGGCGAGCGTCGAGACGCTCTTCCAGGGCCAGCAAATGACGGCTTGCAGCAGAGGTAGAAATGGCAAGCTGCTCCGCCGCCCGGGTTAGGCTACCGAGTTCGGCGGCATGAACAAACACCTCGACTTCATTCCACCGATCCATGGTCTCCTCCGGGTGCTCCCTCGACTAACGTCGCTTTTGTTTCTGCCCATCATCCCGCCTGGCGGGCGATTGCGACGAAGGCCAAGGCTACAGTAGAATGAAGATGCGAAAAATGCCTCAGTTGTCCGAACATAGTAGACTTGGAGTCTCCAATTGGCACATGTGGAGCAATTGGCCGGGGTTGCCGCATTCGTAGAAGCCGCCCGCTCCGGAAGCTTCACGATTGCCGCGCAAAAGCTCGGGATAACAAAATCGGCCGTCGGCAAGAGCGTTGCCCGGCTCGAGGAGCGGCTGGGCGCAAAGTTGTTCTATCGGACCACCCGCCATCTTAGCTTAACGCCTGACGGCGCGGCCTACTTTGCCAGCTGCTCTCACGCGCTCGACGAAATTGGCGACGCGGAACGTGCATTAACGTCGAAGCATGGCAAGCCAAGCGGGAAGTTACGGATCGATATGCCGGCTGCCTTTGGCAGGCTTGTTCTGCTTCCTCTCTTGCTCGACATAGCCAAGGCGTATCCAGCCTTGCGACTGGTGATGACCTTCACAGATCGAATTATCGATCCGGTGGAAGAGGGGATTGATCTTTCGATCCGGTTCGGAGAACTGCGTGACTCTAGCAGCCTCATCTCACGGCGGTTAACGGAACAGAATCTGCTGCTATGTGCCTCGCCGCGCTATCTTCAGGCTCATGGTAGTCCAATGTATCCGAACGACGTGCAATCGCATGACTGCATCGTCGGATACAGAAGGGGCACAACCTGGTCTTTTGTCGACGAACAGGGGGAGTTGATGCGTGTAACGCCGCCAGCAACGCATGAGGTCGGCGACGGCGATGCCATCGTAGCTGCTACGATCGCAGGCTGCGGACTTTCACAAATGCCTGCCTCACTTGTGCGTAAACCGATCGCCGAAGGTGCGATCGTTCCTCTCCTCACAAGCTATTCTAAAGCAACGGTCGAGATTCACGCCGTATGGCCGAGGACCAGGCACCTGGTCCCGAAGGTTCGCGCGGTCGTCGATGAGCTAATTGCGAAGGCCGACGCAGGCGCGCTCGACTGATGTTTGGACCCTTTGGCTCGCTGGATCGCAGTTCGCGCTGCGATCCGTCCGATTGCTGGCTACGGCGCGGTGTAACCCCCGTCGATTACAAGCTCCGCTCCGGTCATGTAGCTGGATTCGTCACTCGCCAAGAACAGCACGCCATAGGCGACTTCCTCTGGCTTTCCTAATCGCTTCATTGGTGTGATGTTCACGATCGATTCGGTAATCTGAGCGTCCTGCGCATCGATCATCGGCGTTCGAATGATGCCGGGGTGGATCGAGTTGACGCGAATGCCATCGCCGACGTAGGTCAAGGCTGCATTCTTGCTCATATGTCTGACCGCTGCTTTGGAAGCGGCGTACGCTGCAACACCCGCCGCACCAGCAATTCCCCAAATCGATGATGTGTTGATAATCGACCCGCCACCGATCGTCTTCATATGCGGAATGACGATCTTCATTCCGTAAAATGGTCCGGTCTGGTTAACGGCGATGACCTTGTTCCAATCCTCGATGGAGATCTCCTCGATACCTGCGTAGGACAGGACGGTGCCTGCGTTGTTGAAGAGAATATCGATGCGGCCATCTTGATCAATGATTTCACGCACGACCGCTTGCCAATTGCCGAAGTCGGTTACGTCCAATCGATGTCGAACGACACCGTCTATAGCCACGTCTTCGTCGAAGCTGAGATCGCAAGCGTGAACTTTCGCGCCTTCCTTCGCAAAGAGCTTCACAGTTGCCAAACCGATTCCACGCGCGCCGCCAGTAATCAGCGCTACCTTGTTTGCAAGACGCATTGCCTTACCCTCTCAATTCAGGCCCGGGTGAGAGCCGATTCAGTACGCTATCAAATGCGCGATTGCCTCAGTCATTGACCTCAAGCAACTTTGTCTGCGCCACTGAGCTTGCTGATGAGCAGTGCAACCAGGATAATTCCCCCGGTCGTGGCATTGATCCAGTAAGCAGGAACCTGGGACAGGACCAGCACATCCTGGATGAGCACGAGTAATAGTACCCCGCCGCAGGCGCCAGGCATCGTGCCACGGCCGCCATTAAGGCTGACGCCGCCGAGCACGGCAGCTGCGAAGGCGTTAAAGATCAGGTTTTGCCCGAGCGATGATGGAATTGAGGCGATGCGGCCCGCCTGCAGAAGGCCTGCCAGGGCGGCCAATACACCGGCAGTAATGAAGACCCACATGAGGACACGCTCTACCGGGATTCCGGCTACACGCGCAGCCTGGGAATTGCCCCCGACCGCATAAAGCATCCGCCCGATCCGGTGACGCGACATAAACAACGTGAGGATCACGAGCAGGCTCAAGGCGATGAGGAACGACAGCGGCACGTTGCCGATGCTCGCCTCTCCCGGCGCAGTCAGCATCGCTGGCAATTCGGAAAGCGTCTGGCCGTGTGTCACACCGAGGCTGATGCCGCGAAGCAAAATCAGTGTGGCCAAGGTCGCGATGAAAGCGTTGAACCTAAGATATATCACCAAGACGCCATTCAACGCGCCGATCACGGCACCAGAGGCGAAGATCGCCAATAGAGCCAAAGTTGGCGAGTTCGTCAGCCCGATGCTGCCGCCGCTGACGTCGAGAAAACAATAGACACCCAGCATTGGAGCGAGCCCAAAGGTCGATTCCAGCGACAGGTCGAATTTACCGGCGATCAGCACGAGGGTTAGGCCCATGGTAAGGACGCCTAGCTCGCTCGCTTGCTGCATGACGCCGTAGATGTTGTCAAAGGAGAGGAAGGCCGGATTCAAGATCGCGCCGACGATGATAACGACGATCAACACCGGCAATATCGCCCATTCAGGCTGAAACAAATTGCCGACGGACCTTCTGTTCGGAGCAGCGCTGATGCCTGTGAGGGTCGGCGCCGGGGGGGTGATATGTGTGCTGTTGCTCATGATTTCTCCGAAGGCAGATTGAAACCCTCCATCGCGGCAACGAGTTCTTCCTCGCTCATACCGCTTCTCTCAGCGACGTTCTCGCCGCGAACCCAAACCTGGACCCTGTCACAAAACGCAAGTTCTTCCGGTTCATCGCTGACAAGGATCACGGCCAGACCCTGCCGACGGCGCTGTTCGACGATGTCCAGGATCGTGGCTTTGGAGGCAATGTCGACGCCCGCGGTGGGATGCAGCAGAATCAAAACGGTCGGTTTCGGACTCAAGGCGGAACCCAGCAGAACCTTTTGTTGATTGCCGCCGCTAAGCTCACTCACATTCTGGGTGACCGAATGACAGGCGATCCCGAGGTCTCTGCGGTTCGTTTCCGAAAACTGACGCCGTGCCTTGCGGTCGATGAGCACACGTCTCGAGAACGCTTTGAGACTGGGAAGCGTGATGTTGTCTTCGATGGAAAGGCAGCCGACCAGGCCGGTCTTGATGCGATCCTCTGGGAGCAGGCTGATGCCTGTCCGTACTGCGGTACCAGGATTCCAGGCTCGCGGTACCTTCTCGCCCTTAAGAAGAATTTGACCCGTCCAGTTCGAATTGTGGCCAGCCAGGGCCAGAGCAAGGTGGCGAGTGCCCGAGCCAGAGTGGCCGGCAAGGCCAACAACCTCACCTGCTCGCAGCGACAGGTTGAATGTATCCTTGCACGCTGCGCCTTTGATGTGCGCTTCCAGGACGACCGGCGCGTCAGACGGTAGCGGAGCGCGTGCTACATGCTCGCTCGCGGTCAGGGCGATGCCTGTCGCCTCGTCGCCCACCATTGCAGTTACGATCTGGGCAGTAGTGAGCTTTTGCGCGTCCCCGTGCAGGACATCACGA
Source organism: Bradyrhizobium sp. UFLA05-125 (assembly GCF_059803515.1). Lineage (NCBI taxonomy): Bacteria > Pseudomonadati > Pseudomonadota > Alphaproteobacteria > Hyphomicrobiales > Nitrobacteraceae > Bradyrhizobium > Bradyrhizobium sp. UFLA05-125. The sequence continues at coordinate 13,845 of NZ_JBANBJ010000004.1, read as the reverse complement.
CCGTTACGAAGCACCGTGACCGTGTCGCACACCTGCGGTATCTCATCGAGGTGATGAGAAATAAACAGGAAGGTCACCCCGCGCTGGCGGAGTTCGTTCACACGCAACATCAACTGGTCGATCTCGCTGGCGATCAATTGTGCTGTTGGCTCATCGAGAATGACGAAGCGAGAGCCTTGGCTGAGCGCGCGTGCGATCTCGACCATCTGGGCCTCGCCAACGCCAAGATCTCTGACTTTGGCGTTCGGCAGGATAGGCATGTTCCAGCTATCGAGCTCGGCGGCTGCCTTCTTGTTCAACGCGTGCCAGGAGATCGTCTGCTTGCCCTGATACCGTCCGAGGTAGAGATTCTCCGCGACGCTCAGGTCGGGGACCAGGGTCCGGTGTTGATAGACACAGGACACGATCTCTCGCCAGGCGTTGCGATCGCTGGGTGCTGGCGGGGCACTGCCGTTCACAAAGAACCTGCCAGAATCAATGGCTCTCAAGCCTGTGAGAACCGAGACAAGTGTCGATTTGCCAGCGCCGTTGCGACCAACAAGGCCATGCGACTCGCCCTGCGAGATCGTGAGCGACAGTTCATTAAGTGCGACTGTCTCCCCAAATCGCTTGACGGCCCTGTCGATCTGCACGATGGCGGCGAGCGGGTTCGCCGTTGTCGAGGGGGCAGCGGGGCGAGACGCGGTTATCATCGGCCGTTGCCCCACAGGTTGGGATCATCGACGTTTTGCTTCGTGACGATCGGCGAGGGCAGCTCATCAACGTAGTAAGAGCCGTCCTGCACCACCGTGCTCTTGTGGTCAGTGGGACCAGCCTTCATCGCCTCGCCTTTGAGGGCAGCGGAGAGGTAGTGCACGCCGTATTTGGCATAGTCGGTCACGGGCTGCGATATAGTCGCGTCCAGAAAGCCGTCGCGGATTGCCTTCAGAGCTCCAGAGCCGCCGTCGATGGCAACCACGGGAATGTGGCCGGGTTGGCCAACGGGTAGCAGGCGCCCGCGCGACTTGAGGGCCGATGCAACTGGATCGTAATAGAGCGTGTCCGTAGCGAGGTAGATGCCGACGATGTTGGGAGTCCCGCTCAACACTGTCAAAGCGACGTTTGCGCTGGTGGGACCGTCCCAGTTAGCCGTCTGTTCGATGACTTCGACACCTGCAACCTTCTTCCTGAATTCCTGGTTGAAGCCATCCTTGCGGTTACGACCGTTCGTTGTGGTCAAGGCGCCCGTAATGTCGAGGACCTGGCCGTTCCTTGCGTTGATCGCGGCAGCGAGTGCTTCGGCTGCCCGGGCGCCCATCGCCACGTTGTCGGCACGGACGACTGAGTAGACGTCGCCTGCCGAGGGTTCGTCATCGACTATGACTACAGGCACGTTGCGGCTCTTTGCGAAGTCGAGCGCCGGCTTGATGGCGGCGCGATCGACGACTCCTGCGAGAATGGCATTGGCTCCCGCATTAATGAGGTTACGGAAGTCCGTGACTTGTTGACTTGCGTCTCTGTTCGCATTGGTCGTCTGCACAACGCTGCCACCGACAGCCTTGGCTTCGTTGGTGGCGGCGTTGACCAGGACGGTGAAGAACGGCGTGTTCAGGGTTGGCATCGACAGGCCGAGCTTCATCGTTGGATCTGCGGCCGCAGCACCTGTTGCCCCGAGTGCCACCATTGCGGCAAACACAGTCGAGACCAGTGTAAATTTCAGCGTCTTATTCATGGGCTCCTCTCTTGTTGACGGCTTATGCCGGTGTGATTGCTTTTGTTCGGACGCGTCATCGATGTGCGACCGTCCTCTTGGGAGCGGTTATCCGATATTGCGTTGTTTGGGATAAAGAGGGTGGACCGGGAAACACTGTTGTGTGTGGCGCAAAGAGCAGTTGCGGCGTCACGTGCGTGAGACACGGCTTTGCTGCGCAGGAGTTTACAGTTTTAGCCCGCTTGTCGGCCGCTCGTGCGCTATTCAGCATGCGGTCCGCGGGAATCCGGCCACATCGTTCGAACCTCGGCTCGTCGGCCGTCGATGGAAGGGCCGGTACAGAGCCACCAAATCGTCGGGCGTGATCGACGTCTTCGACGATGCGCCTTCGCGCCAAGAGCGGTCGCACTCAGCTACACCGTTGCGCGTGCAGGTTGGCATCGAGCTTTTTGCGCTGTGCGCAAGAGTGTTTCCCGATTGACCTTGTTTATCCCGCAGTGCGCGACATGGAATAAGCGTGAAGAGGGGACCGCAGCACCGATGAGTGCTGTCGATCATAGAGCAATGCCGGGATAAGCCGGTTATCAAGGAGGAAGCCGAATGCGCGATAGCCTGAAGTTGACACTGATTTCCGCTGCTCTTTCTGCGGTGGCGGCGTTCGGGGTGGCGGGGACTGCCGCCGCGAAAGACGAGAAATTCGTCATGATTGAGCATTCGCCGGACAGCGAAACCTTCTGGAATACCGTGAAGAACGCAGCCACGTTGGCAGCTAAAGAGACCGGCTCCACGGTGACGTTTCGTAACCCGCCGACGGGCGACCTTGCCGACATGGCGCGGATCATTCAGCAGACGGTTGCGGAGGCCCCGGACGGAATCATCATCACTATTCCCGATTTCGATCTCATCGGTGGACAGATATCCGCTGCGGTCGACAAGGGAATTCCGGTCGTGACGATGAACACCGGAACGGCCGAGCAGTCGAAGAAGCTCGGCGCCCTTCTTCATATCGGCCAGCCCGAATTTGAAGCGGGCAAGGGTGCTGGCGAGAAGGCGAAGGCCGCCGGCATCAAGTCGTTCCTCTGCGTCAACAGTCTTTTCCCGAATGTGGCCGGCGAGCAGCGCTGCAAAGGCTTTGCAACCGGCCTCGGTGTCGAACTCGGCAAGCAGATGATCGACTCGGGGACAGATGCGACAGAAATCGCCAACCGGGTTAAGGCCTACCTGGCCGCTAATGCTCAGACGCAGGCAGTTCTGACGCTAGGGCCGATGACGGCCATTCCAACAATTAAAGCCTTGAAGGAGAACGGTCAGGCGGGACGAATTTTCTTTGCCACGTTCGATCTCAATCCCGACATCTCAAGAGCGATCAAGGAAGGCGTGATTAACTTCGCCATTGATCAACAGCCGTTCCTGCAGGGCTATCTGTCGGTCATTACGCTGACAAATAACCTGCGCTACGGCGTGGTTCCCGCGAATTCCGTTCTGTCGGGGCCAGGCTTCGTCACCAAGGACAATATCCAGTTGGTCGAATCCCTGGCCGGTAAGTATCGCTGATCCTCCCGTGACTTGCGGGCTGCGAGCAGTCGCAGCCCGCACTCTTTTGGGATCCTGAACCATGACGACGCCCTCAAAAGCAGCAGCCCACCAAATGCCCGCGGCAAAAGATGAACGAATAAAGGAAATCTCGAGAGTCCGGCGAGCGATCATCCGTCCGGAGCTTGGCGCCATCTGTGGAACGATCGCGGTCTTCGTGTTCTTCTTCGTGCTTGCGGGCGGAACGGCAATGTTCACCCTTGAAGGCGCGATGAGCTGGAGCACGGTGTCAGCTCAGTTCGTCGTTCTGGCGGTCGGTGTCTGCCTTTTGATGATCGCTGGTGAATTTGATCTGTCGCTCGGCTCTATGGTGGGCTTTTCTGGCATGACGTTCGCTTTGCTCACCATCGCTGTGGGTTTGCCGGTCTGGCTGTCGATCCTTCTTGCGTTGGTGCTTGCGTGCGCGCTTGGTGCGATCAATGGCATTCTCGTCGTCAGGACCGGCCTGCCGTCGTTCATCGTGACGCTTGCGTTCATGTTCATTCTGCGTGGCTTGACGATCTGGAGCGCGATCTCGTTGACACGCCAGACGGTCGTTTCAGGCATGGGCGATGCTGCTGCGAATGATCCTTTGGCCAAACTCTTCGGAGGTAAGGTCCTTACCGGCTTGTTTCACTGGCTCGGCGATCACGGCGTCATCGCGACTTTCGCCCGAGGGGCGCGCGCAGGACAGCCAGTCGTGGATGGGGTTCCCATGCTGATCGTGTGGGCAATCGGTCTGTTGATCTTCGGGCAATGGCTGCTCACACGAACCAAGTTTGGCAACTGGATCTTCGCCACGGGGGGCGATCCGCAGGCCGCGCGCTACGTCGGTGTGCCGGTCACTCGCGTCAAAATCATCATGTTCATGTTCGCTTCCCTCTGCGCGGCAGTGCTCGGCATCGAGCAAGTGGTCGAATTCGGATCTGCCGCAGCCGATCGAGGCCTGATGAAGGAGTTCGAAGCCATTATCTGCGTTGTGATTGGCGGCGCGCTTCTGACCGGTGGCTATGGATCCGTTATCGGCGCGGCGTTGGGCGCGGTGATATTCGGCGTGGTGCAGCAGGGACTGTTCTTCACGAATGTCGAAAGCTCACTCTTCCGCGTCTTTCTCGGCAGCATCCTTCTCGGAGCGGTGATCGCAAACACCTATATCCGCCGACTGATCACGGGAGAAAGGTGATGGCCGTACCGATCGTCGAAATGGTCGATATCCAGAAACATTTCGGGCACATCATTGCGCTGTCCGGCGTGTCCTTCAATGTGATGCCGGGCGAGTGCCACTGCCTGCTGGGGGACAACGGCGCAGGCAAATCAACCTTCATCAAGACGATGGCTGGCGTTCATGCGCCGACCCACGGAGAAATGAAGGTCAATGGCAAGCCAGTTCACTTTGCCAACCCGCGCGATGCCATGTCCGCCGGAATTGCGACAGTTTATCAGGACCTCGCGGTAATTCCCTTGATGAGCGTTAGCCGGAATTTCTGGATGGGGCGCGAACCAGAGCGGGGGATTTGGCCTTTCCGCACAATCGACTTCAAAATGGCAGATGGCGTCGCCATGCAAGAGATGTCGCACATGGGCATCAACCTGCGCGAGCCTGGGCAGGCGGTCGGTACATTGTCAGGAGGCGAACGCCAGACGGTCGCGATCGCGCGGGCAGTCTTTTTCGGCGCGAAAGTTCTCATTCTTGACGAACCGACATCGGCCCTCGGCGTACGCCAAACCGCGAATGTGCTCGCTACCATCGACCGGGTTCGCAAGAAGGGCATTGGGGTCGTGTTCATCACTCACAACGTCCGCCATGCGATGGCCGTAGGGGACCGATTCACGGTTCTCAATCGCGGCAAGACGCTTGGCACCGCGGATCGCGGGAAGATTTCGGCGGACGAGCTTCAGAATCTCATGGCTGGAGGCCAGGAACTTGCGCAGCTGGAATCTTCCTTGGGAGGAACGGTCTAAGCCCATCGAATCTTTGGGAAGCGTAATGTCCAGAGCAGAGGCTCGCAAATGAACAAGTACCTGAACGAGTTCAACTCCGTTGAAGCCGTTAGTGGGCGCCTCGGCGCAGACATTGACCCGCGATTGCGGAAAGTCATGGAGTCTCTCGTTAGGCATCTGCACGCGTTCATCCGCGATGTGGAGCTCAATGAAGCAGAGTGGTTCACAGCGATCGAATTCCTGACTCGCACGGGCCAAATGTGTAGTGATGTGCGGCAGGAGTTCATTCTGCTGTCTGATGTTCTCGGCGTATCAATGCTTGTCGATGCCATCAATCACCGGCGGCCGGCAGGCGCTACCGAGAACACAGTCCTGGGTCCGTTCCACGTAGCTGGCTCCCCAGAACGGGCGATGGGCGATTCCATCAACCTGGACGGCCAAGGCGAGACTTGCCTTTTTGAGGGGCGAGTCTTGGATATGTCCGGCAATCCAATTGCTGGCGCTTCGCTTGACGTGTGGTCGGACAACCACGAGGGCTACTACGATGTGCAGCAGCTGGACATTCAGCCACCCTTCAACAACCGCGGCATTTTCCGCACCGGGCCGGACGGTCGGTACTGCTTTCGCGGCATCAAGCCGGTTTCTTATCCAATCCCCCATGACGGACCAGTGGGACAGATGCTCAAGGCGGTCGGCAGGCATCCCAACCGGCCCGCACACATGCATTTTCTGGTCGGAGCCGACGGCTGCGAGCGGGTCTGCACGCACATCTTCGTCGCCGGAGATCCCTATCTCGAGTCGGATGCGGTTTTCGGGGTCAAGGAATCCCTCGTTGTCGATTTCAAACCTCTCGAGGGCGCGGACACGAGGTGGAAAGCCAGCTTCGATTTTGTGCTGAAATCAGTTTGAGATCGCTCACCGACGACGAAGGGAGGTGACCCCTGCGGGTCACCTCCCTTGTTTCAGTCCATCTCATCTGTCAATCGACGCCGACATCCACGAGAATCTTCATCTTCGTTCCTGCCGGATCGAGCAGGGGCTTGAAGCCCTCCTCAACGAGATCGTTCAGCGGGATGATCGCGTCGATCAGTTTGGCGACCGGCAACTTGCCGCTTTCAATCATTGCGTAGATGCGGGGCCAAAGTGTCGTGGGATAGCAGAGCGATCCCTGAACACGGATGTCTCGCACGATCAAGTCGAATGGCGAAAGTTCCACTTTCGCATTGGTCAACCCAACGAGGACGACCGTGCCTTGAGGGCGAACGGCAGCGACGCAGTCGACGATGGCGCGCGGATTGCCGGCACACTCGATCGCGGAATCGCAGCCGAGCCCTTCAAAGGTCTTTGCGCGCAAGGCGGTCGTGAGATCAGTGGCTGCAGGATCGATGGTTATGACAGGGAGCCCCAGCGCCTCAACTCGCTTGCGGCGTGCGGCGTTCGGTTCGCTGAGGAAAATCTGGCCAGCGCCGGCGGCGTGCGCGGCCATGACAGTCAATGCCCCGATCGGGCCGCCGCCCGTGATGAGGATCGAGCCGCCTGGTTCTAGTCCGCTCCGATCAACAGCCGTAACTGCGACGGCAGCTGGCTCGACCATCGCCGCCTGTTCAAAGGACAGGCTGGTGGGGAGCCTGATCGTGGCATAAGCCTTCATCACCGCATATTCTGCAAAGCCTCCCCAGGGCCAGGTCAGCCCAGTTGCTGCGCCTCTGGTGCCGAGGAAATGCAGGCCGCGGGTACCGAAATAGCCGTCGGGTGGACCCATATGCGGCTGAATCGCGACACGATCACCCGGACGCAAATGCCGCACGTCTCGTCCGACGGCCTCGATCCGGCCGCCGAATTCATGGCCAAGGATCTGCGGAACAGAAGCGCCGGAAAAGCTGTTCGGAGCTGATGAAATGAAGATTGGACCGGCGGCGTACTCGTGCAGATCGGTTCCGCAAATCCCACAGTAGCGATTCTTGACGAGAACCTCGTCCGGACCAGGTTCCTCGGGCTTGGGAATGTCGTCAATCCTCACATCTTCCCGAGCGTGAAATCTTGCAGCTTTCAAGGTGGCGTCCTCACAGTTTGGTCGCGGTATACGCCTGTGTGTCCCAGGATGCCGCGATGGTTTAGGAGGTTGGTACTGTGTTTCTTTGTGGCCGTTGGTGGTTCAATTGATCGAACGGATTGAGCCACCGTCGACACCCCACACCGCGGATGTAACGAAGCTTGCCAGGTCAGAGGCGAGGAAAACGATTACGTTGGCCACTTCGTCAGGCGTGCCAAGTCGCTGCAGCGGGAGCTGGCGAAGCTTCATCTCATGCTCGACGGCCGCCTGCGGCTCCATCTTGTGGTATTTGCCCATTGTTTCGGCAAAGCCGCCTGGCTTGGTCCAGAACGGCGTCCAGATCGGACCAGGAGCAACGGCATTGACCCGGATGCGTGGACCTTCTGCGCGTGCCAGCGCTTTCGTCAGCGACAGGATTGCTGCCTTCGACACAGAATAGTCAATTGGCACAGGCTCGGGCTGCCGGGCCAAATCTGACGCGTTGTTGATGATCACGCCACCGCGCTCGCGCAGGATCGGAAGTGCGCAGCGGATCGCACGGACATAACTCATGAAATTTAGCGCGAGGGTGGCTTCCCAGTCAGGATCAGTCACATCATCGAAGCTGCGAATGGCGCCAGAGCCGACGTTGTTGATGAGAATGTCCAACCGGTTTTCGAAGGACGATAGAACCGACCGCATCCCAAGCAACACGCCCTCAGCGGTGGACAGATCCGTCTGTGCGGTATGTACGGTTGCACCGAGTCCGCGCGCCTCGGCAGCAAGGCTCTCCAGTTCGGCAGCATTAATATCAAGGAGCCCAAGGTGTGAGCCTTCGCGGGCGAACGCCAAGGCCGCAGCGCGCCCGATACCGTTGGCGGCCCCGGTAATGACCGCAATCCGGTTCTTCAATCCTGTGTCCATCCGCCTTTCCTCCCAATTTTATTAGACTGAGGCACCTTCCGCGCCGGTCCTGAAGTCAAACCCTGCGGTTAGGCCTCCGTCGGCGATCAAGTCCGCCCCCAGGATCGCCCCGGCACCGGTTGACAGAAGGAACAGAGCTGCCCGTGCAACCTCATGCGCCTCGAGGATGCGGCCCTGCGGCTGGCGGTTTGCGCGTGTCTGAAGAAACTTGCCGCCGTCTCTGGCACTCTCGACATGCCGCTTGAATAGGCCTGCATTCATCGGTCCGGGGCTAAGCACGTTGATCCGCACGCCGGTGCGGGCATGGTCAAGCGCAGCTGTGCGGGCAAGTTGGCGCACCGCTGCCTTCGACGCATTGTAGATCGCCAGTTGCTGTTCGGCCACGGCGGCATTGACGGAGGCGATCGCGACTATCGTGCCGCCGCCGTCGGCCTCCATTCTTGGAATAACCGTCGCCATGGCCAGGGCGGTACCGAGTAGATTGACCGACATCGTTCGGGAAATGAGGTCGGGCGACGCATCGGGCACAGTACCCGTGTTGAGGATCGCCGCCGACGTGGCGAGGCCAAGGCTCGCCGGTCGGGATGCATCGAGCAGTACAGTGACCTGGTCCCACGTCGCTTGCTCGCTGACCGAGCCTACGACTTGAGCAAAACGGTCTCTCCCGTTGAGCTCGGAAGATGCCAGATCAACGCCGATCACCTGCGCCCCGCATTCAAGCAGCAAGGCGGCAATCTCTCGACCGAGCCCGGACGCGGTCCCGGTGACGATTACTGTTTCAGGAAGTGCAAATGTGATCGAAGCCACGGCGTTCTCCTCACTCCATAACTGGCGGCAGTCCGGAATAGGCCCGTTGCAACAATCGCCGGATCGCTTCGCGCTCCGGTCGCCGAGGATTTGCGTAGGGGCTGGACAAGACCAAATCCGTCGCCTTATCGATCCCATCGACCGGCATACCGAGGTCCTTGAGACCACACGGTGCTCCCACTCGGAGAGCGAGCTCGAATAACGAGCGGGAAGGATCGTCCGTAGTCAAGACTGTCTTCAGTTTGGCGATCACGTCAGGGATAGCCGAGGCATTGTAGGCAAGCGCATGCGGTAAGATGACGGTGTGCGTCTCGGCGTGCGGCAGATTGAAAGATCCGCCCAAGGCGTGACACAGCTTGTGATGCAGCGCCATGCCGACCGACCCCAGACACATGCCACAAAGCCAGGCGCCATAAAGCGCTTCTGCTCGCGCGCCTTGATCTTGGCCGTTGGCTGATATCCGCGGCAGGGCACGAAACATTGCGCCGATGGCGTCTATCGCCAGAAGATCGATTACCGGGTTCCTGTCTTCGGCATAAAGTGCCTCGACCGCGTGTGCCATGGCGTTGATGCCGCTCGTTGCAGACAGCGACGAGGGGAGGGACATGGTGAGGTCGACATCGTAGATGACGACCTCGGGCAGAACCTTCGGCGATTTGAGCGTGACCTTTTGCCCTGCTGCCGTCTCGCCCAGGATGGGAGTCATTTCCGAGCCGGCGTAGGTCGTCGGAACCACGATCTGCGGCAGGTCGGTGCGCAGCGCCAGCGCCTTGCTTAACCCTGTGGTGGATCCTCCGCCAAAGGCCACGAGGCCATCGACCTGGCGCTCTCGCACGAGCGTTAGAGCCGCTTCTGTGACCTCAACGGGGGTATGCATCGCCGCGCCAGAAAACGCGGCAGCAAACTTGTCCGCGAGCTGCGTGGAAAAATGGGCAGCGGCAGACGCTTGCGGCGGCGTGGAAAGAACCACAACTCGCTTTAGCCCGAGCCTGTCGACCTCCTCCGGGAGACGAGCGACCGAACCGCGCCCGAAGATCACGCGGGACGGATGCTGACTGTAGACAAAGGTCCGTAGAAGATCGGACATGACTCAAGACCGATTGTCGACACGCAGGCTGAAGGGGTGGATCTGCACCTCGGCCCACACACCTGCCCGCGCGAACGGATCGTTCGCATTAAACGCCACCACTTCGGCCAATGTTGCTGCCTCAAAAACGAAAAGCGAGCCGATCATCGTCTCGCCGTCCGGGGCAAGTAGTGGACCCGAAATCACGGTGCGAACGTCGCCAGCCGCCAGATATCGCTTGTGCGCCCCGTAATGCTCGAGCCGCAACAGCAGCGCCTCATTGTGATCGAGGCAATGAACTGCGAAGTGCATTTCGCTTCCTTATCCAGAAACATAGTCTACCTGGTGCCGCGCAATCCGCACCCCTTCCAACTCGTCGCGAATCTTCAGGTGTGCGGGGTGCGTTGCGTACGCTGTGAGCGCCTCGCGGCTCTCGAATTCTGTGTAGAGAACGATATCGCAGGCGTAGTTGACCCGGCTGAAATCCACGCCGATCTCCAGATGAGTCATGCCAGGGATAATCCCACGCAATCGTTCAAAGCGAGACTTCACCGCAGTGACCGACGCTGCTTTCTCCTCCTCGGAAGACCCGAGTAGATTCCACATGACGATGTGTTTGACGCGCTCTCTTTCGCGCGGCAGCGAACCGTTCGACAAGCTCATTCAATCCTCTCATCGCGTCGCGTCGGCTATCGAAAAGCCGCGCTCGCAAAAAAAGATTGCATTTGCCGATTGAGGAATAAAGATTGCTGCCGACAAAACACTCTCCCAGGAAACGCAAAAAGCTATGGACCGGTGGACGGAACTGCAGGCCTTCGTGGCGATCGCGGACAGTGAGAGCATGACCAGGGCGGCGGATAGGCTGCGCCTTTCGATTTCGGGAATCAGCAGGTATTTAACGAACCTTGAGAGCCGACTTGGAATACGGTTGGTGCAGCGGTCCACACGTCGTCTCACTCTCACGAGCGAAGGCGAGCAATTCTATGAAGATGTGTGTCACGTGCTGACGAGCCTCCAGGAGGCGGAAGCCAACGTTACTGCGGGCGTGCTGGCTCCGACCGGTCGGTTGCGCGTGGGAGCATCTCTTTCCTTCTGTCTCTTGCACCTGATGCCCGTGGTCGAGCAGTTTCGCGCTCGTTACCCGGAGGTGCGCGTCGAGGTCGTCTCTTCGAACAGATACTACGACATTATCGAAAACGGCCTGGATCTGGCGATCAGAACGCGGCGGGTTGAAGCGGACAGCTCGATCCAGATTCGTCGGCTTGCGGAGACGCGTCGGCTGCTGGCGGCATCGCCTGAATACCTTCGCAAGCGGGGAGTTCCACAGCATCCCGCGGATCTCCGCGGGCATGATCTCATTCTCCATACGTTAGCTGATAGCTGGAACGAGCTAGCTTTCACGAAAGGTGACGACAAAGTCAGAGTCGAGGTCGATGGGATGGTCAACACCAATGATGGACAACTGATTTGCGCGGCCGCTCGGCGAGGGTTGGGAATACTTGTGCAACCGACCTACATTATCCAGGACGACCTGGACTCAGGACGCCTGGTGCGTGTACTGGACGACTGGGACCTGCCGCGCCTGACCATGAACATCGCTTTCCCAACAAAATCGCAGCTGCCGGCGCGTACCCGGCTATTCATCGACTTCCTTGTCGAGCGGTTTCAAGAGCACAAGTACGAAGAAATCTGGACCCGCTTCGTGGATGGACGTGACCCATCAAGCCGGTCGCGACGCTTTCGTCGTTGAATTTTCGCTGTCGGCGTGGCGTTCATGCAGAGCGCTGCCGAGGCAGCGCACATGATGACCGCGGCATACCTCTCAATCGCGCAACAATGGTGGCTTCTCGCGATAACGCGACGAGAGGACTTTTACTTGCGCAATTCGCAAAAGTGTTTCCTGTGGCGCCCACTTTATGTCGGCTGGTGTCATGATATCAGAGCGGCAGCTGGTGGTCCGTTGGCTGCCATAACCTGACTTTTCCGCTAGAACTTGCGCGAGGATTTTGCCGTGGCTGACGACGTAGAGCTTCTGATCTCGTATTTCGCGCTTTCGGGCGATGTTTACCCGCTGGGGCCGACTGAGACCAGCCCATTCCCGTTCAAAGACAGGGTGGAGGCGGCAGCGCGCGCCGGGTTCAAGGGTTTTGGTCTTCACTACGAAGACACGATGGCGACAGAAAGCCGAATTGGGTTTTCAGAAATGAAGCGCATTCTTCAATCCAACGGAATGAAGTATCTGGAAATCGAGTTTCTGCTCGACTGGTACAGGAATGACGCGAAGCGAGTGGAATCGGACAAGTTCCGCCGGCAACTGTTCGAGGTCGCAGCAGAATTGGGGATGCGAGATATCAAGGTCGGTCCCGGATTCCACGAAACGCATGCGGACGTTCCGCGCATGGCTGACGAGTTTGCAAAGCTTTGCGAGCAGGCCGCCGTCTATGGAGCCGATATCGTCCTCGAAATCATGCCGTGGTCGAACGTGCGGACCATTGAAACGGGCTTGGCCATCGTGAGCGCCGCCGATCAGCCAAATGGGGGGCTTCTGGTCGACATCTGGCATATCGCGCGCGGGAACATTCCCTATGCCGATATCCGGAAAATCCCCTCGCGCTATATCAAGGCGGTTGAGGTAGATGATGCTTTGAAAGTACCGCCCATCGACGATATGTGGGAAGATACGATTCATCATCGCGAACTCTGTGGCGAGGGTGAATTGGACGTTCCCGCATTCCTTCGCGAAATCCGCGCAGCCGGTTACAGGGGCGTCTATGGGACCGAGATTCTGTCGGCGCGCCACCGCAAGCTGGGTCTCGACGAGATGGCGAAGCGGGTGTTCGACAGCACGATGGCTCAGTTCGCCAGGCTTTGAGCGTGGTTTGTTAGTCGCACGCTGCAAATGGAGTCTGCCGTCGGTTCTCGGCTCGCCTGGCGGGGTTGCGGGCCTTCACGGCAGCGGTTCTCGGTGGGATCGGCAACAGGCGGTTCGGGGCTCGCGTCAGCGACCGGTGAAAGCGCTTTCAAATGCCCAGCAGCGCAAATCCAACGTGAACACCCTGTACGCGAAGATATTCCAGGTGTTGCGGCTCGGCGGTCGACGGTGCGCTCGTTAGAGGCTCTCGTTCGGAGAATGCGTGATAAGTGACCGGCAACTGGGTATGAGCGCGTTGAACAGGCACAAAGCTCAACGAGGGGCGCGCTCTTTTCACATTGACAAGTCGGCGTGCAGTATTTACAGGTGACACCGTGCGAGGACGCGCACGTAAAATTCCAACGACGTAGCTGGGCATCTGGTCTTGGCGCGTCGTTTTTGCGTTTTTAGCGAACAAAATTAATCCCAGGCTGGTGCTCGGCTCAAAATATCGGAGCGGAACACCATGAGACGCGCTTATTTAGGTATCTACCTTTCTGCGGCGCTTGCCCTGCTGGCCGGCGCGCAGGCCCAGGCCCAGACGAAGATCGGTGCCATTTTCGACCTGACCGGCGGTCTGAACATCTACGGTATTCAGCAGAACAATGCCCTGAAGCTGGCCGTCGACACCATCAACGCCAAAGGCGGCGTGCTCGGGAAGCCGATCGAGGTTGTCGGCTATGATGCGCAGTCGGAGCTGAGCAAATATACCCAGTACGCGAACACGGTGATCCTGCGGGATCGCGTGAGCGCGCTGTTCGCCGGTCTCACCAGCTCGTCGCGCGAGGCGATCCGGCCAATCGTGCGCAAGGCCAACATCCCCTACTTCTATGGATCGCTCTACGAAGGTGGTGCCTGCGACAAGCAGACCTTCGTCACGGGTCCTTCCGCCTCGCAGCAAT